>DQHS01000161.1 GCA_003524365.1 Cellvibrio sp. | reverse complement strand
GCCCGCAATTAGTGTTTAGCGATAAATTGATGAAGGTGGCGTTTTGGTGGATGAACATAGGTTTGGCGCTAATGCTGTTCACCAGTTTGTTACCGGTTGGGATTATTCAGTTTGTCGCGAGCGCATCGGAGGGGCTGTGGTACGCACGTAGTGAATCGTTTATGCAATCCGATTTGCTAGTGACCTTGCGCTGGGTTCGCACATTTGGCGATGTGGTCTTTATCGTGGGTGCTTTAGCGGTAAGTTGGCAGGTTGTGTGTGGCTTATTCTTTTCATCGAAGGATAGTGCAGTAGGTGGGGGAAACACAGATAAGGCTTGATAGATAGTGCGCGATAAATGAGCCGGATATGGAGTTTGATATCCGGCATCATTCGTCAGCGGGTACACGTCCCTGTTTTATGCTCTTCCTTATATGCTGGAAATTGATTTTATAGTCCGCTTCTCCTTTTTTTCTCTACGTTTATCTTTCAATGATTTTTGGGGTTCTTTCTTCAGTTTTTCTTTAGACATAATTTTACTCCGAATAAAAAATCCCTCGATTGCGATTGCCGCTCGATCTTTATCGAAAGAAAAATATTTGGTGCAATTTGCTGTTCCGTAAACCTACAGCATGCGGCTAGCTAAAACATGCATGGGGCTATATCTCCTTCGTTTACATCTGGAATTGCTGATCTACGATTTTATATGAGTTATCTGAAAGAATTCTTTTCGACCAAATAATTGAATTTCAACAATATCACCCGTCTTGCACCCCAGCAGCCTTGACCCCAACAGGGAGAAATAAGATATTTTCCCGTTTTTTGGATTGCTTTCATCGGGTGATACCAGAGTAATAGTTGATTCTTCTTTTATCTGCATATCAAATATCGTAATAGTTTTCCCTGGCGCAGCCACGACAATGTGGCGGCCAGGTTCTCTAAGTAAAAGTTCTGCTGTAGAAAAGCAGTTCTCAATATCATGTGGATTTTTGTTTGTATCCCATGGTGCTGCCAAGCAATATTGGCGAATACACGATTGTAGCCATTTGTGAAAATCGACTAGCTGATTGGCTGGCATGTAAGTTCCTCCGCCAATAATGTAATTGCGGACAAAGTGCGTCAATATAAAACAGGAAGGATCGAGCGTATAAACCGCTCTGCTTTAGCAGGGGAAGGCGAGTGATACTCTTTTGAGGATGTAGCGGTGTAATGCGTTCATAAGAAGATTTTTGAATAAAAATAAATGTAAAAACCAATCATACCCAGTAATAAATTTAAGTCAAATTTTCGCCGCTTTTAAAGAAAGGTAAACGCATTGAAAATGCGGCCTCATATAACTTGCTACAGGCAAGAATAGGGTGTAAGGTTTCAATTATGAATACTCGCCCTTTCTTTCATCTCATATTTTTATGGTCTGCGCAGCGGAATAATGTCGTTCGCGCCTTCCATATTTTAGGCGATTAAGCGTTTATTGCTTAATCGTCTGATCTAAATTCTCCCATCAAATTATATCTGCTGTTGGTTTCGCATTCTTCGCGCAGCTGAATGGCGCGTTATCATCTATACGTTGAGGTAAAAAATGTCTATTACAGAAAATAGTTTACTTATTATTTCCGATCACGACTATGAACGCTTGCTTCCATTAACGGAGAAATACAAGACATCAGCAGCAGAAATGCTTGATGACGAGCTTGGTCGTGCAGAAATAGTGCCTAATTCAGATTTTCCTGTCGATGTGGTCTCGATGAATTCATCCGTTACATTTTTGGATTTGGGTACGGGTGAGCAATCTACTATCAGTCTTGTATATCCAATGGATGCAGATATTGAAAAAATGAAAATTTCCATTTTATCTCCGGTTGGTTCCGCACTTATCGGTCTGAGAGTGGGTGGCAAAATTGATTGGCCTTTGCCGGGCGGCAATATTAAACACCTGAAAGTCGTCTCAGTTACACAACCAGAAAAAGTATGATTTTAAATTTCATCGAATATTAAAGGGGATGGTATGAATGTAATCAACGAAAGACTGCAAAAGATATTTTCACATGTAGTAACACATAATTTTGGTGAATATGAGTTTCATCAAGCAGTAAAAGAAGTGATCGAGACGCTAGGGCCAGTGCTGTATAAACACCCTGAATATGCTGAGCAGAAAATTATTGAGCGAATCTGCGAGCCAGAGCGACAAATTATTTTTCGTGTTCCCTGGCAAGATGATAAAGGTGAGGTTCAAATAAACCGTGGCTTCCGTGTGGGATTTAATAGTTCACTTGGGCCCTACAAGGGTGGTTTGCGTTTTCATCCTTCAGTACATTTGGGTACCATCAAGTTTCTGGGATTTGAACAAACGTTTAAGAATGCATTATCGGGAATGCCTATTGGTGGCGCAAAAGGTGGGGCGGATTTTGACCCCAAGGGAAAATCTGACTCGGAAGTTATGCGCTTCTGCCAAAGTTTTATGACAGAGTTATATCGTCATATTGGAGAAATGACAGACGTGCCTGCCGGTGATATCGGTGTAGGCGCACGCGAAATAGGTTACTTGTTTGGTCAATACAAACGCATTACCAATCGATATGAGTCTGGAGTGCTCACTGGTAAAAGCCCACAGTTGGGCGGGGCGCTCGTCCGTCGGGAAGCGACGGGTTATGGCGCAGTGTTCTTTGCGCAAGAGATGTTAAAGGTGCGCGGAAAATCGCTCGAAGGAAAGACGTGTATTGTATCCGGTTCTGGTAACGTTGCTATTTATGCGATAGAAAAACTTAACCAGCTCGGCGCGCGAGTAGTCGCGTGTTCTGACTCTGGCGGTGTTGTTTATGATAAACGTGGTTTAAATTTGGATTCCGTTAAACAGATAAAAGAGGTGCAACGCAAACGCATTTCCGAATATCAACAGTTACATCCAGAAGCCGAGTATCACCCGGATGGTGTAATTTGGAATATCCCTTGTGATTTTGCATTTCCTTGCGCGACGCAGAATGAAATGGATAAAACTTCCGCAAGAACATTACTTGAAAATGGATGCATTGGCGTTTCTGAAGGCGCGAACATGCCGGTTACGCCGGAAGGTATTAAGCTATTTCTGGACGCCGGTATTGCTTACGGGCCGGGTAAGGCGGCCAACGCTGGCGGTGTAGCAACTTCAGCGCTGGAGATGCAACAAAATGCTAGTCGCGATGCCTGGTCGTTTGACTATACAGAAGAACGGCTACAAAAAATTATGACGAATATCCATACCAACTGTTTCGAAACAGCTGAGGAATATGGGGTGCCAGGGAACTATGTGGTAGGAGCAAATATCGTCGGCTTTAAACGAATTGCGGAGGCAATGTTGGC
>DQHS01000135.1 GCA_003524365.1 Cellvibrio sp. | reverse complement strand
CCTTAAGTGAACAGCATTGCGCTCAAACGGGTTTTATTATTTTATGCATACACACTTTTCAAAATTACATGGATTGATATTCTAAAACTATTTTTAGAGGTGCGGCTGCCAGGGAGGATTAGTTGATGCCGTGACACTTAGGGATTTTTCTGGCAGTAGTGCAATTAAAAAGCACCAACTCAACAATCATAAGGAGCAGAAAGTGATCCAATTGACCGAATTAAAAAGCCTGTTACTGGAAACTCCCCCACAAGCCGACCGCCATGCACATTTGAGCGCGGCAAGTGGGTTGGTGCAAGTAGGTCGCTGGTTATACGTGGTAGCGGATGATGAGCTGCACTTGGGGCAATTTTTATTGGACGGAAATACCCCAGGACAGTTGCATCGCTGTTTCGATGGTGAGCTGCCTCTGGAGCTCGAAGAGCGTAAAGCAGAGAAACCGGATGTGGAAGTACTTACACTACTACCCACTTTTAATAACTCATCGCACCCGGTACTACTCGCGCTTGGATCTGGCTCCAAAAAGAATCGCCATCGCAGTGCATTAATTTCACTGAGTCAACACGGAGATATTTCCGGGCAGCCAACCATTATCGAGCTTGAGAAATTTTACGACTTCTTGAAAAAAGAGGTCGGAAAATTAAATATTGAAGGTGCTGCAATTACCCAAGACAACATATTTTTATTTCAACGCGGCAACAAGAAAAATAAATTGAATGCAAGCATTCGGATTTCGCTTGACGATTTTTATCGCCTGCTTTTAAAGCCACATAAAAAACACGAACCGCACATTCACATCACGCCTTATAATTTGGGTGAAATAAATCAAATTCCACTCTGCTTTACCGATGCAACAACACTTAACAGCGGCGAGATAATATTTACAGCAAGCGCCGAAAACACAGAGGACTCCTATACAGATGGTGCGTGCTTGGGTTCTGCTATTGGTATGATCAACCAGAAGGGTGAACTAACATCACTGGAACAGGTAGATAAAAAAGTAAAGCTCGAAGGTATTGAGGCCGAGAGAAAAGATAATACTATTGAACTTTTACTCGTTACAGATGCCGACGACGCCATGCACCCAGCTCAGCTTTATTCTGCTGGCGTAAAATATTCAAGTTAAGGAATGCACACCTGAAAAATTAATTTTCACCAAACACCCGCTCCGCCCAAACACCCAAGCCCGCCGCCACACTGCCAAAGTGATCGCCATCGACAATTGCGATTTCATCGCCAAATAATTCGCGAATAACTTTGCGGATCAGCGGCGATTTGGCGCTGCCGCCGGTGATGTAGACGATGTGCGGTTGCGTACCGGCTTGCTGTGTCGCTTCGCTGATGAGGGCAGCGATTTTTTGCAGGAGTTGCGCACTTACTTCGGCGTAATCTTCTGCACTGCATTCAGGCGCTAAATTTTTCTCGATAAAATCCAGTGGGAAGCGGTGCTGCGCTTGTGACGAGAGTGCAATTTTTCCCAGCTCTGCTTCGCGCACTACGGAAAAATTATGTTTGCCTTCACGCATGTTGATAAAGCGCTCCAGCAATTCCAGCTCATGGGTTTCGCGCGTTAATCGCTCCAATAAGAGTTTGGTTTTGAGATCATAAAATTCCGTTTGTGCACCTATATCGTTAATCGCCATCGCATTCACAAAAGGCATGAGCGGCATAGGCAGGCCGGTTTTCAGGGGCGATAACATTCCGAAGTGCGGCATTAATATTTTTTGCGCTAGCTGGATATCAAAATCATTGCCGCCGATACGCTCGCCGGTATGGCCTAAAAAATCCTGCGCACGATCCAGTTGCTGAATATGCTGCGGCCCCATTAGTACCATGGAGCAGTCGGTAGTACCGCCGCCCACATCGACTACCAGCACGGTTTTGTTTTCGGTTAAGCGCGTTTCAAAATCGAAACCAGCGGCTAGCGGTTCAAACAAAAATTCAATATCGGTAAAACCGATGCGCTTGCCGGCCGCAGCCAAAATCGCTTGTGCCTGCTGGTTGCTCTCTTGCGCATTAACGCCTTGAAAGTTTACCGGGCGACCAATCACTACCTGAGTAATCTCTTTTTGCAGGTATTGCTCGGCACGACTTTTAACATTGAGCATCATTGCTGCGACAACATCTTCAAAAAAATCGACCGACTGCTGGCGCAAACCACTCGCACCTAAAAAGGACTTGGGCGATTTAATAAAATAGCCTTCACCCGGTGCGCCTATGTAATGCGCAATCGCTTCACTTCCAAAAAATATGCCGTCGCGCACCTGGTCAATATCATGTTCGCTTTTTCCGGCGCGCGCCTGCCCAAGCAGCGCTGAACGGCTGCGCGCATAATCAATTTTTGCATCGCCATCAGGCAATTGCTGCGCAATTAATTCCGCAATAAATGAACGCTCCAGCGCATATAAAGTGGATGGAACAAACGCATCATCGCCATAGAGCGGAATTAATGCTGCGCGCCCCTTATCAAGCCAGGACATTGCGCAGTTAGACGTACCGTAATCAAAACCCACAAACATAAAATTATTCCAAAAACTACGGAACCCCTGAATTATTCGTCATTCTTGCGAGAGCAGGAGCCGTAGACCAGCACAGCTAATCCGAGCTGTTGATTTTTATGGATACCCGCGTTCGCGCACTACTGTCCGGAATAA
>DQHS01000176.1 GCA_003524365.1 Cellvibrio sp. | reverse complement strand
CAATTGTTCCCTGAGCTTACCCATCTCTGCGGAAACCACAAATGTCGCTATCCCTTCATCCATCTGCCGATGCAACTCTATCCCGCCGTCAGATTCTGCTTGATCTCCTTCGCCCCTATCGCCTGCGAATTGGTTTTGCTCTTATCGCCTTGGTAGTTGCTGCCGCCTGTGTATTGTTGATCGGCCAGGGTTTGAAGCAGGTAATCGATAAAGGTTTTGNNGCCCCGAGCTGCTTAACTATGCACTGCTGGGATTGCTAGGGGTTATTCTGGTGATGTCGGTGGCGACTTACAGCCGGTTTTATCTAGTCTCCTGGTTGGGTGAGCGGATCACGGCCGATCTACGCCGCCGCGTGTTCTCCCATCTATTAACCCTGTCGCCCGTTTTCTTTGAGCAAAACCGTACCGGCGACGTACTTTCCCGTCTGACTAACGACACCACTCAGTTGGAAACCGTGATCGGCTCCAGCGTTTCCATGGCTTTGCGCAATGCCCTCCTATTATTAGGTGGCCTGGTGATGTTGGCAGTCACCAGTTTGAAATTGATGGCGCTGGTGTTGGTGGCGATTCCCTTTGTACTGGTGCCGATCATCGTGTTCGGTCGCCGTCTGCGCAAACTTGCGCGCGCGAGTCAGGACAGCGTGGCGGATGTGGGCGCTTATACCGATGAGGTTATTCATGAAATTCGCACCGTGCAGGCCTATGGTCATGAATCGGCATCGGTTGAATCCTTCAATCAGCGCGTGGAGCAAACTTTCGGCACCGGTGTAAAACGCATTCGCCAGCGCGCACTATTGGTCGCTGCTGTTATTACCCTGGTATTCAGCGCAGTAGCGATGATTTTGTGGGTCGGCGGTCACGATGTCTTGGCCGGCAGTATCAGTGGTGGCGAGTTATCCGCCTTTATTTTTTACGCGGTGATAGTCGCAAGCGCTATGGGCACAATCTCGGAAGTGATTGGCGATATGCAACGCGCAGCAGGTGCTACCGAGCGGCTAGTAGAATTATTAGCGACACCATCGACATTGCCGATGCGCGAAAATCCGGAAAGGTTGCCCACGCCTGCACGCGGTTCGGTGGAAATGCGCGCGGTAAATTTTGCCTACCCCACGCGACTGGATACACCGGTGTTCGATGGTTTTAATCTGCGTGTGAATCCCGGTGAAAAAATTGCGCTGGTGGGGCCATCGGGTGCGGGTAAAACTACTGTGTTCCAATTGTTGCAGCGCTTTTACGATCCGCTTGCGGGTGAGATTTATCTGGATGGTGTCGATTTAAAAAATGCCGATATCCAACAAGTGCGCGAGCGCATCGCACTAGTGCCGCAAGATCCGGTAATTTTTGCAGCGAGTGTGCGCGACAACGTTCGTTACGCGCGCCCGGATGCTAGCGATGCAGACGTTATCGCCGCGTGCAAAGCCGCTTTTGCACTGGAGTTTATTGAGCAAATGCCAGAAGGGTTGGATACGTATCTTGGTGAGCGCGGTGTGCGTTTATCAGGCGGACAAAAACAGCGTATTGCAATTGCACGCGCAATTCTCGCGGATCGGCCAATTTTATTATTGGATGAAGCGACCAGCGCACTCGATTCCAACAGCGAACAAGCAGTGCAACAAGCACTGGAAGTGCTGATGAAAAATCGCACCACCATTATGATTGCGCATCGCTTATCGACAGTAGTGAATGCTGATCGCATTCTGGTTTTACAACAGGGGAAAATTGTTGCGAGTGGTACGCATACGGAATTGTTGGCGAACAGTGATTTGTATCAGCAGCTCGCGCGTTTGCAATTCCAGCTGTAAGGCTAATCTCGTTTAAACAATTCCCAGATTTATCGCTTTTAAAACCGCTTGGGTGCGGTCTCGGCAATCCAGCTTGGCGAGCAAATTGGATACATGATTGCGAACTGTACCTTCCGCGAGAAATACGGCGCGCGCAATTTCTTTATTGGAAAATCCGCCTGCGAGCAAGCGCAAGATCTGCAGTTCGCGCTGCGAAAGATCAATTTTTTGTTCTATATTTTTTGATCGCTGAAATTCCTGCAACATAGCGGCTTCAGCAAGAAAATCGGTACCCTGCGCTAACGCCTCAAGACTGCTGACCAGTTTTTGCAGCGAAACATCTTTTAATAGAAAACCATTCGCACCTGCTTTTAAACTCTGTACAAATAATTCACTGTCATCGAAGGTTGTCAGCATTAGTACGGGCGTGAAATTTTGTTGCGCTCGTAATGCTTTTACCAACTCTATGCCATCCATCACCGGCATGCGAATATCAGCGAGAATCACATCCACAGGATTATTGGCAAGCGCAATTAATGCAGCTGCACCGTTATTTGCTTCCCAGCCAACGATTGCTTTTCCAGAAAGTGCCAATAGACCAGCAATACCTTTGCGCACTAATTCCTGATCGTCGACCAAGCCAATATTAAGCATGCTGTTGCTCCAGAGAAATGCGTAAACGCGAGCCTTGCACCAATGGGCTTAGTGTAGCCGCGCCCTTATATTCTTGTAGTCGTTCATTAATGCCGAGCAAACCGCTCCCTGGATTTATATGATCGCCACAGCCGCCGCCATTATCATCAAGCAAAATAGTAATGTGTTTACCCAGTTGTTGAAGTGAGAGTTTGATATGTGTAGCACGACCATGGCGCAGGGCGTTACTGATGCCTTCTTGAATACATAATAATAGTTGTTCGGCAAGTTCTGCTGATTCCAGCTGCAGTTCGCCTTCCATAGTCAATTGCAGTTGCGGCAACCGCAACGACAATACTTGCACAGCCTGGCGTATATCTACGGTTAAGGGCACACGCTGGTTGCGCACTACCGCGCGGATATTATCGAGTAATTGTTTGGCGAGATTTTTCGTGTCAGCAACTGATGCAGTTAAATCGCTAGCAACTTTGTGTTGCAAAATTTCCAGTTGTAAATTGAGCGCGGTGAGTTGATGGCCGAGAATATCGTGCAGGTCGCGCGCAATACGTAAACGTTCATCCTGCTTGCTCGATTGCGCCAATATAATACGCGTGGTCAGCAACTGCTGGTTCACTTGTTCAAGCTGTTCGCGGGCGTGCTTTTCGTTGACGCGCGCAAAAGAAGTGGCAAGGGCAAAAAGCTGGAAGCCACAATAAATAAGCGTGTTAAGTACAGCGCTATCCTCCTGCCAAAGGTTAATCTGAATCAAATAGAAAAACAGGTTGCTGATAATGACCTGGATAACCGCATTTCGGCGGGAGAAATAATCCGGCAATTGTGCCGCCCACACCANNGATATTTGCCCGACATGAACCAGTATAAGCAGCAGCGCTATCAAAAGTTGCGCGTATAAAATGATTTGTGTTTTACGAAGGGCAATCTTATCGGCATAGCCGCTACCGATGGTCAAAAACAACAACAAGAAGGTGCTGTAGCCGAGCACACTTAGCCACAAGAATGGCGAATCGGCGAGCAGGCCAAACTCCACGTAAGCCACTGCAGCCCAAGTGATAAANNCCGGCGAAGGTCAGTAGATAATTATCTTTTTTCATTGTGGTCTGTACATTCGGGTTTGTGCCTCTGCTCTGCCTCGGGTGCGCCAACCCGAGCTTGCCATCTTAGGCTTTAATTGACACAGGCTAAATAGGACATACGTCATGTAAAACGCCCCCTGGTATTGCGATATACATTTGTCACTGCCGATTGATGAGTTTTGTCAGCGGTTAAAAGTGAGTAATGACACCTGAGGTTCGCGCGAGTGTTGCTTATGNNTGAAGCTTCTATCGGGAATCAACCCGGCCCATCTACCAAGGAGATTCGTATGCGTATGAGCACCGGTGCATTAACTATCGCTACAGTATTTTTCGTTTTGCCAAGCTTTGCCCATGAACTGACCTTGAGCGTGAGTAACATCAAAACCGTTAAGGGTGATTTGCTGGTGGCGGTATATGACAAAGAGGAGCACTACAACTCCAATAGCAATTGGGTAGCGGTGAAAAAGGTAAAAGTTGCAGAGACAACAATTTTGCTGGATTTTGCTGACTTGCCCGCAGGCAATTACGCGGTAAAACTGTTTCAGGATGAGAACGAAAATGGCCAGATCGATACTGGTGCAGGTGGAATTCCCATTGAGCGTTACGGATTCTCCAACAACGCTGGCAGCTATGGCCCGCCGTCATTTGATGAG
>DQHS01000248.1 GCA_003524365.1 Cellvibrio sp. | reverse complement strand
CTGGTTAAACTCACGGTAAAAAATTAGCCAGCAAAGGCCGCAAATCAGTTACGCTCTTGCCCATACATCACCATGGTGCAAATTTACAAAATGGAGCGAACCACTATGAAAACCGTATTGATCACTGGCGCGAATCGCGGCATAGGCTTGGCGCTGTGTAAAACCTATTTCGCTCAAGGTTGGAAAGTGATTGGCCTGTGCCGCACCGCGTCGCCGGAGCTGACTGAATCAGGTGCGCGGGTGATTGCCGGAGTGGATGTGACTGATGCGCATGCACTGGCGCAACTCGCGGATACGCTGGAGGGTAAAGCAATTGATTTGTTGATCAATAATGCGGGCATATTCCAACACGAAAATTTGGGCGCTATTGATTACCACTCCATTCAACAACAATTTCTCATCAACGCCGAAGCACCCTTGCGCGTGACCGAAGCGCTGCTCGGCAATTTAAATGCGGGTGCAAAAATCGCTTTTATCACCAGCCGCATGGGTTCGATTGCCGATAACACCTCNNGGTTATGTGCAAACAGCGATGGTAAATTTTGGGGGCGATATTTCGGCGGATGAATCTGCCCAACGTTTAAGCCAGCGAATCGCCGGACTGACGCTGGAAAACAGCGGTACTTTCTGGCATTCCAATGGCGAGGTTTTGCCCTGGTAATGGCGCACGTGGGCATCGTTTTTTAAACAGGTGCCCACGCNNCGTGTGCCATAGCTAAAGTCGCCCGCTGAACCCAGCACATTTTGCAAAGCCGCGTGCACTGCTTCATCAACCTGCTCCGTGACATTCGCAGCAGCCAAGGTTTGGTCAAGGCTCGCTTTTGCGCTGTCGAGATTGGCTTTGATGCCTTCGGCACTGCGATCCGTATCCACAGAACAAATTAACGTAACACACAGGGTCGTCGCAGCCTGCACCGTTACCGCGAACTGCTGCTGCGCATAGGTCGCATTGANNACCAGTGTAGCCTAGCCAAACACAAGGCTATCGCCAAGTTACACGCTATAACAGCGGAGGCTAAAGACAAATCAATACCGCATTTACAGGCAAATAACAGGCAAAATCATCTACACTGGGCTTCTATTATCTATCCAGCCATTCAGGCTTTTACGCACAGGATCATCCATGAAAAAACTTCGTTGGGGAGTACTCAGCACCGCCAAAATCGGCCGCGAAAAAGTCATTCCCGCCCTGCAAAAATCTACTCACAATCAGGTCCTCGCCATATGCTCACGCGATACTCAAAGTGCACGCCGCGTAGCCGATGAGTTACATATCGAGCGTGCCTACGGAACCTATGAGGAATTACTGGCCGATCCGGATATCGATGCGATTTACAACCCATTACCCAATCATCTGCATGTGGAGTGGTCGATCAAAGCGCTGCAGGCTGGCAAGCACGTTCTCTGCGAAAAACCGCTGGGTTTGAATAGCGCCGATGCGCAACGGTTGGTCGATGCCGCTCGCGCTCATCCGCAACTGAAAGTGATGGAGGCGTTTATGTATCGCTTTCATCCGCAATGGCAGCTTGCCAAGCAACTGGTTGATGAAGGTCGCATTGGTAAACTGCACGCGGTACATTCACATTTTTCTTACAACAACCGCGAACCCGATAATATTCGTAATAAAGCGGAATGGGGTGGCGGTGCGTTATTGGATGTTGGCTGCTATTCCATCTCTCTGTCGCGCTGGTTATTCAACGAAGAGCCAACACAAGTACTCGGCCAAATCACACCTATGCCCGGTGAAGAAGTGGATTGCATCACCTCCGGCATAATGGAATTTTCTGCAGGCAGCGCGAGTTTTACCGCCGCCACCAAAATTGAACCAGTGCAATATGTTGAAGCAATCGGCGATGAAGGCAGCCTTTACCTTGAGCGCCCTTTTTACAATGACAGCACTGATCCCGTGCAACGCGTGCGCATTACCCGCAACCGGGTACAAGAGGTAATTGAAGTTCCCGATGACAACCATTACAGCGCTATGGGCGATGCCTTTGCACTCAGCATCTTCAACAACAGCGCTGTGCCAACATCGCTTGATGATGCCATCGCCAATATGCGCGCAATTGATGCAATCTTTGAAAGCGCGGCTAAGCGTCAGTGGATCAAACTCTAGAAAAATTGCGCTGCAGCGAATAGTAATAAACAAAAACACTAATTGGTTTTTAATTTTGTATTGTTTTGGAGAGAGTGCGTGTCAGATTTTTTAAGCAAACTGTTTTGCTTGCGCAGCTTGTTGTTAACTTGCCTGTTAACGACGGGCAGCCTGGTGTGGGCGGACAATCACAAAGGTAGTGATAAAAAATCCGAACGCATCGCACCCACATTAAAATCCCTGATGCGCAGTTTTAAACCCGATAGCACCAGCGAAGCGCAAGTCATCCTGCGCAAAACCCGGGTGCATATCGACGAACAATTAATGAGCCATGCTACCTCTTATGTGGCGGTCTACATTAATAGCGATGAAGCCGTGCGCGACTACAGCCAGATCAGCGTGAGTTTCAATAGTTTTTATGAAGACATAGCACTTGAGTTCGCCAACGTGCGCACACCCGATGGCAAGATGGATAGCATCAAAGCCGATGCCACGCAAATCCAAAGCCCCACCGACGAAAATTTTTATCACGACCGCAAAGAATTATTATTTTCGCTGCCCAATGTGCGCAAAGGTTCAATTATCGAATTCCAGTATCGCTACACCGATACCAAAAAAATGGTGCCCGACCAATGGTTTGACAGTTTCAGTTTCCATTGGTGGGAAGATCGTGCCGCCGGGCAAGGCACTCGCGCAGACGCTATTGTGGTGAGCGAATTAAAAATCACTGCACCGACAGCGATTAAGCTCATCAGCAGCGATGCCAGCCGCTATCACATTACCCAAAAACGCAGCACCAAAGGCACACGACAAACCATCACCTGGACAGGAAAAAATCTCGCCAAAATTGACTTGCAAAGTGACATGTCGCGCGAGCACGACTACGCGCCCTACTTGCGCGTGGCAACCACCGCTAACTGGAATGACGTGGCGGTCTGGGCTGATCAGTTGATCGAACCGCATTTAGTCAGTGATACAAAGCTCGATGCATTAATTGCCGAGATTAAAAAAACAGCGCTCACACCTGAAGCAAAAACCAAAGCGGTTTACCGCGCAATTCAAGATCGTGTGCGCTACGTATTTGCACATGTGGGGCGCGGCGGCTATGAACCTCACGATGCGTTTGAAGTACTCAAAAATGGTTACGGGGATTGCAAAGATCAAACTGTGTTGGCGGTGATGCTATTGCGCCAATTAGGCATAACCGCTAACCCCGCATTAATTATTACGCGCGGGCGCGGTATACCGGATATGCAAGTACCGGGTGTGAGTTTTGACCATATGATTGTGCATATTCCTGCGCAAAATGGTCTGCAAGAAATCTGGATGGACACCACCGGCGAAACCAGTTTATATCCCGGGTTTTCAGTTGGCATAGAAGACCAACCAGCATTAATAGTGAACGAGAACACCAAGGCGATCAGCGTGTTGCCCGCGCTCCCAGCCAAAGAACATTTTGCTGAGCTGGAATTGGTGTTTGACAAATTTAGCGGTCGCGATGCGCAAGCCAGTTTCAAATTACATTTCGGCGGCTTGTATGAGCAGCGCCTGCGCAGCATGTGGCAGTATTCCAACGAGCGCGATAAATACTTCCGCGAATTGATTGGCCAAATTTATAACGCTGCTGAAGTCACCGAATTAACCGCGAGCAATGCCGACAATCTGTGGCACCCCTTCACCATTAGCGGCCGCTTTAGTTTTACCAATGTGTGGGGCGGCGATAAAGACCCGATCAATTACAGTTTCAGCATCACCCAACTCACCAATTTATTTGCAGATTTACGCAATCTGCACAAAGCGCAAGATCGCAAACAACCTTACGTGGTAGATCCCGGTTACAACCTGCGCTCGCGCGTTGTATTTACCAGCCCCGGCAGTAATCACCAGTTGCAGCTCAACACCCAGGGTGAAAATATCGACAACGCCTACTACACCCTGACCCAAAGCGGTAACCAGGAAAAAAATCGTTACGTAATAAGCCAAAATCTCACTGTAAAAGCAGTAAAGGTGGAGCTAAAAGACTATGCCGACTTTTATCAAAAAACTAACGAGCTAATCGAATCCAACGATTGGACCTTGAGTTATGAATACAACAAAACGGCTGCCGAATTAATCACGCTGGAAACCAAGGGTAAAACCGATGTAGCCAGCCTAATTGCGCTGACCAAATTGCACATCAAAAATGGCGCCTATGAAAAATCTTTGGCGACTGCGCGACAAGCAGTAAAAGTGTCACCCAAAAAAGCGGAAGCACATTATGTGTTGGGGCTGGCACAGGGGTATAACCAATTACTACCAGAATCTGATGCGTCATTTAAAAAAGCAGAAGCCTTGGGCTACAAACTCTGAGGCCAATGCAATGATTTTATTCCGACAGTCGCGCCGCACATATCACCCGCTACTCAGCGCAGGATTGTTAACAGCAACACTCCTGCTGATGAGCGGCTGTAGCCACCAGCCGCTCATTGAGCCAGCAGCCACTATCACTACTGTCACAAGTGCATCACCAGAAATTGCCGCACTGGAAGCAGAAGTAGAACAAACACCCAACAATGCCGAGCTGCATTACAAACTCGGCCTTGCGTATATTGTCTACGCCGAAAAAAATAAATCAGCGCGCAGCCGCGAGCTGGCTATAAAAAATTTCCGCCAGGTATTGAAACTGGTACCGGGCAACATCGCTACACTCAAGCTCCTCTACAACATTTATTACGAGGATATTGTTGCAGGCAATGACCAAGCGTTTACCGAAGCCAGTAGCATCTTTAACCAACTATCCACGACAACCCAAAAAGAAGTTAACGCACCGTCGCTGGGTGTATTCCTGCATCATTATCTTGTGCAAAAAAAATCCGGCAAGAAAAATCACCCTGAGCTGTATAGCGCCTTACTCGCGGCCATTCACGAGCAACCCGCAAGCGATAAAGCCTATATACAACTAGCCAAAATGTATCGCGAGGAAAATTACTTTCCACTAGCGCTCGCCACATTGAAACTCGGCGCGGAACAAATCACCGACTCAGGGGATTTATACGAAGCCATCGCCAACACCTATGAGGCGCGCGCCGAAGCAAACGGTTGCAGCTACCAACAAACGGCTTATATAAGCGATGCGATTCACTTCTATCAACAGGCAGTGCCACTCGCGCCCGAGACAGGCGCGCTACATTTCGCCCTGGCCCGTTTGTATCTAGATCAAAATCTTTATCAGTTGGCCCTGCATGAATCCAGCATTCTGGTCGAGCTGGAACCGACGGCGGAAAATATTGCCTTCAGTGCTCAAAATTATTCAATCCTGGGTAAAGAGCGCACGGCGCATACATTGTTAGAACAAGCCCGAACAAAAGGGCTCACCACTGGTGATGCGGCCTATCACGAAATTTATATGAACTCGGGTGAGTGGACGAAAGCGGCATTGAGTTTTACAGACTATTTACAAGCGCAAAAAAACATCAGCGTTTATGATGCAATCAAAGCCGACATTATCGGGCAACAAGCCGATATGGACTTCAGCAAACTAATACCGCAAAAACAATTGGTCTTTAGGAGTGAGTGGGAAGCGGCAGTCTACGCATTTTGGACTAATAAAATGACGCGCAGCCAATTTGAACAAACCGCAAAAAACAGTTGCGAGTTGACCGAATACTTTTTTTATTCCGGCTATCGCGACTATAGTGCGGGAAAACTATCCGCAGCAAGACAAAACTTTTCAGCCGCGCTCCAACAAAATACATACCGCTTTATTGAGCGGCCGCTCGCACGCCATTTCTTAACCAGCATGGGAGCAAAATACCCAGCTGATTGAGCGCGCTTGCGATGAGAGAGTTTTATCAACTTACCTGCAGGTATCTGCTATGCAAACGCAAACCCCAAGCAATCCTTTAAGCAACACTCCGCGCATTGTTGTTGTCGGTGGCGGTGCTGGTGGCCTTGAACTCGCCACCAAATTGGGCGACAAACTAGGCCGCAAAAAGAAAGCGGAAATTACCTTGATTGACCGCAACACGACGCATTTATGGAAACCGTTGCTGCATGAAATTGCAGTGGGCACTATGGATGAAGATGTGGATGCAGTGAGCTATCGCGGCCACGCCAATGCGCATCACTTTTTCTTTCGCGTCGGCAGCATGATCGATCTCGATCGCGAAAAACGAGAAGTGGTTTTAGCGCCAATGCAGGACGAGGACGGTGTAGAATTTTTACCCTCTACGCGCATCCCCTATGATTATTTGATCCTTGCGCTCGGCTCCATCTCTAACGATTTCAATACACCCGGCATTAAAGACAACTGCATTTTTCTCGATAGCCCAGCGCAAGCGCATAAATTCCACACTAAATTACTCAACCGTTTTTTGCGCATTCAACGTTTAACCGGTGCAGAAGATTATGTGCGCATCGCCATCGTCGGCGCAGGCGCAACCGGCGTGGAACTCTCGGCTGAGTTGCATCATGCCGTGCATGAAATTCATAACTATGGATTTAATGCAATCTCCAATGATCACTTGAAAGTTACCATTGTTGAAGCTGGCCCCAGAATTTTGCCCGCACTNNCAATTGATTGCGGCGGATTTAATCGTTTGGGCAGCGGGCATTAAAGTGCCGGATTTTATGGCCAACCTCGCCGGCCTTGAAAGTAATCGCATCAACCAATTGCACGTGAATGAATTTTTGCAAACAACGCGCGACCCTAATATTTTTGCCATCGGTGACTGCGCCCAATTTTTAAATCCAGATGGCAGCCGCGTACCACCGCGCGCGCAATCCGCGCACCAAATGGCAAGCGCCTGTTACACCAACATTGTTGCCCTGCTCAACAACAAACCACTCAAAGCCTACAAATACACCGACTACGGCTCACTCGTCTCACTTGCAAGTTATTCCACCGTCGGCAATCTAATGGGCAACCTAAGCAGCGGCAGCGTCTTCATCGAAGGCCGTCTCGCACGTTTGGTTTACGTTTCACTTTATCGCATGCACCAAATCGCCATTCACGGAATTATTAAAACTGGATTGGTGATGTTGGGTGGCAGATTAAATAAATGGTTGAGACCGCGTTTGAAGTTGCATTGATTGAATCCCCCCTGCCCCCCTTTTTCAANNGGGCGTGTGCCAATTTATGATATTTGCACTCTGTAGTTCCCCCTTTGTAAAAGGGGGTTAGAGGGATTCGCTTTTGCCCGACTTAAAATTTTCTCCCAAGCTCCGCTTGGAAATTCATCTATATGGAGATTAACCCAATGTCTTACCCCAACCTCAGTGACTTAATTAATCACCTGTTCAGCACAAACATCCAACTGCCTATCGCAATGTTCGGCGCATTTGTTGCACTGGCAATTGTTACCGCCGCATGGGTAGGCAAAAAGGAAGTTATCCGCTTCGAACAATTAGGCAAGCTTCCTGGTGTAGTCATCTCAGGAAATAAACCCGTCGCCACGCATTTATTAATCTCCGATCTTGCGATGATATGCGCGATATTCGGTGTAATAGGCGCACGCATTTTTCATCTTCTCGAATATCCGCGCGAATTTATCCAAGACCCACTTGCGATGATTTTTTCACGCGAGGGATTTTCAATTTTCGGCGGGCTTATTTTAGGTGCTATCGCAGGCGCGGTATTTTTGAAAAAACGTGCAGTACCCATAGTGCCGATGCTCGATGCTTTAGCCCCTTCAATAATTTTAGGCTACGGGATTGGACGCGTGGGCTGCCAGATATCTGGCGACGGTGATTGGGGCACTGCTGCCAACATGTCCATCAAACCCAACTGGTTACCCGATTGGTTCTGGGCACAAACTTACGACAACAATGCTATCGGCACTATTATTTCCGCCCCCGGAGTCTATCCAACCCCAATCTATGAAGTGCTAGCCGCATTTTTAATTTTTGCGTTGTTGTGGGGCATCCGCAAAACACATTACAAAACCGGTTTTCTTTTTTCCGCGTATCTTTTATTGAGCGGTTTTGAACGTTTACTGATTGAGAAAATCCGCATCAATAGCGAATATCATTTATGGGGAATGAGTTTTACGCAGGCGGAGTTTATTTCTACCGTGTTAATTATTGCAGGGGTTATAGGAATAGTTAAAACTACAAATGCAAGGCTGTTACCTAAAATTGTGTTTTCGGTAGTCGTTGTTGGAGCGTTATCGGCTTGTGCGCAGCTTTAATCGGGCGAATTTAATCACCCCTGCCCCTCTTTGAAAAAGGGG
>DQHS01000150.1 GCA_003524365.1 Cellvibrio sp. | reverse complement strand
GGTCGATGCAGAAGCTATGACGATGGCGCCGGCGATTTACACACTGGTATTCGGTTATTTCGATGGAGGCTTTATCTCCATCAGACCCGTATTGAAACTTATGCTGGGTTTTTGGATTGGCGCGCTGATTCTATCGTTGATTTACCAACTGCTGACCCGCAGCAAAGTCGAAGTGTCAACTGAACAGGATTATCGCAAGGTTCAGCCTGGTAAAGGCTACGTACTCCCAGAGACGCAGGACGACTTTGATTCTTCGTCCAATAACCGCCGCACTGCCAGTACGCGGGGTTTAAGCCGCGAAGAGCGGATCGCACGCGATGAGTTGCTACTTGAAGAGCCGATCCGCGCCGTTCGCTAAATTCTCCCTGATCGCGTTACACATCAAAAAGCCAGCCTCCGTGCTGGCTTTTTGTTTTTTTGGGCACCATTTTTTACAAAGTGCCGCGCAGTCCAAAATGGCGGATTCGCTCGCAGCTGCTATAACTAATGGCGATATAAGCATAAAAAAGTTGCAGGTTGAGGCGGCTCCAATGCTGAAACGATTTTAACGGGAACTCTCATGCGCCATCTTATTTATCTACTAGTGTCCTGCCTGCTGGTGTTTGCCCATGCAAGCTTGGCAGATGATTTTACCAAGCCGTTACCTGCCGACGTGAGAGTCATTATTGATATATCCGGCAGTATGAAAAAAACCGACCCGGAAAATTTGCGTAAACCCGCAGTGGATTTGATCGTGCGGTTGCTGCCAGACAACAGTAAAGCTGGCCTGTGGACCTTTGGGCAGTCCGTTAATATGCTGGTTCCCCATCAGGTGGTTGACCAAAACTGGCGTACTCAGGGTGCCCAAAAAGCTGTCACGATAAACTCGGTGGCCATGTTTACCAATATTGGGGCGGCATTGGAAAAAGCGACTGAGGACTACGCTATCCCATCCACAGATTATCGGCGCAATATTATTTTGCTGACTGATGGTGTGGTGGATATCAGTAAAGAAGCGGTGGTGAATTTAAATGAACGTAAACGCATACTTACTGAATTACTACCACGCTTGAAGCAGGCAGATTACCGCATCCACACAATTGCGTTATCCAGTGATGCAGACCAGGAGTTGATGAAAAAGTTATCTATTGCCACCGATGGTGTTTTTGAGGTGGCTGATACTGCAGACGAATTAATGAAGACTTTTTTGCGAATTTTTGATCAAGCGGTTCCCGCTGAACGTGTACCACTTGATGAAAATGGTTTTCTGGTGGATGCGAGCATTCAGGAGTTTACTGCCTTGATTTTTCGCCGTGCAGAAGTTCCCGCTACCATCATTATTGCACCCGATGGCAAGGAGTACGGTGAGACCGACCCTAAGGGCAACGTCAATTGGTATCGTACCGACAAATACGATTTGATTACGGTACAACAGCCACAAGTAGGCCAATGGAAAGTCAAAACCGATATGGCACCAGGCAGCCGGGTTACTGTGGTCAGCAATATGCAATTGGTGGTGCAGCCACTGAAAAGCAACCTACGCTCAGGACAAACATTGGATCTGGCTTATTCCTTTCAGGAAAACGGCAAAACGATTATCAATGGCGATTTTCTTGGTCTGTTGACGGGTAATGCACTGCTTGCGAAAGTGGGTTCGGCAGAAATCGAAGAAATTGATTTAACCCGCCCGGCACCGGCTGACGGCATTTTCCAACAGGAACTCACCGGTTTTGACGGGCAGGGTGAATATGATGTCAGTATTCTTATTGACGGTAAGACATTTAAGCGCGAATACATTCACCATCTCAACATTACCGATTCCGCCTTCAAACTTGAAAAGCAGGTGGAAGAGAATGCAGGTAAAAAAACCTGGGTTTACCGCCTTGTTGCCGATCTGGAAGTTGTGGATGTTGCCAATACCAAGGTAAAGGCAATTATTAAAAACTCCAAAGATAATAATTTGGAGCAGCAACTCAATATCATCGGCAAGGAATATTGGGAGTTTTCCTTTGCCCCAGTGCAGGTCGCCCGATACGAGATAGTGCTGCAAGTGGAAGGTGCGCAGATCGATGGTAGCCCGCTGACGGAAACTATCAAAGCCGACCAATTCAATTTTCCTGATGAGGTGGCTGTACTGTCCGATGAGCAGCCCAAAAGTGCCGCAGCGGCTTCTGCAGCCAGTGAGCCTGAAGCCGCAGCTGAGCCGGAAACTGAACCCGAGGCGGATTCAAGCAATCTGTGGCTGTTTATCGGCTTGGGCATAGGTAATCTTGTGGTTTTGGTATTGGGGTATATGGCGTATCGCTTGATCGCTGGCAAGGGCAGTAAAGAAGAGTTGGCAGAGATTGAAAAAGCCCTGGCGGATAATCCGGCTGCAAAAAAAGCCGCCAGTCCCAACATGCCAATTGATGTTGCTGATGACAATCAAATGATCCCCATGAGCGATACCAATTCATCCTCCGCCCCGGAAATGACGATGGCAGATGACCTTATGGCAGATAATCTTTTCCCACTGGATAATCTGGAGGATCCTAAAGACAAATCCTGATGCAGCGTTAGTTGGTTAATATCAAGGAATATCCAGCGTGTTAAGCAGTAGTATCCCAAATTGTTATTTTGAACTACAGCCACCAGAGCGTTTTGCACTGGTGGATAGGTTTTATCGCTCCCAAGGGTACAAGGTGAAGTGTGGAGCGTCTGAGCGTGTGTATGCGATTGCTAATGAAGGAGCGGGAGTTGTTGCCGCTGCCCGGTTAGTGCCGCAATGCTCGGGGCATTACTGGCTGCGCAATCTGTTGGTGGCAAGTGATTGGCGCGGGCAGGGCATAGCCACCGGGTTGATGCAGAAACTTTTGCCCGATTTGACACCGCTCGGCTGTTACTGTTTTGCCCTGCCGCACCTCACCGATTTCTATGCTGCGTTGGGCTTTATACAAAACCCGCCGCACTGCCCTGAAGACATTCTGCGTACTTACAATACTTATCGCACCCGTGGCCGAGATTGGGTGTTGATGGGGTATATTCAGAGCTAGTTTTTTTCGCAATCCCCGCCATAGGCAAAAGCAAATAGTAGTGGGGCTGTTCTCTATCTATAGTCATTTCAATCCAGTCATGAATAGATTAATAAGGAGTCACTTATGAATATTGATATCGGAATTTCGCAAGAGCACCGTGAGGAAATCGCTCATGGACTGTCACGCCTGTTGGCAGATACCTACACCCTTTATTTGAAGACCCATAACTTTCATTGGAATGTGACTGGGCCTATGTTCCAAACACTGCATCTGATGTTTGAAACTCAATACAACGAGTTGGCTCTGGCTGTAGATTTGGTGGCTGAACGCATTCGCTCACTCGGATTTCCCGCTCCGGGAACCTATAAGCAATACGCAGCACTGAGCAGCATTAAAGAGGAAGAGGGTATTCCCGCTGCAAAAGACATGATCCGCCTATTGGTGGAAGGTCAGGAGGCTGTGGTTCGCACAGCGCGCTCGCTTTACCCATCAGTAGAAGCAGCGAGAGATGAGGCCACTGCTGACTTGTTAACCCAGCGTATCCAATTGCACGAAAAAACTGCTTGGATGCTGCGCAGTTTGTTGGAGTGATAAGGTGTGAGATAAATGCGAAAAAGGGGCCATTGCGCCCCTTTTTTTATGGATGCAAATGTAACCGATGGTCATCCTGATGGATGTATTGTTATAAGAAAAAAGCACTCGTACTGGTTGAGATTTTTTTCCAGAACGTCAGCAAAAAATGAGACCGTAACACATTTTTTACGCCACGTGCGGTTCCTTTCTGACTTCGATAATAATCTTAACCTATTGAATTAAAAGAATTTAATATCTGATGCAGATAAATTTTATTTACCTGTACTTCCCATGTTGATGAGCATCAGGTTACTCGGACGCACTGCTGTTTTCGAACCTGTAATTATGCGCTCGGATCTAGACAGATCGCGGTTTGATCCTGTTAAAAATTCACCAAAGCAAGACCAGTGCGGTAACTGGCTTGGGATGCTCCCATCGGCTGCAGCCTCATAACAGCGAGTTACGATAACAATAAACGGTTCGAGGATTAAGTTCATGCAAACCCCAATCAACTTTAAGAAAAAAATCATAGCAAGCGCTATTGCTACCTACGCTTTAGCTGGGTTCAGTGGTGTTGTATTTGCACAAGACGGCAATGTAGAAGAAGTCGNNGAAGTCGTTGTTACTGGTATTAAAGGCAGCTTACAGCGTGCGATGGATGTCAAACGCGAAGCGGTGGGTGTAGTAGATGCAATCTCTGCAGAAGACATCGGCAAGATGCCTGATGCCAACCTTGCAGAGTCCTTGCAGCGAATCCCTGGTGTGTCTATTGATCGTGTAAACGGTGAAGGTAGTAAAGTAACCGTTCGTGGTTTATCCGGTGATTACAATCTGGTGACGTTGAATAATCGTCAAATGCCAGCCTCATCATTTGGCACCAGCCGCTCATTTGACTTTGCTAACCTCGCATCAGAAGGTATTTCAGGTGTTCAGGTACTAAAAAGTGGCCGTGCTGATGTGCAATCCGGTGGTATGGGTGCCTTAATTAATATCATTACTCCGCGTCCACTTGCCAATCCGGGGCTGAAGGCAGTTGTCGGCGCAAAAGCAGTATTGGATGAATCATCCGTACTGAAAGACGATTTGACTCCTGAAATATCCGGTCTGTTTAGTAACACTTTCGCAGATGACACAATTGGTATTACCTTGACCGGAAGTTACCAAGAGCGCAACAGCGGTGACCGTAACGCCAACGTAGGCGGCTGGTTCTCCCATACCAAAGACGGTGGTGACTGGGCTGGTGTAGCGGATGACCAGAAACCAAGTGACGGAAGAGCCTATGCTATTCCGGTAAATATTGGTTATACCGTCAATGAAGTGAATCGTAAGCGCTTGAATAGTCAGCTCACTTTGCAGTATCAGCCAGTTGAGCAATTAACTGTGACTGCTGATTATCTTTACGTGCAGCAAGAAACCGAAACCAACCGTTTTTCTAGTGGTATGTGGTTTACTCGTGCTAGCGGCGTAGATATCGAGTGGAGCGATACCAACCCGGCGTATCCCCTGTCTTACACTGAAAATACTGGCTGGCATGAAATTGACAGCTCTATGAACCACAACCTTGCCAAATCTGATCTTAAATCTGCCGGTCTGAATGTTAAGTGGGATGCTACCGATAATCTCGAAGTAGAGTTGGACGGACATCATTCCACATCTTTCTCTGGTCCAAATGGCAAGTGGGGTAACAATAATAACTTCAATATTGGTGTGTACGATAACTACAGAGCCAGTGTGGATTTCTCCGGCGAATTCCCCATCCTTAATGTAGGCTATCAAGATGGTCGCACGTCAGCCACCCCGGATGTTTCTCGCCAACAGCTAACGGGTAACGTGTTCCGTGTACAGATTCAGGATTCAACCGTCGACGAATTCCAGTTGAAAGGAACGTACACTTTTGACGACAGTTTTATCGACAGTGTTAAGGCTGGTGTAGGTACGAACGAAATCAGCAACGACTATTTCTACCTCGGTCATCAAATGCAAAACCAAGGTAGCTGGAATGGTGTGCAGGGTGCAAACGGTATTGGTGATGTTCCCGCGAATTACTTTATCGTTGATAAGTTCTCTAACTATTTTGACAATGGCGCAACTAATAGCCCTGCCTTCCAAAACACCTTTGTACGCGGTAACTGGGATGAACTTTTGGCAATAGGTGCAGAGTTATACGGTTCAGACACTGTCAAAGATGGTCACATTTGTCCGCGTGCTTACTGCACTACATATGACCCTAAATTGGCCAACGACGGTTTTGCTGATCAATCGACGGTAGAAACTTCGGATTTCGCATACGTTCAATTTGGCTTCAAGCCAGAAATTGCCGGAATGCCTGCGAATTTGGCTGTTGGCGTGCGTTATGAAACTACCGATGTGGAGTCTTCATCGTATTTGTCTACCTACACTCCCTACATTCGTTGGAATGGCGGCAATGAGTACTCGTTGCAATCCTCCGGTAGTAACGACGACACCACCTACGGTGATTACGCTAAAACCTTGCCGAATGTTGATTTCGATATTGCCCTTACAGATGACATCAAAGCGCGCGCCTCTTTCAGCAAAACCATTGCTCGTCCAAACTACAATGACATCAAAGGTGGATTTGTTTGGGCTACCGCACCACGTATTGCAATGGGTGAGGCATCAGCCGGCAATCCGGATTTAGATCCACTGGAGTCAACCAACTACGATGTGTCGGCCGAGTGGTATTACGCTGACGCAAGTTATGTCTCTCTCGGAGTATTCAAGAAAGATGTTGTTGATTTTATCGGCACTGACAAATTGCCACTTCCTGATAGTGGTTTCCATACTCCGGTTAATGGCCCACGATGGAAAGCGGCGGTTGCTGCTGTGGGTACGGATTTGCTCGCAATCCAAAATTACTTTCTGCAGAACTATCCTTCGAGTGTGAATACCACTACTGGCCACATTTATGCATTAGCAGAAGACCCGATTCTTCCATTTGAAGTTAACAGTCCGGTCAATAACAAAGATGCATCACTTGATGGTATTGAGCTTGCTATCCAACACACCTTTGGTGAATCCGGGTTCGGTTTCCAAGCCAACGCCACTAAGGTGGATTCCGATACTGAGTACGACAATCTGTCAAAGGCGACTCAATTTGCGATTTTCGGTCTGAGTGATTCAGCTAACTTTATCGGTTTCTATGATAAAGATGGTTTGCAAGTACGTATTGCGTACAACTGGCGAGACAGCTTCCTGGCGAGCATCGGCGACAGCGCAGGCTCAAACCCGGTTTATACAGAGGATTATGGTCAGGTCGATGCGAGCGTAAGTTACGACCTCACCGACAATCTGACGCTATCCCTGGAAGCTTTGAACCTAACTGATGAAACTCAACGTCAATTCAGCCGTCACGAGAATCTGGTCCGCAATTACTGGGAAACAGGTGCTCGTTACAACTTGGGTGTTCGTTACAACTTCTAATTTTTATCAGGCGTTGTACCTCAGTTAAGAGAGTCGCTGGAAACAGCGGCTTTTTTTAACGGTTTGCGTTAGTCTTATTTCTGTACATACTACTTGCCAATAAAAATTATTAGAAATTCTGTAGGTCGTTTATGGCTGATCATATAACCCGGGTTGTAATAGTAGGTGGGGGCTCCGCAGGTTGGTTAGCTGCAGGCATTATTGCGGCAACAAGCCCATCACATGTTCAAGTAACACTGATCGAATCCCCGGATGTGGCTGCTATCGGCGTAGGTGAAGGCACTTGGCCTACCATGCGCGCAACTTTGCAATCAATGGGTATATCGGAAACTGATTTTTTTCGCGAATGCGATGTCAGTTTCAAACAAGGCTCAAAATTTTCGCGCTGGACGAGCTTGGCAAAAGACGATGACTACTATCATCCCTTTACTGCGCCTGCAAAATACCATGAAATTAATTTGGCACCTTTTTGGCTGCCCTTCAAAAACAAAATTCCTTTTGCTCATGTAGTGTGTCCGCAGGCAGCCATCTGCGATAGTGGTTTTTCACCCAAGCAAATCACCACCGCAGAATTCGGTGCGGTATTAAATTACGGATACCATTTGGACGCAGGAAAGTTTGCGCCGTTTTTGCATAAACACTGTGTCGAAAAGTTAGGCGTTACTTATATCAGTGCGAATGTCACCGCAATTAATTCACATGAAAACGGTGATATCCGATCAGTCGATACGGATACCCAAGGTGAAGTTGCTGGTGATCTTTTTGTAGATTGCACTGGATTGTCATCGATGCTACTTGGAAAGCATTACAGCATCCCATTTGTCTCGCAAAAAAATATTCTCTTTAATGATTCAGCACTTGCTGTCCAAATTCCTTATGCAGGAGGAGCTGATGCGATTGCATCTCATACGCTATCAACTGCGCAAACCAATGGATGGATTTGGGATATAGGTTTACAGTCTCGCCGTGGTATTGGTCATGTTTTTTCAAGTCACTATACGACTGATGAGCTAGCTGAGCGCGAGTTGCGCAATTACATAGCTCCGACAGTGGGTGAAAAAATGGCAGAAGAGTTGTCCGTTAGGAAGATTTCATTTAATCCCGGGCATCGTAAAATATTCTGGCATAAAAACTGTGTAGCAATTGGCTTGTCTGCAGGCTTTATCGAACCATTGGAAGCGACTGCATTGGTATTGATTGAACTCTCTGCAAAAATGATTGCCGAGCAGTTTCCAGCTAATCGTAATGCGATGGATATTGTAGCCAAACGTTTTAATAATACGTTAAGCCACCATTGGGAAAAGATAATCATTTTTTTAAAACTGCATTATGTGCTGACAAGGCGTGTAGACACAGAATACTGGCGCGACAACTGCCTTGCCAGCACGATTCCCGATAGTTTGCATGAGTTATTAGCTTTGTGGAAAGTGCAGTCTCCCTGGTTATACGATGAAATGTTGCGCGAGGAAATGTTTCCTTCGGCCAGCTACCAATATATTTATTATGGTATGAAGGGCAAAACAGAGGTTATGGGGGTAGATAGTGCGGGTAGCAATAAGCACTTGTACGATAAAAAATTGAGAAAAGCGGAGGCGTTGTTTATGGAAAACGCCCAGCATATTCAGCAGTTAAAAAAAGTATTGCAACCTAACCGCGAGCTGATCGAAAAAATCAAACAGCACGGGCTACAAGCTATTTAAGCCCGACAATGACAATATTGTAGATGCTTTCTCCTGGAGACACTATGTCTAACTTTGCTTTGTTAAATAATGTTGCCCATAAAAACTTGCGCGTAATCCGCAATAATACGGCGCAGTATGGCGATAATGAAATGTCCGTGGTGACCTTTCCGCAAGAATTTCGCGCCATCCAAAATGAATACCCCATATTTTTCCAAAAAAATGCAAAAACAGGAAAGTTTATTCCTATTGCGTTGATGGGGTTGAGGCAAAATGAAAACTTGTTTTTATCCGAAAAAGGTTGGGATGCACAATATATTCCTGCATCTGTTAAAAGGCGTCCATTTTTAATTGGTGTACAACCACCTAAGCCTGGTGAGGGTAATCAGCCAAGCCGTATGGTTTACATAGATACGGACAGTCCGCGCGTTAATGAGGCTGCGGGTGAGCCAGTATTTTTACCGCATGGTGGATACTCGCCGTATTTGGAATCAATTGTGGATCTATTGGAGTACATCCAATATGGTACGGAATTGAATGAGCAATTTGTTGATGCATTATTGGCAAATGAATTGCTGGAAGTGGTTACGTTAGAGATCACATTAAAAAATGGCGAGCGCAATAATCTTGCAGGGCTCTATACCATTAACGAGGATAAGCTAAGTAGCTTGGCAGGAGGCGCAGTAGCAGGTTTGCACGGTAAAGGTTTTTTGGAATGCATTTATATGGTATTGGCTTCCCATGCCAATGTCATCAAGTTAATCGCCCGTGTTGAGGCAAAGCTATCCAATCAGTAACCCGTATCATCGAAAGATTTTTATGATTAGCATCGATAAAAAAGTAAAGGTTATTGAAGGCTGCACCCCGGATAGAATTCCCGACGAAATTTTATCGTCGTTGGAACCTCTAATTTTAAAAGGTTTAGCGGTCTCATGGCCAATTGTGCAGGCTGGCTTAACTTCGCATGAAGAAGTTGAAAAATACCTGCTGCAATTTTACAAAGGGCAGGAGGTGGCGGCCTTCCTGGGTAAGCCAGAGAATAATGGTCGCATTTTTTACGATGAACCCCTTGCGGGATTTAATTATGATTCTGTTTCGACAAAATTAGATTTCGCATTAAAACAACTGCGCCAACACGCAGAAACCTCCGCACCGCCAACGATTTACATAGGTTCTACATCAGTTGAGCAATACTTACCGGGCTTTCGTGCTGACAATGATATTGCGCTGGGCGAATACAATCCGTTGGTAAGTATTTGGATTTCCAACAAATGCCGTATTGCGGCGCACTGGGATAGCCCATTAAATATTGCATGCTCGGTTGTCGGCCATCGTCGGTTTACCCTGTTTCCATTCGACCAAATGGAAAATTTGTATGTGGGTCCTTTGGATAAAACACCCGCTGGGCAAGCCATTAGTTTGGTGGATTTTTATGATCCCGATTTCCAAAAATTCCCGAAGTTTAAAGATGCGCTTCCCCATGCACAGGTTGCAGATTTGGAGCCTGGTGATGGCTTATTTATTCCCAGTATGTGGTGGCACCATGTTGAAAGTTTGGATTCTTTAAATGTGTTGGTTAACTATTGGTTTAAAGGTGCACCCGCATTTTTTGGAAAACCGGTAAACGCGCTTTTTAATGCAGTGCTATCAATTCGCGATCTTCCTCCAGAACAGCGCGCTGCATGGAAAATGATCTTTGATCATTATATTTTTGACTATGACAAAGAAGACTTTGCTCATATACCCGAGCAGGCTCAAGGTGCGATTGGTGATCTAACGGATGACAATGCCAGAAAAATTCGCGCGCGCCTGCTGAACCAGCTGAACAGATAAACCAACTAAACAGATAAATCAATTAAATCGATAACTTGAAAACTCTTGGTAACACTATGATCGGCGATCAAGCAGTAAAAAATCTGGTAATAGTCGGTGGCGGTACTGCTGGTTGGATGGCAGCAGCTTCTTTCTCTAAATTACTGGGAAAAAGTATCTCTGTTACTTTGATTGAATCTGATGAAATTTCAACTGTCGGTGTTGGCGAGGCCACTGTTCCGCCACTGATATTGTTGAATCGTTATCTTGAGATAAACGAGCAGGAGTTTCTTGCCTTTGTTAAGGGCAGTATCAAGCTCGGCATTTCATTTGAAAACTGGAAAAATGTTAACGAAAACTATTTTCACATGTTTGGTACACCAGGCAAGGATACATGGGCAGCCAGTTTTCAGCATTTTTGGTTGCGTGGAAAAGAGTTGGGCGTCAATTATCCTCTAGGTGACTACTCGCTTGAACAAAAAGCAGCGGAAAACAATAAATTCGCTCATATGCCGAATGCATCGCTCAATTATGCATACCATCTCGACGCCGGCTTTTATGCAAAATTTTTGCGCAATATAGCGGAGAAAGCGGGTGCGACTCGTATTGAAGGAAAGATCGTCAATGTTGCTCTGGATGAAGATGNNCAAGCGCTGCATACGGGCTATGAAGACTGGTCACATTGGTTGCCGTGTGACAGTGCCGTCGCAGTGCAAACTGAATCCGTCCGTGATCCAGTGCCTTACACTCGCTCGATTGCGCATCCGGCTGGCTGGCAGTGGCAAATTCCATTGCAGCATAGAGTGGGGAATGGCTTGGTGTATTGCAGCCGTTATATTTCTGATGATGAGGCTAAAAAAGTACTGCTGGACAATATACAAGGGCGTTTGATTACTGAGCCTAAAATTATAAAGTACCGCACAGGGCAACGGCTAAAACATTGGAATAAAAACTGTATCGCCCTTGGCTTGGCGAGTGGATTTATCGAGCCTTTGGAATCGACAAGTATTCATCTAATTCAGCGCGGTATTACCCGCTTAATTCAAATGTTTCCTCATGCCGGTATTCGTGCTTGTGATGTAGATGAATATAATGAGCAGATGAAAGTGGAAATCCTGAATGTCCGGGATTTTATTATTCTTCATTATCATTTGACCGATAGGAACGACAGCTCTTTCTGGGAATACTGCAAAAACATGGAAATCCCTGAATCTCTTGAGCAGCGTATGAGAATGTTCCGTGAAACAGGTAAAGTGTTTGTTAAATCTTACGAACTATTTTCAGAATCGTCCTGGTTGCAGGTGATGATAGGCCAAGGCTTAATACCTGAAAACTACCATCCCGTTGCAAATGAGATCCCAGCAGAGGGATTAATAAAGTTTCTTGCGGGGATCCGCGCGCAAATAAATCAAAACCTACAAAAAATGCCAACTCACAAAGATTATTTAAACTTCTATTGCAAGGCGAGCGATTGGAATTAGTTGCTCGTACTATTTTAAATAAATAAAACTATTCAATGTTAGCCGCCCAGCAATCGGGTTGGGGCGGAACTGGAAGTTCTCTGGAATAGATGCCGAGTGTAATAGATCACTAGGGTACATAATCAACCGGTTGAAGTTGGCCTCATACCGCCCAATTTCTTCATAGTATTGGTTTGAGCCATTAATATATTTTTTATGCCAGCTCGTATCCTGCGCCTCTACTGCAAGATGTTCACCATAGGTATCCATCCTCTCTGGTGATAGTTGCTCAAACCCGGTTGCTCTATGTCGATAAAAAGACGTGCCTCCTTTATCGGGTGTACAAAGGTAATGTACACACGCCAGCTTTTCTTTGTGAATCGTATCAACATGCGGGCGCGATTGTGGTAAGGCTAAACGGGCAGGCGGAGTTAGTATCAATGAATAGGTAGATTGAGAGTAATTGATATTTTCTAGCGTAAGGTTAAACGCCTCACAAATAATATCGGGTAAATAGGTTTGCAATGCCTGGCTATAAAACTCCGGCACATTGGATTGTATTCCGGGATAAAAATCAGTCCCATCCCGAAACTCGCCAAACTTCACAGCAAAACCGAGTAATACTTCGGCTTCATGTAAAAAATTATCTACCACCAATACCGGAGTTTTTTCATTGCCTACAGAATCAACCTGATAGCGGAACTGAGGATGTAGTGGCGGTAAAAAATTAT
>DQHS01000103.1 GCA_003524365.1 Cellvibrio sp. | reverse complement strand
ACCCGTAAGCAAATCGACGACTACACCAAGTTTGTTGGCATCTATGGTGCTAAAGGCTTGGCTTACATCAAGGTCAACGACAAATCCGATCTGGAAGAAGGCCTGCAATCACCTATTGTGAAAAACTTGCCCGTGCCAGTGCGCGCGGCCATTTTGGATCGCGTTGGTGCCGAAAACGGCGACCTGATTTTCTTCGGTGCGGACAAACACAAAGTCGTTACCGAGGCCTTGGGCGCATTGCGTTGCAAATTGGGTGCTGACCTTGAGTTGTACACCTGCCAGTGGGCGCCTCTGTGGGTTATCGATTTCCCAATGTTTGAAGAAGATGACAAAGGCGGCTGGACTTCAATCCACCACCCATTCACTTCACCAAGCTGCTCTCCCGAAGAGTTGGTTGCCAGCCCGGGTGATGCGCTGTCACGCGCTTACGATTTAGTACTCAACGGTACTGAATTGGGTGGCGGTTCGGTGCGTATCCACTCATCGACCATGCAACAAGCGGTATTCAAAATCCTTGGTATTTCGCCGGAAGAGCAACGCGAGAAGTTCGGCTTCCTGCTCGACGCACTGGCGTACGGCGCACCGCCACATGGTGGTCTGGCGTTCGGTTTGGATCGTCTGATTATGTTGATGGTGGGCGCAAGCTCAATCCGCGACGTAATCGCTTTCCCGAAAACCCAAAGCGCTGCATGTGTAATGACCGATGCTCCGGGCACCGTAGACGAACTGCAATTGCGCGATTTACACATTCGTCTGCGCAAGAAAGAAAAAGCGGTTGTTGCAGAAGATACGCCCGAATACGGAATGTAGTTGTTGTTGATCTGAAAAGGGTGGGCATTGCCCGCCCTTTTTTATTCCCCCACGTTAATAATCTGCAAGTTGGAGCTGTGCAATGGCCGGACATTCCAAATGGTCAAACATGAGACATCGCAAGGCGCGTCAGGACGCCAAACGGACAAAAGTTTTTACCAAAATTATTCGTGAATTAACTGTCGCTGCCAAAGGTGGCGCGAGCCCCGCTGACAATCCGCGCCTGCGTGCGGCGGTAGAAAAAGCCTATCTCAACAATCTCAAAAAAGATGTCGTTGAACGCGCTATTGCCCGCGGCGCTGGCACTAACGAATCTGATGCTTACGAAGAGCTAACTTACGAAGGCTACGGCGTAAACGGCGTTGCCTTTATCGTGGAGTGCATGACTGATAACCGCAACCGCACTGCCGGTGATGTGCGCCACGCGTTTGACAAGAAGGGTGGCAATCTCGGCACCAGCGGCTCGGTTGCTTATTTGTTTGCGCGCAAAGGCCAAATCAGTTTTGCGCCGGGTGTAAATGAAGATGCCCTGATGGAAGCGGCGCTGGAAGCCGGCGCCGACGACATCGTCACCANNCCGTGAGCCTCGATAAAGACGCCGCCGAAAAAATCCTCGCTTTGATCGATACACTGGAAGATCTGGACGATGTGCAAAACGTTTACACCAATGCGGATATCTCAGAAGAAATCATGGAGCAGATTGGATAAACGACGGATTCACTCGTAATAACACCTCATGTCATATCCGTGTCGTATACAAAATCGTAGGGATAGGGGAATTTGAGCGCTTCTTAAATTCACTGGGGTTCGGACTTTATGGATATGCAGATCAATAAAAATTTTCTTCGACAAGAACGTGAAAAGCGCGCATGGAGCCAGAGTCATCTGGCTGAGGTCGCCGATTTGAGCATGCGCACGGTGCAGCGTATTGAGCAAAGCGGCGTCGCCTCGATGGAATCTGCCAAAGCTCTGGCTGCTGCATTGGATCTTGAGCTCGCTGTATTAATGGAAAACCCGACCAATCCAATTAAGCCACACTGGTTTAACCATCCTCGTAGGTGGGCTAGTTTAAGTGTCTTATTGATGGGAATTGCGGCGGTGGGTTGGTTGTCCAGTGCCGCTGCGGAGCAAGTGACGGTGATTATGTCTATTAAATCGCCCAGTGGTAAGCACTCCAATATGCATTTGCTGAATGAGGTCGGTGAGGAAAGCGAAGTACGTTTGGATAACCAGTTGCGGGTTTTGGTTACCTCCAATCGTCACGGCGAACATATGCTGCTTTCCATGAAGGTTTATGAATTCGTCGACGGAAAAGACCAGCTTATATCTTCCCCGAGCGCGTTGATCGAAGATGATAAGCCCGCATCCATACACATTGATTCTCCTGCTAACGGGAAGATTCATTTGCTACTGCTGGCGGATTATTGAATCAGTGAAATAGCAGATCCTATCGGTGGTTGTTTGTAAGTTTGTTGCAACCGCCATTTGTTCGCGCAGGTGTTTCATAAATCCCGCTTGCGTCACCCCAATTCACGTGCAACACTGCCGCCAATACAACTGTATATAGATACAACTATGGCGCTTATCCTCGGTATAGACCCCGGCTCCCGCAAAACCGGTTTTGGCATTATCAATGTCATTGGCAGTAAGCAGGAATACATCACAAGCGGCGTTATTCGTATGAAAGATACGGACGAGCTGCCCGCGCGCCTTAAAGTTATCTTCGATTCCCTGACCCAAATTATCGAGCAATATTGCCCGCAAGAGATGGCGATTGAGCAAGTGTTTATGGCCAAGAATGCGTCATCAGCGCTGAAATTGGGGCAGGCGCGGGGAGCGGCGATTGTGGCGGCTACCGCGCAGAATGTGCCGGTATCGGAATACGAAGCGCGCAAAGTAAAGCAATCTGTTGTGGGTAACGGCGCTGCGGATAAACTGCAGGTGCAGCATATGGTAAAAACCCTGCTGCGTTTGCCTGCAGCACCGCAAGAAGATGCAGCTGATGCCTTGGCCGTTGCACTTTGCCACGCGAATACGCGCGATCATTTAATTCGTATGGCTGGCTCCAGCAGTTTCCGCCGTGGGCGTGTTGTGTAAATATATTTTCGACTCTGGCTAATTAACGAGATTAACTATGATTGGACGTTTGCGTGGCATTTTGCTGGAGAAGCAACCACCGTATTTGTTATTGGATGTGCAGGGCGTAGGTTACGAACTGCAAGCACCTATGACGACTTTTTATCGTCTACCGTCAATCGGTCATGAAGTGGTGTTGCACACGCATCTGTCAATTACCGAAAATCTGCATCAACTATTTGGTTTTTCGGATCAACGCGATCGCTCCTTATTTCGCACCTTGATCAAAGTAAATGGCGTTGGCCCCAAATTGGCGATTGCGATTTTGTCGGGTATGGAGGCGGATGATATTGCCCGCTGCGTGCGCGACGATAATATTACCGCGNNGCCGAACGGTTGGTGATTGAATTACGTGATCGACTGAAAAATTGGGATATGCCGCAGAGTGATTTGCTGGCACACAGCGAAATCCAATCTATCGCACGCGATAACGATATATTTGCTGAAGCGGAAAGCGCGCTAATTTCGCTGGGCTATAAACCGGTGGACGCGGCCAAGATGATTTCGCTGGCCGNNTTAATTCGTATGGCGCTGCGTTCTATTGCTGGATAATCACGGTGCCGGATAAATAGGCAGCTGGATAGAAATTGACACTGGATAATTTTCAACCTGGTTAAATAACGATGATTGAAACAGATCGCCTGATTGCCCCTGCTGCCAAAGAGCGCGAGGACCACCTTGATCG
>DQHS01000036.1 GCA_003524365.1 Cellvibrio sp. | reverse complement strand
TGATTTTGTACTGGCCGTTTTTACAATCCTTAAACACCGGCGTAATCACTTCGGCGTGAAGCTTTTTAGAATTTACCGCGCTCCAGTATTCGTTGGACGCGAGGTTGACTAAGACCCGCTCTTTCTGCGCATCCAATTCCTGATTGAGTTGATCGGTGATGATATCGCCCCAGAACTGATATAGATTTTTGCCGCGTGCGTTGGCAAAACTGGTGCCCATTTCCAAACGGTAGGGTTGGATCAAATCGAGCGGGCGCAATAAACCGTATAAACCCGAAAGGATACGCAGATGTTGTTGCGCAAAGGTGAAATTGGCTTTGGAGAATTTTTCCGCGTCCATACCGGTGTAGACATCGCCCTTAAATGCCAGCAGCGCCTGTTTGGCATTGTGTGGCGTAAACGGCGTTTGCCATTCCAAAAAACGCTGCGCATTTAAGTCGCCCAGCTTTTCGCTGATGCTCATTAACTTGGAGACTTGCGGCGGCGTAAGCTGGCGTAAGTCCTTGATTAACTCCTGCGAGTGCTCAAGGAATTGTGGCTGGGTGAATTCGGCGGTTTTAGACGGAGTTTCAAAATCCAGAGTTTTTGCAGGGGATATCAGGTGCAACATAAATAGGGTTCAGCGCCGCAAGTAAAAGAAACAGGATTATTCGGGTTTCAATATATCCAGCCACCAGTTGAGCGGGGTTTCACCGTCGGTGGGATCGTAAACATTGCCGTACATCCAGGCACTTTGGCCGTCGCGACCGACATATTCGTTGAGTATGTTCTCAATCGCACTGAAGCCGCAGCTAACGTGGATAGAATAAACCAACATACGCGGCGTCTCTCGGTCCAGTTCACCGCCGAGTTTTTCCAGTTCGGCGGTGAGCACATCGCCCAAGGTTTGAATGTCATTGCGGCTAAACACGCGCACACTCAAATTGCCGCTGCGCTGTACCAAATCAAACTCGCGTGTCTCAGCGAGCATTTTGACCACATCGCCGCTGGCCAAACCCTTGGCAAACGCGGGCGATTGCACCAGTTGAAAATTGCCATCCTCCAGTTCGCGCACATGGAGTTGTTCAACAATCGGCTTGCCATCGGCGCCGAGACCGGCAAAAAGTTCGATCACTTGCAGGGATTTCATCGGAAAACGTTCACCTTGTATTAAAAGTCGTCTGGTAAAAAAGATGTGGCATTATAGCCGCCTCTGTCTACAGGAGTCCTGTTATGAAATTACTTTCCCCCATTCTCGCTATCAGTGCCCTCGCTTGGTCACTGACCGGCTGTGTGGTTAATCCGGTGACCGGTAAAAACCAGGTCTCGCTTATGTCGCCTGAACAAGAAGTTGCGTCTGGTGCGCAAAATTATGTTCCCGCCCAACAATCCCAGGGCGGCCAATATGTGGTCGATCTCGGCCTGACTGCCTATGTACAGAGAGTCGGTAAGAAACTCGCGGCAGTCAGTGATCGCCCGGATCTACCCTACGAATTTGTGGTGCTGAATAACGATGTGCCCAATGCTTGGGCGATGCCCGGCGGCAAACTGGCATTTAACCGCGGGCTACTGATGTATCTGGAAGATGAAGCCCAGCTCGCGGCAGTAATGGGCCATGAAATTGTGCACGCCGCTGCGCGTCACGGCGCACAACAACAAACCCAAAATGTGTTGATGGGTGCGGGCGTATTAATTGCCGGTATTGCGATTGCTGAGAAAAAACCGGAATACGGTGCATTAGGCGTGGGCGCATTAGCAGTCGGTTCGCAAGCCTGGAAAGCCAAATACGGTCGCTCGCATGAATTGGAGTCTGACGAAGTAGGCATGAAGTACATGGCCAAAGCGGGCTACGATGTGCAAGCCGCAGTCGAGCTGCAGGAAATTTTTGTGAAATTATCGGAAGGGAGAAATGCCGGATTTATTGAAGGCCTGTTTGCCAGCCATCCACCTTCACAAGAACGTGTGAGTAAAAATCGCCAACACGCCACTAAATATCCCGGTGGTGTGCGCAATAGAGAAGCCTTCCAACGCGCCATGGCGCAAGTGACTAAAGATAAAAAGGCTTACGCCAATTATCAAAAAGCACAGAAGCTTGCGGGCGAGAAAAAATATATCGATGCACTCGCTTACGTTGATCAATCTATCGCCCAGCAACCGAAAGAAAATTTATTCTGGGAGATGAAAGGCCAACTGTTATTGCAGCAAGATAAAACTACCGAAGCTGTTGCGGCCCTTGATCGCGCGGTACAAGCCAACCCCAAATATTTCAAGCCCTATGTATTTCGCGGCATTGCCTATAGCCAATTAGGCAAAAACGATATGGCAGAAAAAGATTTGCTTACCGGTCAGCGCTATTTACCCACCCAAATTGCCGCTTATTATTTAGGTGAAGTCTCACTAGCCAAAGGCAACCGTTCACAAGCCCAACAATATTTCCAACAAGCCGCGCAGGGTGGCGGGGAAATTGGCGAGGCGGCGAATGCCAAGCTAGGAAAGTTGCAGTAATAACAGCTGTCTCTTGATACCAATAGCACAACAATAAAAATACGGCGGCGATTGTAGGTTTACGTATAATCGCCGCCACACAACTCTGATAAAAATTCCATCTCATGAATCACACCCATACTCCCATTTCGTCGAACCGCCTCGTTCGCTGGCTCGATACCATCGCTGAATTTACCGGCAATACCACCGCTTGGCTCACCGGCATTATGGTGATCATTGCCTGCATTGTGGTCGGCCTGCGTCATTTATTTGATATAGGTTCCATCGCCCTGCAAGAGTCAGTCACTTATATGCACGCAGCGGTATTTATGTTGGGCGCGGCCTACACCTTAAAACGCGGCGGCCATGTACGGGTTGATATTATTTATCGCCGCATGTCAGTGCGTAAGCGCGCATGGGTAGATGCCTTGGGTAGTTTGTTATTTACCTTGCCACTGATGATTTTTATCGGCTGGGGCAGCTGGGAATTTGTGCAGGAAAGTTGGCGCATCAGCGAAGGTTCTACCGATTCCGGTGGCATGGGCGGTGTGTATTTATTAAAAAGCTTATTGCCGTTAATGGCACTGAGTGTGAGCTTGCAAGCCATTGCTGAATTACTGCGCAGTTTATTGGTATTGATGAATGTGACTCCTGAAAATGAAATTGGTGCGCAGGAGGAATCATCATGCTAATTGAATTAATTCCGCTGTTTATGTTCGCCAGCATCTGCATTTTTTTAATGATGGGATATCCGGTTGCGTTTACGCTCGGCGGCGTTGCGCTGGCCTTTGCCGCCTTCGGCATTGTCGGCGGTGTTTTTGATCCGAATTTATTAAAAAGTTTTCCCTCGCGCCTCTACGGCATTATGAATAATTACACGCTAGTTGCGGTGCCGCTGTTTGTGTTTATGGGTACAGTGTTGGAAAAATCTCGTCTCGCTGAAGACCTGTTGGCCAATATGACCAAAGCCTGCGGTCGATTGCCGGGTGGTTTGGGAATTTCGGTGATTGCGGTGGGTGCAATGTTGGCAGCGAGCACCGGTATTGTCGGCGCGACCGTAGTGACAATGGGTTTGATGTCGCTGCCACTCATGATCAAACGCGGCTATGCGCCGAGTTTTGCCTGCGGCACTATTTGTGCGACCGGCACCCTCGGGCAAATTATTCCACCCTCAATTGCGCTGGTGTTACTGGGCGATGTGCTCTCCAGTGCTTACCAACAAGCGCAACTAAAGCTCGGCGTGTTTAATCCTAAAACCATTTCAGTGGGCGATTTATTTGTCGCTGCCATAGTGCCCGGATTGTTGTTAGTTGTGTTTTACATGCTCTATGTTTTTTTCACCGCATTTTTTCGCCCGCATATTATTCCGCGCGTTGTGATTGATGAAGATGAAACAGTTTCCCTGCCTAAATTGTTGCTGAGCTTGCTGCCGGTATTGTTATTAATTGGCCTGGTATTAGGTTCAATTTTAATCGGCGCCGCAACACCCACCGAAGCTGCCGGCGTAGGTGCTTTGGGTGCCTGTTTGTTAGCATTAAGTAAAAAACAATTATGCGTGACACGTGTACGTGAAGTTTCACGTTCCACTCTGCAAATCAGCGCCATGATTTTTATGATTTTAATCGGCGCATCACTGTTCTCATTAGTATTTCGCGGTTTTGGTGGCGAAGAGTTAGTCCATGGCTTTTTTAGTCAGTTGCCGGGAGGGGTTTTCACCGCCGTATTGTTAGTTATGCTGGTGATGTTTGTACTAGGTTTTATCCTCGACTTTATCGAAATTATTTTTGTAGTGGTGCCAATTGTCGGCCCGGTATTGCTTGCTATGGGTGTAGACCCAATTTGGCTAGGCATTATGATCGCGGTGAATTTACAAACCTCATTCCTCACCCCACCATTTGGATTTGCGCTGTTTTATCTGCGCGGCGTGGCACCGGCGAGTATCAAAACCAGTGAAATCTATCGCGGTGTAATGCCCTTTATCGCACTGCAATTATTACTGTTGTGTGCGATGGCGCTNNGTTAATGTGATGAGAATCTCATTAACAGCATAGCTCGCCGTTTTTCAGTTTCGATTCAGTTAATCCAACACAAACTTGTCGCTTTCTGGTTTAGTCGCACTACTTGCGCTAAGCAGGGAATTTTTATTTATCACAGGGAGAATTTTATGTTACCTATATTACGTTTCAGCGCCGTCATGGCTGCGCTCACTCTCGCCGCATGTGGCGGTGGTGGAGACAGCAAACCCTCCAGTCGTTCCAGCGCAGTATCTATTAGTTCGATGACTGCCAGTTCGGTGGCGATCAGCTCAACAGTAACTAGCTCGTTGACTAGTACCGCACCTTCTTCGATGGCTCCTTCATCAACTGCACTTTCATCAATAGCGCCTTCATCAACAGCAGTCTCATCCAGCTCAGCATCGACAGCAGCGGTATTGGTAAAAATAAACGGCACCATTAATGGTTTCACCGCCGAGGGTGATGTCAGTACGTTGGATGAAAACCAGGTGCAAGTAACTGTGCATCTTCTGGATGAAAATGAAGCGGTGTTAACGAGTGTCACGCCTATCGCGAGTGACTACAGCACCAGCGATGAGTTGCGCTTTAGCGCAGATTTAAATGGTGCTGGCGCTACCAGCATTGCAGTGAATGTAAGCGCACCAGGTTACACTTCCTTTGCACGTAAACTCACGCCGGAAAACCAAATTAATTTGGATGCAAAACTGCAGGCAATTCCAGTGCAAACCGTAGTGGCTGGCACCGCCACTACGGCGTCGGGTATTGAGTTATCCGGTTTTAATATTCAAGTCAGTGCTGAAGATGACCAGCAGAGCAATAGTCTTCTGATTAACATCCCGCAATCCCTGCTACCCGATGACACTAGCTCACTTGACGTTGCAGTGCGCACGTTTGATCCCAATAGTCCGGAAGATGCTGAATTTTTCCCAGGCGCCTACGCGGACTCTGATGGTAATCAATTAGCCTCGGTTGGTTTTAATTTTGCTGAAATCAAAACCAATAACAATGAAACACTGGTGGCCGCCATGCGCAAAGCGCGTCAGCAAAAAATAGCCAAAGCCGGTGGCAACCAGAAATCTATTGCAGAAGAACCCGTCCTGATTAATTATCAAATCCCGCCGCAAAGTTGTGCTCTCCTGGAAAGTTTGGGCGATAGCGCGCCTAACCAGTCTGGTTTTCAAATCCCGGTTTATACCTACAATCCCGCCAGTGGTCTGTGGGATTTGATCGGCCAAGGCACGCTGTACAATGAAGCTGCCCAGCAGGTTCCCGCAACGCAAACGGTATTTAATTGCACCACTGAAATATTCACTCTGGAAATTCTGGTTGGCAATGGTATTTTCCAGCGCCAGTGGTGGAACCTGGATTATCCGCTAGCGTTTAACCAACCTACGGATTACTGCGCAACCATTCAGCTAAAAAATCCTGACGGCCAAACACTCACCGGCATCAACGGTTTGGTGATGGACGACGATGACAATTTTAATTTTGCCTCCAGCTTTTTTACCACCGATGATAATGGCAGAGCGACTATTCGTATCGCCCAATCGAATATGGCGCCCGATTTGGAAGCTGAAGTTATTTTCTTTGCTGAAAGCGAATTTAGTTACGTGACGCACAAGGTCGCGCTGTCAACCAATTGCGTTAATAGTCCCGTGCAGCAGTTAGTTCTAACACGCCCGCAGCTGTGTGAAGTGAGCGGCAACTTTGTCTATGAAAGTGGCGCCCCGGTCAATCGCAATTTTGTCTACGGTTTTACTAGCGAAAATTCATCGCTATTTGGTTTTGATTTTACTACCAGTAACACTCAAGGAAATTATCGCCTCAACCTGCCTTGCGGCGGCGAATACACTATTTTTAATTTTGCCGCATTGATCGCGCAGCCCGATGAAGAACCCATGCGAGTTACGCGGATTGATGGCAACCTCGATACTGATGAACTAAGTGATAACGGCGCACAGGTAGTGATGAAAACCGAGGTGATTAAACACAGCCAACCTGTAGTTACCGGTATGTACGATCCGGCAACTAATACTCTGACCCTGATGGCTTATAGCAACTATGATACCTTCCCCATGAGCGCGCAGATAAAAGTAAAAAGCCTGGACGGTGCAACCACAGTGCAAAGTTTTAGCGGAAATTTCACAGTAGATACCAGCGGTGAGGACGAGGAAATGCCGTTTTATTTCATGGGCAATTTAATTCGCACCATCGACTTACCTGCGACTGATAGCGGTTATTTACTCGAAATTACCTTTGTCGATGCATTGGGTAAAACCTGGACAGCGGTACCGGGTGTAGTGGGTATTCTGTAGTTTCAGTAATAGCGTCAACACAGTTAAGTAAAACTAAAACGATTGCACCGATGGTGCAGTCGTTTTTTATTTTAAAACGTTCATCCCTCTCCAAAGCTCTTCGCTCTCATGGTGAATTTAAACGCCAATCAATATTATTGTGAGCATTTTTTATCACCTATTCGGGTTACTAAACATAAAGCAGAACTACAAAACATAATTTTGCAAGGATAATTTGCTAGCATAGGCTCTTTCAAAAAATGGAGAAGTTTATGAAGGCTATAAAAATGTTTTCGAAATGTTTAAGTGGTGTGATTTTTTTAACAGCATCCTTGGCTGCAATTGCAGATGAAGTTGTTACGAATCCCAGTGTGAGTTACACATTGACAGGCGGGGGGTTAAAATTTTCTTCCATTGATGAGTTGATTAATAATATTAATAGCGCGCATGCAGCGAACTACGCTAAATGCAGATCAACTCCCAATGTGGTCACTGGCGGCTATAACTGCACAAATTATACTATTACTGCACCGATCCCATCGTCAGCGATTCCACAAACTCAAAATGGATTACCTGTTTATTACAGTCTTCCACGAATATCCGAAACTGCGAGCAAACCCTCTTCATCCTCCCCTGAAACCATAATCCAACGCAGTACTGGCGGTCTTGGTGCAAGCCTAAATTTGAGCTGCCCAAAGACTTTTGGCACTAGATCTATTGGGCAAGAACCAAACTATACCGTTGATTGTGTAAAGATAGAACCAGAATCATGCCCTGCAGATGGCAATCCTATCAACATAGGTACAGGTGATAAATTTGAAGAGGACACTGATTTTTCAACACCAGATGGCCTTCTAAAAATTCAACGTTTTTATATGAGCCAACATAGAGGCTGGAACTTCCGCCCTCGGTATAAACTGACATTTAAAAATGATCCCTCTGATTATGTAGTCATTAGCTCGCGTAAACGCTATAGCTTAGAACCCGAATCTCCTATGAATTTGGTTGAGTACACCCATGTAGACCCAGTTTCGATTATTTCTTCTTTGCCGGAAATTATGTATCTCTCTGACGGGCGCCATCGCTATCGCATAACTTCCACAAATGGAGTTTTAAAAGCTGATGGACTAATGGGTAAAAAGACACGTATTGCACTAGCTTCTGATACAAGCCCTAACGCAGAGGGCTGGATTTTTTCCGATGTGTCCGGTAATAAATCCTATTTTTCTTCATCGGGTAACCTATTGCGCACTGAATTTACTGATGGCCGCTGGCTCTCTTATTCTTACTCTGGTCAGCAATTATTTTCGCAAACGGATTCTTTTGGCAGGAGCTTGCACTATCACTATGATAATGAGTTTCGGCTGGCGGCGGTGACACTACCCGATGGCCAGCAGATCACTTATGAATACGATACCTTGCCCTTTATCGAAAATGGCCAGCATTCCTTTTTTCAACTTCTTAGTAAAATTACTTGGCCTAGCGGGGAGAGCATTAGCTACAGCTACAACACCGTTCAGAATATTACTGGAGATAATAGCTATAGAATGCTTACCGAAAAAATGGATTCCTATGGCAACAACATAGGAATTTACAAATATATGAATGGGAAGGCAGTCTCTACTGAAGGTGCGCTGGGCTCCTTCAAACGCACCATGACACACAATTCAAATTACACCCAAGTCACCGACGGATTGAACTCAACCCGTACTTACTACTTCAATAAAGTACTGGATAACGGAACTAAGTTGGTTACTAGCACCAACCAACCAGCCGGTAGCGGTTGTGCCGCTGCAACGCAATCAGCAACCTATTACACCGATGGTTTGAAAAAATCGGAAACCAATTTCAACGGCCACATGACCCAGTTCGCTTACGATTCTGCGCGCGCACTGGAAACGGTGCGTGTTGAAGGTATCCCAAGTGGAAACTACACGGATTTTCTTTCGACAAATACTGCATTGGCAGCCGGTATTCGCAAAATTACTACGCAATGGCATAGCCAACATCGCAAGCCGGTAAAAAAATCCGAGCCTAAATTAATTACCACGTTTATTTATAATGGCGATGAAGATCCCTTTAACAATAATGCAATCGCTAACTGCAGCTCTTTATCCTTGCCATTGCTCTGCCACAAAGTACAGCAAGCAACAACCGATGCGAATGGCGCCGCTGGTATCAGCGCGACGCTCGACAACACGCTGACTGCACGTCACGAATTTTATACCTACAACGACAAAGGCCAGCAACTCACTTTCTCGCGCACCGCAGCAGATTCACCCGAAGAAACGCGTGAATATTATGAAGCCACCGGAACGGATTGGATGCTTGGCGATTTAAAGAAAATCACCAACGCATTGGGTCATGTAACAGAATTTACTCGCTATGATCGCAATGGGCGATTATTGGAAATGTCCGATGCCAACGGTGTAAAAACAGAATTCACCTACGATGCACGCGGTCGTATTCTGACGCAGTCAATCGATGACAAAGTTACAACCTATACCTATGATTTAAATGGAAATCGCACCGGCAGCGTGCTACCAAATGATGTAGCGATTACCTACCACTACGATTTAGCCAAACGCTTGACCGACATTGAAAGCTCACTCGGCGATAAAATTACGTATGAGTATGATGTAGAAAGCAATGTGCGTTATGAACGCATAAAAAATGCCTCCGGCGATATAACCTATGTAAAAGAAAATGTTTACGATGCGTTATCGCGTTTGAAAAACACCTTGAATACCAGCAGCCAGGGAAGCACCTATTTATATGATGCACGCGGCAATCTTACTGGCGAGGTAGATGCGAACACCTACTCAANNAACAGCGTTTAGCTTTGATGCATTGAATCGCCTTAAAATTATTACCAATCCACTCAATGGAAAAACCGAACACGGTTACGATGCACAAGGGAATTTAACCAGCGTTAAAGATCCAAAAGGCAACTCAACCATCTATAGCTATAACGCCTTTGGTGATCTGATTGGGCAAATCAGCCCTGACACAGGCACCACCACACACAGCTATGACGCGCTTGGTAATCGCACCCAGAGTATTGATGCTCGCGGTGTGACGGTTGATTACGATTATGATGACCTGAACCGCCTGACCTCGGTAGAATATGCGGCAATGCCAAGCGAAAACGTCAGCTATGTCTATGACAATACTGCCAATGACAATTACGGTATTGGACGGCTTACCAGTATTATTAGAGACGATATTCATCTTGATTATGTTTATAACGCCCAAGGGTTAATCTTTAAAAAATACACCCAAGTCAGTAATACGTTCTCATCAACAGAATACCATTATGATGATGCAGGCAACCTGACCAGCGTTATTTATCCCTCAGGCAGAATAATTAATTACCATCTGGATGATCTGGCGCGCATCAGCAGTATTACTACAAAAGCAAGCGCAGCCGCTGCAGAACAAACTATTGTAGAAAATGCCGCTTACTTGCCATTTGGTCCGGCCAATACATATACCTATGGCAATGGTTTAAATCACACGCAACTCTACGATCAAAATTATCGACTCACAGATATTCAAGTTGGCGGTTTGTTGAATCGCACTTATGGCTATGATCCAGTCAATAACATCACAAGTATTAATGATGGATTAAATAGCGCGAAGAGCCAGATTCTCGGTTACGACCAACTCAATCGTTTGATTGATTCCTCCGGTGTTTACGGCAGCCTTGACTACACCTATGACTCTGTTGGTAATCGCCTAACCGAAACCCGCAATGGTGTGACCGATACCTATATCTACCCCACCAACAGCAACC
>DQHS01000182.1 GCA_003524365.1 Cellvibrio sp. | reverse complement strand
GTAATAAACCAATCCCATCAATTTGCACCATTAATGATTCAAATTGATGGGATTGGTTTATTACCCGAACTCTATTATTTGCCGGTGGAAAATGTTGACGCCGAAAAGAAAAATCCTCGTTCGCAAACACGTGTACCAAATGAAAACATTCCTTTGGTGTGGGCGCAAAGTTTATATTTAACGGGTTTGATGCTGGATGAAGGATTGGTTAGCACCGATGACCTCGATCCATTAAAAATGCGTCGCCGCTCTACCCGCTTTATCAAGTCTAATATTGCCCTCGTCGTGTTAGCGGAAAACGACACCATTAAACAGCATCTTGCCAAGCACGGCGTAATCGCGGAAAGTTTACAAGATATCAAACCTATGGGTGTGTTGTCCGCTTCAAGTTTAATGGAAGCATACGCTCATGTAGGTGAAAACAAATCGTTGGGGCTTACGGGGCGTCCGCGTCGGCGCGTGCAAAGTTTAGCTACATCGCAAACCTATGAGATCAATAACAAGGTCTATCTAAGCCTATCCTGGTTACAGAGTGAGCGCGAAGATTACCGTCGTTATGATGCGCAATGGGTGATAGAAAACCTGACGCAAGAAATTCAGTTTATTTATAAAAACTGGCTCAGTTCAGAAGTGGCTGTATTCACTTTAATGATGGATCATCGTCTATATAAAGTACCTAACGCAGAGTTACTATTTGCAACCCTGCGCGGATATCAGTTGCGCACTGAGCATGAATATGTAGGTTATGCTTCCGCTAATCTCGCACATCGCGCATCAAGGGTAAACAGTTTAACTATCCCCTACTTTCATATTCCCTCGATGAATAGTCAGATTCTTGTTGCTTCATCGGACGACGACTCACTCCAGCCAGCACAATTGGAACCTGTTGCAGCGGCAATGCTGGAACATTTTTATACTGAAAGTGACATTATCACCTATCGAAAATTTTCCATTTATGTGAACGGACGAAAACTTTCCGATAACATTGGTGCTGAAGGTGAAGTGATTACAGTAAAAGATTTAATTCGTGATTTTTTCTTTCGCTCACAAAAAGTGAATTATTGGCTGTTGTCACGTTTTTGTTTTTCGCAGTTAAATTACACCCTAACCGATTTGGCAGATAGCCTGACGCTCTTAGCTGCTCGCAACTTAGCTATTACGGTTGGTGACAACAATCACACTCAAATTAAAGTTGATCAATCGTTTTCAAATGCTACTTACTTTGAAAGTGTAAGGCAATTGTTTCCCGATTTACTTGAGCGCACGCTGGTACAGGAGTTGCTCTCCGCAATCGGCTCTTTGATCCGTTCCGAAACAAAACTATTTGATGGTTTACATTCGGTGCAACTGCGCAACTTTATGCTGCTGTGCGGGATGGATAAAGGTGATGCCGAAGACGTCAGTATGATTGAATGGCTGGGTTTACAATCACCGGCAAAGCTGTACAAAAAAATCCGCTCGATTCTCACCTCGCGCAAGAAAGTGTTTTCGCAAGGCATTAACCATATCACTCCCTATAGGATCCATCACAATGAAAACTCTGAAGATGAAAATCCGGTGCTTTCAGATGCGATGGATACTGACTGGTTGGAGTGGCGCACAGCGCGAGGGTTAATCACCCATTTTGATGCAAACTTTCTCAAAGACATTTGGCACAGTTTGATGTTTGCCCAATCGCTCGTGTTTAGTAATGCCAGCGGAGGAAGCTTTCATCTGGATTGCAAAACCATTCGTCAGTCTATGACGCCTGGCGAGGAAAGTTTTGCTCATCTCATCGATAAGTTGACTCATCAACTCTATCCAGCCTACTACAAAAGTGCGGTGGTAGAGGCGCTCTATGCCTATACTCAATTCTGTATTAATAATCCGCAAATGCGCTTTCAAAAGCCACTGATTTTCCGTGAAGTACTTGAACGTGCAGCGGCACGCTATATGGGTGAGCGCAGGGCACAGATGAACAGTTTGGGCATAGAAACTGATCTGACTGTTTTTATGCAGCAATCACCACATATCGTGAATCTCTATGTGACACTGATCTATGCCGAGATTACCCAGCCCTACTAAATCGGCTGCCAGCAAGGCGCACGCAAGTGCGCCTTCGAGGGTTTTACGAAATATATACCGCACACCCATAGGCTCTCGCCAGCGTAGCGTTTAGAATGCGGCCAACTCTCTGGCACTTCTTGCGTATAACAAAAGTTGAGTACTATGAAATTACTGGGCCCTACGCTGCTGATTCTGGGCGCAATCCTGAATATCCTTGCGTTGTTTATGTTGGTGCCCTTGGCACTGTCCATTACCTACGAAAGCGACAACCAACTCGCCTTTTTCTCCTCTGCCGCTATTACCAGCGTGGCAGGCATTGTCTTTTTATTAATAGGAAAGACCTCGCGCCTGGATTTTATGCAGCCGCGCCAGGTATTCCTCATCACCACCAGCGCTTGGACCGGGGTATCGCTTTTTAGTGCTTTGCCATTCGTTCTTATCGACCATCCGCTCGCGCTCGCCGACGCCGTCTTTGAAGCCGTGTCAGGAATTACCACAACCGGTTCATCGGTCATGTCAGGGCTGGACTCTCTACCAAGAGACATTTTGCTGTGGCGCTCAATGCTGAATTGGATTGGCGGGGTGGGAATCATTGGTATGGCAATCGCGATACTGCCGTTTTTACGGGTGGGTGGCATGCGGTTGTTTAAGACAGAGTCTTCTGATTGGTCGGATAAGGCTATGCCGCGCGCGCAAAGCTTGATGGCAATGATTATTTATTGCTATCTCGCGCTCTCAGTAATTTGTTGTTTCGCCTTTTGGTTAGCCGGCATGGATTTTTTTAACGCCGTCAATCACGCAATGACGACCGTATCTACCGGAGGATTTTCCACCTCTGACAGCTCTTTCGCCCAGTTCGACAGTCTTTTTATCCACTGGATTGCTATTGTGTTTATGCTTGCCGGCGCATTTCCGTTTGTGTTATTTGTGCGCCTGTTAGTTAATAGAAAGTTTATTTTTTTTAGCGATACCCAAGTGCGCGGCTTACTTTTGGCTGTTGGTATCACCACAACCTTGTTAACCGCCCAGCTTATTGTTAGTGGCCAAATGGATCCATTCAGAGCGCTGACCATGGCGTGTTTTAACCTTGTATCTGTTATCACCACAACCGGTTTTGCATCCGGTGACTATCAATTGTGGGGCCCCTTAGCGCTGATTGTTTTTTTCTTTGCCATGTTCATCGGCGGTTGTTCTGGTTCAACGACTGGCGGGATAAAAGTATTTCGCCTGCAAATATTTGGTGGTCTGGTGAAAGAACAAATCAT
>DQHS01000127.1 GCA_003524365.1 Cellvibrio sp. | reverse complement strand
GTGCGGCTTATTTGAGCATCGGTTTGTTTGTCTCATCGCGCAGTGATAATCAAATTGTGAGCTTGATAACAGCAGTGGCTTTGTGCGGTATCTTCTATTTGCTCGGCAGCAAAGCTATTACGGATTTTTTTGGAACTGCAGCAAGTGAGTGGTTGCGTTTGCTCGGCACCGGTTCGCGTTTTGAATCAATTACGCGCGGTGTGATCGATGTGCGCGATCTTTACTACTACATCAGTTTGATATTAATTTTCCTTGCATTAAATACCTTTGCGCTCGAACGTGAACGTTGGGCCGCGACCGGGAACAAACAGCATCACCAAGGCTGGCGCGTACTCACCGGGTTGTTGTTGGTTAATGCACTGGGAGCGAATCTCTGGCTAGGCCAAATCAACAGCCTGCGTGTAGACGCGACCCAAGGTAATCAATATTCCATTTCATCGGCAACTGAGCATTATCTGAATCAATTACAAGAACCCTTATTGATTCGCGGCTATTTCAGCAGCAAAACTCATCCGCTCTTGTCGCCACTGGTTCCGCAAATTCGCGACCTGATTAAAGAATATGAGATTGAAAGTCAGGGCAGGGTACGCGTGGAATTTATTGACCCGGCAACCAATCCGGAGTTGGAGCAGGAAGCCAATCAGAAATACGCGATACAACCAGTGCCGTTCCAAATCTCGGATCGTTATCAAGCGTCAGTTGTGAACTCTTATTTCAATGTGCTGGTGCAATACGGAGATGAATATCAAGTGCTTGGCTTCCGTGATTTAATCGAAGTCAAAACCGGTGGTGAAGCCGATCTGGATGTGAAGTTGCGTAATCCCGAACACGACCTTACCCGTGCGATCAAAAAAGTCCTGCACAGCTATCAAGCTGGCGGCAACTTGTTTGATACGGTCAAAGGCGATTTGGTGTTTAACGCTTATGTATCTTCCGACGCCGCTCTGCCGCAACAGCTGCAGGAATTTAAACGTGCGGTAGAAACCGCAGTGAAAAATCAGCAAGAAAAATCGGCCAATCGTTTGACCGTCAATTTTGTAGATCCGGCGGCAGACGGCGGAAAAGTGGGTGAGCAAATTGCGCAGGATTACGGTTTTAATCCGATGGCCACCAGTTTGCTGAGCAGTGAGCGCTTCTATTTTTACATGACACTCGCGCAGGACGACCAAGTGGTACAGATTCCGTTGGACGATATGAGTGCTGGCAGTTTCGAGCGCAATTTCGCCTCAGCAGTAAAACGCTTTGCCAGCGGTTTCACCAAAACCGTGGCCTTTGTTGCGCCGGAATCTGCGATGGCTCATCACTATCAAGCGCAGGGCACGCAATTTAGTCAGTTGGAACAATTTCTCGGCACTGAATTGAAAATAGCGCGTGAGGATTTGCGCGATGGTTCGGTCAGTGGCGAAGCCGATGTGCTCTTCTTAGCCGCGCCTAAAGATTTGGACGAGAAACAAATATTTGCTGTGGACCAATTTTTGATGCAAGGCGGTACTGTTATCGCTGCTACTTCGCCTTATGCTGCATCTTTAAGCCAACGTAGCCTGGGTCTGCAAAAGCAAGAAAGTGGCATGAGTGCATGGTTAAAACATCACGGCTTGAGCATTGACGAGAAGTTAGTGATGGATAAACAAAGTGTGCCTTTCCCACTGCCGGTTAACCGCAATATCGGTGGATTTAGCGTGCAAGAAATGCGCATGTTGGATTACCCATACTTTATCGATGTGCGCGCCAACGGTTTAAATTCTGAGAGTGCTATCACTAACGGTCTACCGCAAACGACAATCGCATGGGCATCGCCAATTTTGTTAGACGCGGAAAAACAAAAATCGCGCAAGGTGACTGAGTTACTGCGCAGCTCGGATAAATCCTGGTTGAGTGGGGATATGAATGTAGCGCCGCAAATTACCAGCGACGGCATTACGCGTTATGTACCGACAGGTGAACAGAAATCGCAATTGTTGGGTGTGATTTCACAGGGGCGTTTTGATTCCTTTTTCGCTGGAAAAGACTCTCCACTCCTGAAACAGGAGGATGCAGCAGCGACAGATGAGCAAAATGCTAATTCTGTTTCAGCAAAAAGTATTGGCAGCGTTATCCAACATTCGCCCGATTCTGCGCGGATTATTTTGTTTAGCTCAAACGATTTCCTGAGCGACGCAGTTGTGTCCATGGCCGGAATGGCGAACGGTGGCCAATATCTCAATAGCTTGCAGCTAATGGCCAATACGGTTGATTGGGCGCTGGAGGATGAAGGCTTGACGAGCATTCGCGCGCGCAGCAATTTCAACCGCACCTTACCCACGCTGGAGCAAAGCACCCAGGCATTCTGGGAATATTTGAATTATGCGCTGGCATTGCTGGCACTGGCGATTGTCGGGTTCATACAACACCGCATCAAGCGTGTACGTGAGCTGCAATATCGCCAATGGTTAGCCAGTTAATTGCGCTATAAAAATTTTCTCTGACTAGAGGTAGTTATGATGAATCAATCAGTCACTATTGATGTAACAAACGCACGGGAGCAGGCGCTGAGTTTGGCGTCAGCATCGCCCTTAAAAATATGGCAGCGGCGACTAACCATTCTGCTGGTGTTGCAAGTGTTGCTAATGATCGGTGTGTTTGCCTATCAACAGAGCTCGCGCGTGCAGGTGGACGCGCAACCACTGCTTGCCATTGAAACGGTTGAGATAGATCGCGTGGTAATTCAGGATGCCAACAACAAAGTCACTTTGCAAAAATCTGGCAGCGAATGGCAGTTGCCAGAATTGCATCAACTTCCTGTTGATAAGCAAAAGCTGGATGAGATATTGCAAAAACTGGATGGCACAAAACTTACCTGGCCGGTGACAACAACAGCTAGCAGCCATGAGCGCTTTGAAGTTGCCGGAACCAAATTCCAACGGCGAATCGAACTTTTTCAGGGGGATGCCAAAAAAGCGGATCTTTGGTTAGGTACAACGCCCGGTTTCAGAAAGATCCATGTGCGTCGTGAGGGTGAAGATCAGGTTTATGCTGTCGAACTAACTGCATTTGAATTTGCGACAACATCAAATGACTGGTTGCAGACAGATCTGCTTGCCGTTAAGGATGCAAACCTGATCAAAGCAGCAGATTATGAGATCCAAAAAATCGGCGATAGCTGGAGTTTTGTTGCTGCTACTCAAGAGGCTAGTGCCGAAAAAATAGATGCAGCCAAAGCAACGGAACTGGCTAACACGTTTAGTAATTTGCAAGTTCAGGAAGTAGTAACGCAAGTGCCACAAGGTGAAACTACAAAGGTAATGGTTAAGTCTGCTGTAGGTGAATTTCACTATGACCTTACTAAAGCGGGGAGCGACTATTTTGTGAGGCGCAATGATAGGGATATGTATTTCAAGTTTAGTCAGGCTGAGTTTGAGCGGATTGCAAATATAGCTAAGGACGACTTGGTTGCCGCTGCACTAGCAGTTTCCAATCTTGACCCTGTTTCGACGGTAGTGAATCAATCGACTCAAGGCTTATTAAATAGCAGCAATTCTGAATAGTGTTCGTGTTATCCGATTGGTGATTGCAAAAAAGAAAAAGCCCGATTGGAATCAATCGGGCTTTTTCTATGCGGATAAGAGACGTATTTTTTTGTGAATACTACCCCGCCACCCCACATAAACCTCATGCACATCGTTATCGATAGCAGTAAGGAAAGCTTCTACTTCTACTAAAGCTTCGCTACTCAAATTAACAGGATTTTTAGGCTTGTAGCCTAATTTGGCAGATACCACGGTAAAGCCATGGTAAGGAGAAAGGCTATTTATACTGGCTATACTTTTAGGGTATTTCTTGCTTGGTCGCTCTTTTCTAGTGCATTCTTTGTGATAGCGCTTGTCTTTGTACTGCGGTAGATTAAACTTGGAAGAGTTATTTGCTTAAGATGTTGATGTCTAATTTTTTAGGCTGATTATTATCGTAAAATCGTTACGTCCAGTTCTTTAATCTAAATTGAGTCATAAATTATGAAAGATAGATTGAGAATAGTTTTGGTTCATAAAATAGTATGCCTACTATTTTTGCTTTCTGGTTGTACATTGCTTTCTCCCGCTTTCCCCCCTCAAGAGAAAATTTATTCTGATCTTAGCGATATCGAATTGCTTCAAAAAATTAATGGCATTGAAAAGGCCGCTGACACTAAAGAGGAGTTGATTACACTTATCCAGCTGCATGGACTACTGGTCGAAAAAGAAATTAATATGGCCAAAAACTTATCTGCCATAGCTGACTATTACATTCTACTCGGTGCATCTTATGCAACTGATCCTTCAGAAAAACAAGTTCTTTATATGGCCGCAATAGCATACGCTGAAAAACTCATGATGCTGAACGAAAAGTTTAGTAATAGCGTCAGGAATGGTATTGAACCATGGGATGCATTAGAGACTCTTACTGCGAATGAGGTTGATGGTATGGGCAGATGGTCAACTGCAGCTTTATTTTACTTTAGGGAATGCATTCCAAATTATCGGCGAATTTTTAGTGTGAAATGGGTTAATCGCAGCAAAAAAATGATGGATAGAATTGAACAGCTCAATCCTGAGTGGATGAATGGGGCAAACTATTTCAATTTGGCTATTTATTATCATGCTCTACCTGAAATTGCGGGTGGAAGTCGAGCGATGTCAGCACATTATTTATCTGAAGCTGAAAAGATTGGCGGCAATCGTTCGTTGTTTTCATGGGGTAAAGCAAAATATATTTACACGACTTATGGAAATGAAGCGCTTTTTGATAAGTCACTTAATAAAATTTTGTCAGCGTCTCTGGACGATGATAATGCTGGAGATGACAGAGTAGATCCTTACGCATGGCGAGTGTATTTTCATCGGGAAGCGAGTCAACTATTAAGCAAAAAGGATATGTTTTTTTAGCTCTTTAGGGATAAGGGGAAATAATACTAATTAAATACTTACAGCACTTGGTGTGTTAAATCGCGCAACTGCTAATTAAGTAATCTGTTAACAATAAAAAGCCCGACTGATTTTTGGTCGGGCTTTTTTTCTCGCAATTTACAGATTAAAGACTTAACCCGCTAACCCAACATAAACCTCATGCACATCGTCATCGTTATCAATCGCTGCGAGGAATGCTTCTACTTCTTCTAATGCTTCGCCAGACAAGCTCACTGGGTTTTTGGGCAGGTAACCTAGTTTGGCGGATACCACGTTAAAACCTTGGTCGGGTAGGGCTTTTTGCACCATATCCAGATCGGTTAGGTCGGTGTAAAACGTCGCGGTACCGTCTTCATCTATTTCAAAATCTTGCGCCCCTGCTTCAATCGCTGCTGTGTCGATATCGGCATCTTTAGTGGCGGCTGTTGCTTCGATAATACCCAAGTGGTCAAAATCCCAGGAGACAGAACCAGAAGTGCCGAGTTGGCCTTTGCGGAATAAACCGCGAATGTTGGAGATGGTACGGTTGACGTTGTCGGTGAGGCATTCAACGATAACGGGAACTTGATGCGGCGCATAACCTTCGTAGGTTACTTTTTCGTAGCTGGCAGCGCCGTCGAGTTGGCCTGAGCCTTTTTTGATCGCGCGCTCTAATGTCTCACGTGTCATTGATGCTTTTTTTGCTTGAACAATGGCGAGGCGAAGGCGCGGGTTCATGT
>DQHS01000040.1:3843-4450 GCA_003524365.1 Cellvibrio sp. | reverse complement strand
CGCTGCTGAAAACGCTTGAAGAGCCACCACCGCACGTGAAATTTTTGCTGGCGACGACTGATCCGCAAAAATTGCCCATGACGATTTTGTCGCGTTGCTTGCAATTCAATCTTAAAAATATGAATCCCGAGCGCATCGTTCAGCACCTGAAATTTGTGTTGAATGAAGAGCTGGTGCCGTTTGAAGAATCGGCACTCTGGCATCTTGGTCGCGCCGCCGACGGCAGTATGCGCGATGCGATGAGCTTGACCGATCAGGCCATTTCCTACGGTTCGGGCAAAATTACCGAAGCTGAAGTCAGCACCATGCTCGGCACCATCGACCAAACCGCGGTTTACGACATAGTCAACGCGCTGGTTTCACTGGATGGCCGCGCGGTATTGGCAGCAGTTGAGCGTATGTCCGAGCAAGCGCCGGATTACGCCAGTGCGCTCGCGGAAATGTTGGCTGTTTTACATCGCATTGCGATTGCGCAGGCGTTACCGGAAGCAGTGGATAACAGCCACGGTGATCGCGAGCGCATTATGCAACTCGCGCAGCAATTGCCTTCGGAAGATGTACAGCTCTTTTATCAAACGGCCTTGTTAGGTCGCCGCGATTTACCGCT
>DQHS01000040.1:0-3796 GCA_003524365.1 Cellvibrio sp. | reverse complement strand
GAAGGTTCCTATGGCAATGTACCCGATGACGATTATGTTCCAGCTGCGGAAGATGAATACGAACCAGCTCCTCCTTATTACGAAGCTCCGGCGGCTGCGCCTGAGGTAATCGAACCAAAAAAGCCTGAGGCGGCTCAGCCGCCGGTTGTAACAGCGGCGCCGGTTTCTGAAGTGGCTCCAACAACGGTAGCCTCTGCGGAACCGGTCAAGGTTCCAACACCAAAAACGGTGCGCAAAGTTCCCTATGAACAGGCGAGTCCGGCTGATTGGACAGAAATTTATCTCGGCTTGGGCGTTACTGGCATTTTGCAAAGCACAGTCGCGAACTGCCAAATGATTAGTCGTAAAGGGAATGATTTTTATTTTGTACTGGATAACGCCAACAGTACCCTGTACGACACCAGCCACGAAAAACGCCTGAGTGATTTGCTCAGTGATTATTTTGTCGAGCAGGTGCGCGCGCATATCCAAATGGGCGAGATTACCGCAGAAACTCCATCAATGATGGCAATCCGTTTGCGTGAAGAGCGCTTGCAGGACGCTATTAGTTCTATAAAAAATGATCCCATCGTGCAGCAATTAATTGCGCAATTCGGCGCGACTTTGCGCGAAGAGACAATACAACCAATTTAGCTATCTAACCAATTCAACTATTTAACTAATTGACAAAAGAGGATGCTATGAAAGGTCTTGGCGATTTGATGAAGCAAGCGCAAGAAATGCAGGCCAATATGCAAAAGATGCAGGANNCCATTGGAAGATTTATTAGCGGCTGCAGTGAACGATGCCGTGCGTAAAATCGAAACACAAAATCGCGAGCAGATGACAAAAATGACTGCCGGTATGGGAATTCCGCCCGATTTTAAAATGCCGTTTTAATTGTTGGGGCGCGCTGCGCCTTTTTAAATCGTAGGGGCGCTGCTTGCTGCGCCCAAAATATAGCAGGGCGCGGCAAGCAGCGCCCCTACACGAAACATCAGAGTGCGGCGTGCGCTCTAAAAAAACAAAACATTTGGGCGCAGCAAGCGGCGCCCCTACCAATTTGGAAACTGAATGTTCAGCCCGTTAATTGACGAACTTATGGCTTCACTGCGCTGCTTGCCCGGCGTCGGGCCCAAATCTGCCCAGCGCATGGCACTGCATTTGTTGGAGCGCGACCGCGCGGGCGCCGAGCGTTTATCCCAGAGCTTGCACAAGGCCGTTGAAGGTGTTGGCCGTTGCCAACGCTGCCGCACACTGACCGAGCAAGCACACTGCGGTATTTGTGTGAATAACCGCCGCGATAACACCTTGCTCTGTGTAGTTGAAACGCCGGGGGACGTGTTGGCCATTGAACAGGCAGGAACTTATCAAGGAAAATATTTTGTATTGCTCGGCCATTTATCGCCGATTGATGGCATAGGGCCAGAAGATATTGGTGTCGATCAATTAATTACTTTGTTGCAACAAGAACCGATTACCGAAGTGATTCTTGCAACCAATCCCACCGTAGAAGGTGAGGCGACAGCTTATTACATTAGTGAGCGCGCCAAGAATCTCAATGTGATTGTTTCGCGTATTGCTCACGGTGTTCCACTCGGTGGTGAGTTGGAATTTATCGATGGCGGCACACTTGCTCACGCTTTTTCCTCTCGCAGAAGTTTGTAATTTTAATGTTGATTCCTAGTGAACCTATCTGGATTGATCAAGACGATCAATTGGCCGAGTTGTGCTCGGCATGGCGTAAACAAGCGGCTATCGCGGTAGATACCGAGTTTATGCGCAGCGATACCTTTTATCCTATCGCTGGCTTGCTGCAAATTGGCGACGGTAAAGGCTGCTATTTAATTGATCCTCTGGCAATTAAAGATCTTGCGCCGCTGCGCGAATTAATGCTCGATACGGCTGTAACTAAAGTATTGCACTCTTGTTCTGAAGATCTGGAAGTGTTCCAGCGCTGGTTAGATGTAGTACCTTCACCCCTGTTTGATACCCAGGTCGCCGCTGCATTTGCCGGCCTGGGTTTTAGTTTGGGTTACTCGGGATTAGTAATAAGTGTATTAACGATTGAAATCCCTAAAGATGAAACGCGCTCTGATTGGCTGCAGCGTCCGCTCAGTATTGCGCAGCTAAACTATGCGGCGCTGGATGTTGCACACATGCTGATTGTGTACGGGAAATTATTGCAATTGCTTAAAGCCAGCGAGCGTTTGGAATGGGTGAAAAGCGATTGCGCCGATTTGGTAGCCAATGCGCGCAAGGCTGAAGATTACACTGATGCTTATCAAAAAGTGGGCTTTGCCTGGAAGTTGCGCCCGCAAGAGTTGGCGATATTAAAACAGCTGTGCATTTGGCGCGAACGCGAGGCGCGTGCGCGGGATTTACCGCGCAACCGTTTGATAAAAGAACCATCACTGTGGGAAATCTCGCGCAAGAAAATTCAGGATATAGCGCACTTGGCTAAGGTGCCGGATATGCCGTCGCGCACACTGAAAAACGATGCTGATACGATTTTGCAGATTGTGAGTGACGCACTTAAATTGAATGAATCGAGTTGGCCCGCGCGTCTCGATCCGCCGCTCGCGCAGAGCGAAGGGCCGCTAATGAAAGCCTTAAAAAATTACGTGCGTGAATACGCCGAGAAAATTCAGTTGCCGCCAGAAGTGCTGATTCGCAAAAAAGATTATGAATACCTGGTTCGCTCAGGTATGAATGGCGGCCAATATCAATTGCCTGCGCGCTTATTGGGCTGGCGCTTTGCGTTAATCGGTGAGGGTTTACTTAAGGTTACCCAGACGCAATCGCACAATCCTGACATTATTTAACTCGAAGTTTCTTTCTATGAAAATTATTTGCGAAATTTACCGCAGCCCAAAAGAAGAGGGTATGTACCTCTACGTGAAAAAAGAAGAAGGCTTAAGCAAGGTGCCGCAAGAGTTGCTAAACATGTTTGGCCGGCCGCAGCAAGCGATGGTATTGCTGTTAACGCCAGGCAAAAAACTGGCGCATGCCAGCGTAGAGAAAGTGGCTGAAAGTTTGGAAGAGAAAGGCTTTTATTTGCAGCTGCCGCCGCGCAATGAGCGCGATCCTGAAGCTGAACGCCTGCGTGCGCTCAATTCAAAATTGTCTGGAAATTAATTCGCGCACGTTTGTTATTGGACTGGAACGAGAATGGCACAACAGGTTTTTTGGCTGGCTAAAACCCTTGAGCAGATGTCGGTAGAGGAATTTGAATCTCTTTGCGACGGTTGTGGTAAGTGTTGTCTGCATAAACTGGAAGACGAAGAGGATGGCGCCGTGTACTACACCAAAGTCGCCTGTCGTTATCTGGATCATGACACTTGTCGCTGTCAGGAATACACTGAGCGCCAGCGTTTGGTCGAAGCCTGCGCTGTGTTGACTCCCGCAACCGTGAAAGATACCTACTGGTTGCCGGAAACCTGTGCTTATCGTTTGGTGGCGGAGGGTATTCCGCTGTTTGACTGGCATCCACTGATCTCGGGCGATCCGGAATCAGTGCACACTGCCGGAATCTCCGTGCGTGGCAGGGTCGTACATGAAAGCACAGTCAGTCCGGATGATTTGGAAGATTATGTTGTACGTTGGGTTAATTAATCGACTGCGGTTACTGATAATGGACCGGAAGGAGACTTTATCGTGGAAAATATGACTGACTATCAATATGCGTGGATGATGTACCTGATTGGTGCCATCGGGTGCAGCCTTGCAACCTGGTTGTTGTTTCGCCGAGCAGGACGTGCCTGGGTGCATTTTTTTGTTATTACCGTGATGGTAATTTTGTTCACCCCCTACGCGG
>DQHS01000337.1 GCA_003524365.1 Cellvibrio sp. | reverse complement strand
GTTCGAATCCAGCACGACCCACCATATCATCGAGTAAGTTTTAAAAAGGGCGCTTAGTAAAGCGCCCTTTTTTATTGGGCGAAATCTTATCGGTAGGTGATTGCGCGCTCTTTATAGTTTCCAATCCAAATGCGGCTCTGTGATAAAATTGCACGCAAATTTACTGCCTGTTAGTGCGGGCGAGCTTGAGTGAGGCGATTACATGTCTGAGTTTTTGAATTTGGCTGTGCGTGATGCTGCCGCTGAAGATCTTGTCAAACAANNATCTCGCCCGTGTATGGAGCGCACCACAATACACGCCTGAGCAAGAAGCCGATTACAAACTTCGCATCAAAACGCTACTCAAACAACACAATGCTGTGTTGGTTGCGCATTACTACACTGATCCCCTAATACAAGCGCTCGCGGAAGAGACAGGCGGTTGCGTGTCCGATTCGCTTGAGATGGCGCGTTTTGGTAAAAATCATTCGGCCGATACCTTGATTGTCGCCGGTGTAAAGTTTATGGGCGAGACCGCCAAAATCCTCACGCCGGAAAAGCGTGTGCTTATGCCCACACTTGAGGCGACCTGCTCGCTCGATCTGGGTTGCCCTATCGATGAGTTTTCGGCTTTTTGCGATCAACACCCTGATCGCACTGTCGTTGTCTACGCCAATACATCTGCTGCGGTGAAAGCCCGTGCTGACTGGGTGGTCACCTCTAGTATTGCGCTGGATGTGGTGGATTATCTGGATCGCCAGGGCAAAAAAATCCTTTGGGCACCGGATAAGCACCTCGGTGGTTATGTGCAGCAAAAAACCGGTGCCGACGTCCTCTTGTGGGACGGTGCTTGTATCGTTCATGAGGAGTTCAAGGCAAAAGGGGTAGAGGATCTCAAAATCCTGTATCCCGATGCGGCCGTACTGGTTCATCCTGAATCACCCAAAGCGGTGGTCGATCTGGCGGATGTTGTCGGTTCAACATCGCAATTGATTAAAGCGGCGCAAACCCTCCCTAATCGCGAATTTATCGTTGCGACTGATCAGGGTATTTTCTACAAAATGCAGCAGCTCAATCCCGATAAAATTTTCCACATCGCCCCTACTGCCGGCAGTGGTGCGACTTGCCGTTCCTGTGCCAATTGTCCTTGGATGGCAATGAATGTGCTGGACAATTTAGTGACCGTATTTGAGCGCAGCGACAATGAAATCCATGTCGATCCAGAGCTGGGTAGGTTGGCGATGATTCCGCTGCAGCGCATGCTCGATTTTAAAAAATAAGGATTCATCCTCTCTTGATGGTGTTTTGCTTGTTTCGTCTGGCCCCACTCAGTACCATGGCGCCTTTCGTTATTTCGTCACCCTGATTTCCCAACTTTTATCGCTACATTATTTCGCTATCTAACGGAGCTCCCGATGATTCAAGGCAGTATGGTTGCCCTGGTAACCCCGATGAATGCAGACAATTCCCTCGACTGGGCGAGCCTGCATAAGTTGGTGGACTGGCATCTGGAGCAGGGCACACACGCCATTGTGGCAGTGGGTACGACTGGTGAGTCGGCAACGCTAAACGTGAACGAGCATTTGGCGGTAATTAAAAAAATAGTCGATCAAGTGAATGGCCGTATTCCTGTTATTGCCGGTACTGGCGCTAACTCTACCTCTGAGGCCGTCGAATTAACTCAAGCTGCTAAAGATGCGGGGGTTGATGCCTGTTTATTGGTGACGCCTTACTACAACAAGCCGACCCAAGAAGGCTTGTTCCTCCATCATGCCCATATCGCCAAAGCTGTTGCTATTCCACAGTTTCTCTACAATGTTCCCGGTCGCACGGGTGTGGATATGAAACCGGAAACGGCGCTGCGTTTGGCGAAAGTGCCCAATATCATCGGTATTAAAGAGGCAACCGGCGATCTTGAACGCGCTAAATTGTTGATTGAACAAGCTCCCTCCAGCTTTGCGATTATCTCGGGCGATGATGCAACGGCTGTCGATTTAATTCTTTTAGGGGGCAAAGGGGATATTTCTGTCACGGCGAATGTCGTACCTGCTGCCATTGCACGTATGTGTGTATTGGCCTTGGCCGGTAATGCAGAGGAAGCGCGTGCGATTAATGAACGTTTGCTGCCTTTGCATACCGCCATGTTTGTTGAGTCCAACCCGATTCCCGTCAAATGGGCGGTTGAACAATTGGGTTTGATCCAATCGGGTATTCGCCTGCCACTGACGCGTCTGTCAGAGCAGTATCACCAACAGGTTAAAACAGCCATGCAGGCTGCCGGGATTTAATCCAATTCCTGCTTGCAGGTTGTCGACGAGATGATTCATGAGTCCAATTAAAGCAATGACCATAACAACAACTTCTTTAGTGCCGATCAAGCGCCCGCTCCTGGCGTTACTGATTGCGAGCTTGACGATTTCCCTCTCTGGTTGCGGAATGTTTTTTGGCGATGAGGGTGTATTCCGCAATCGTGAAGGCGATTACGTTAAGGCCGACAATATTCCACCGCTGGTTTTACCTGCTGGCAAAAAATCGGAAACCATGGGCGAGCTTTATCCAATTCCGAAGATCACAGCGACCGACTTCGGTTACGACCCGACTGCAGATGATTATGAAATTCCGCGCCCCATGCCGTTATCGGCAAACCTGGAGCAGGAAAATGTCAAGATCCAACGTGTTGGCAGCGAGAGCTGGATTCTCCTGAATGCCGCTCCCGGTGAAGTGTGGCCGCGTATCCGCAACTTCCTTAACGTGAATACTTTGGCAGTGAGCAAAGCAGATATTGGTAAAGGCATTATCGAAACCAGCTGGCTGCAATTTAAGACTGATTTATCGACCTACGATAGATACCGCCTGCAGATCGATCAGGGTGTGCAACCGGAAACGACTGAAATCCACATCACCCATATGAGTGTTCCCGTCGCAGAAAAACCTGCACCTGATATGGGCTGGCCGCGCCGATCGGTTAACCCCGAGCGCGAAAAATGGATGCTGGATGAATTGGCAGCAACTCTGGCAAGTGAAACGGCCGAAGGTGGTACATCACTGCTTGCGCAAGCGATTGGCGGTTCGGTAAAAGCGAATTTGGGCGTTGCGGGTAATGAGCCGTTAATGACTATTAAATTAGATCGTCAACGCGCGTTTGCCACCCTGACCTACGCAGCAAAACGCGATGGCTTTACCACTTTCGATACCGACACCGAAGCGGGTCTTTTCTATGTTCATTATCTCGATCCTGAAGAGGCCAAGCCGGGTTGGTTCAAACGTACTTTCCGCATAGGTTTGAACCCCAAAGCACCGACCTCGCCCTATACTCTGGCGCAGCTGAAAACCAATATGTTGACTGGCGATGCCTTTGAAAAGGCTCCGCGCTCCGATCGTGATGAAGAAAAAGTACTGCCCGATGCCCCAGGCTATTTGATTGTAGTGACGGGCAAGGAAGGTAATTTTGTCGTGCGTGTTCGCGACCCTTATGGCAAGCGTTTGACCCCGCATGAAGCGCGCGAGTTGTTAACTGTATTGCGAAGAAACCTGATCTAGATGCTGGCTCCGCTGCGCTTTGCATCACTCGGTAGCGGTAGCCGCGGCAACTCTACTTTAGTGGAGTGGAATGCGGGCACACTCTTGATTGATTGTGGGTTCAGCGTAAAGGAGGCCAACCAACGACTTGAGCGGTTGGGTAAACGCGCTGAAGATCTGCAGGCGATACTGGTGACCCATGAACACGCGGATCACATCAAAGGTGTCGCGGCCATGGCGCGACGCTACGATCTGCCGGTTTATATGACGCCAGGCACCTACCACAGCCGCAATCTGGGTGAATTGCCGGATCTGCGCTTGATCGAGGCCTATACTCCCTTTGTATTGAACGATTTGCATATTACTCCGGTGGCCGTGCCCCACGATGCGCGGGAGCCAACGCAGTTTGTATTTGAATATGCTGGTTTACGGCTAGGCGTGTTGACAGATTTGGGGAGTATCACCGCCCATGTTGAAGCGCACTACCAGGATCTGGATGCCATGGTACTGGAGGCAAACCACGATTCAGCGATGCTCGCTTCCGGTTCCTATCCCCCCTCGTTAAAGCAGCGGGTAGGTGGACTTTGGGGCCACTTGAGCAATCAGCAGGCGGCAGGATTTTTACAGCGCCTTAACTGCGCGAGGTTACAGCATTTGGTGGTGGCTCATATCAGCCAACAAAATAATTCGCTGGAGTTGGCGCAAGCCGCTTTAGCACCCGTCACGGCCGAGGTCAAACAAGTGACCTTTGCGTGTCAGAACCAGGGTTTTGGCTGGTTGTCGGTTTCTTGAATACAGTTTCTTACTGTCTGTTTCTTATTTTTTATTTCTTACTACATACTTTTGAATAGCAGGCCTATCAATGGAAAAGCGCGAACAACTCTACGCTGGCAAAGCCAAATCCATCTACAAAACCGATGATCCTGATCATGTGATCATGTTATTCCGCAACGACACTTCCGCGTTTGATGGCAAGCGTATTGAGCAGCTTGATCGTAAAGGCATGGTGAATAACAAGTTCAATGCATTCATCATGACCAAGTTGCAGGAAGCAGGTATCCCCACGCACTTCGTAAAGTTAGTGTCCGATACCGAAGCCTTGGTAAAAACCATGGATATGATTCCGGTTGAATGCGTTGTACGCAATCTGGCCGCCGGTTCACTGGTGCGCCGTTTGGGCGTGCAGGAAGGTATGGATTTGAATCCACCTACCTTTGAGCTGTTCTTGAAAAACGATGCATTAGGTGACCCTATGGTCAACGAGTCGCACGTGCAATCTTTCGGATGGGCAACGCCTGAACAGTTGGCACGCATGAAAGAGCTGACGTTTAAAATCAACGCCGTACTCAAGGATTTGTTTGCGTCAGGCAACATGTTGCTGGTGGATTTCAAAGTGGAATTTGGTCTGCACAAAGGTGAAGTCATTCTTGGGGACGAGTTCTCACCAGACGGCTGCCGTTTGTGGGATAAAGACACCCGTGAGAAATTGGATAAAGACCGCTTCCGTCAAAACCTCGGCAATGTAGTCGAGTCTTACGAAATGGTCGGCCAGCGCCTTGGGTTAACTTTCTAGTAAAGTAACCCGCGCAGGCAAAGGGGCTTAGGCCCCTTTTTTATTGCAGGTGAATTTTAACGATTAGTAACTATACTCAAGCAACATAGTTCTGGCAGGGCCACAACGGCCAATACCATCATGGAGAACTTACAGTGAATGAACGTCGCGTGTTTGAACGCACCTCTACTTCGGTGCGTGTTGAAATGTCCCACCCGAGTTTTGGGACGATTGTTGGCTTTGCCAGAGATATTTCTGATGGTGGTGCACAAGTACAAATTGAAAATCAGGTATGTCCACCCGTAGGTACCGAGGTGTCGGTCAAGTTTAAAAAAGCAGTGGGTGCGATTAATGCTGAGCCGGTGCGTATGCGCGTGGTGCATCAATTGCGTAACACCATTGGTTTGATGTTTGTGCGGGGCGCGAACTAATCCGCGCCCGTTGATTTTCTGTAGATTAGTTTACGCACTGTTTGGGTAAAATCAGATCCAGTTTTTGATTGTTCAGATTTTGTTGTAATTGCTGCAAGTCTTTACAGGTCATCTGCGAATTGTTGTCCACATGTAATTGGGTCAGGTGCAGCAGATGTAGAAGTGGCGCCGGATTTTTGATGTTATTGTTCGTCAGCAACACTTTTTCCAAGCGTCCTAATTGCCCGATCTCGCTAATGTCCGCTAATTGATTGTCCGCCAAATTAAGTTCTTTCAATGCAAAAAATTTATCCAGTCCTGCAAGGGATTTAATCCCTGCATTACTGCAATTCAAGCGTGTTAAATCTGCCGCGCTAGTGATTTGCAAATCGATAATGGTTTGCTCAACGCAATTGTGTAATTGGGCGTCGGCGAGTTGATAATCTTTAAATATCGACGGCGGCGTGTAGACAACATTTTCGTTCACACTGACGGAATAATTTTTACATCCCACAGTCAATAAACTGGTGACTAACCCACAAAAAAGTAACAAAGATTTGCTATGCATATGGAATTTCCCTGAACTGGGGCGGAGAATTGGCTCGCTATTTCCGCGAATTATGTGATCACTGTAATCAGATATCTGTTCGGCAGCAATCATAGAATTCAGTATTTATTCAGTTCTGTTATTCAACAATCACCACACACGACGTTTTATTTAGTAACCCCTCGTTATTTGTTTTATTGGAGAGCCTTAGTATGAAATATATCCTCGCTATTATGTTGTCGTTTGCCATCATGGGTTGTACCACAACCGATCCTTACACCGGTGAGCAAAAAACCAGTAAGACCGTAAAGGGTGCAGGTATAGGCGCTATCGCCGGAGCGGTGTTGGGTGCAGCAACGGGCGACGATAAAAAAGATCGCCGCGATCGCGCTTTGAAAGGAGCAGTGTTGGGTGGTGCAGTTGGCGGTGGTGTAGGTAACTATATGGACCGCCAGGAAGCCAAGCTGCGTCAGGAACTGCAAGGCACGGGTGTTCAGGTTCGACGCGAAGGCAACAATCTGTTTTTGGTGATGCCAGGTAACATCACTTTCGCAACCGGTAATGCCGACATACGTTCAGATTTTTTTGACGTATTGAATTCTGTTGCCAAGGTATTGGCCGAATTTAACCAAACTTCAATCAGAGTGACTGGCCACACCGATTCTACCGGTAGCGACAGCATCAACCAGCCGCTCAGTGAGCGTCGTGCTGACAGCGTTGCAATGTACCTGCGCAGTCAGAAGGTTAGCAGCTCGCGTATCCAATCTTACGGTTACGGCTCACGCTATCCAATCGCCAGTAACGACACAGCAACGGGTCGTGAAGCAAATCGCCGTGTAGAGCTGGAACTGGTTCCTAACGAGTAATCGATAACTGCTCCACAAAGCCGCTCGGGCAACCGCAGCGGCTTTTTTATTGCCAAAAATAGTTAAAAATCAACAGCTTGGCTAGCTGGTGGGTAAGTGATGCTATTTTTTTAGCACTTAATGGTTGACTAAAACCTACATAGTGCTAAATTATTAGCATGATGCTAAAAAAATAGCACATATTGAACTACACAAGGGTAAGGTTATGACGTTGGATGATTTGGATAAAACTGCCGCAGCACAACTCAGTCGACGCGAACGGCAAATTATGGATGCGCTATTCGAGGCAGGCGAGTTATCCGCACAGGATGTACGCGCTGCCATTCCCGACGCACCCGGCTATTCAGCGGTGCGCGCGTTACTCGCGAAGCTGGTGGAAAAAAAGATTGTGGATTTTCGCGAGGACGGCCCCCGTTATATTTATTTTCCGGTGGTTGCACAAGAAGAGGCGAGAGCATCAGCGCTACAGAAAATGCTAAAAACATTTTTTGGTGGATCGACTGCTGCTGCAGTCAACGCGCTCTTGGGGATGAATAGAGAGCAGCTGAATGCCGATGAAATAGCACAATTGCAGAAGGCAATTGATGATGCGGCAAAAGCAGAAAGCTCCTCTCAAGTAAAATGAAAAATTTCCTCAAGTAAAATAAAAACTCTCGGGGCAGAACATGGACACCACCTTGATCACCAATGTAATGATTACCGGCTTGATGAAGCCGGGTATGATTTTGTTGGTGGTCGCTGCACTCTGGTTTTGTGTGCGAAAAAAATCTGCCGCATTGCAACATTTTGTGTTGAGTTTGGGGGTGGTGAGTGTATTGGTGCTACCGCTGTTGACGAGCGTATTGCCGACTATAGAGTGGAAGCTATTACCAACTTTTGCAGCAATCAGCGCGCTTTCTCTGCTGGGTTTGGAAAATAGTTATCAGTGGTTGAGTGTCAATTTTGATCAGCGGGATTTTTTTGTTTTGCTTGGACTATATCTTGTTGTAGCAACCTCGATACTCTTTTATTTACTGCTTGGCATCATTGGATTGGCACAACAGACAAAAGCTACCCAGCCGGTTGTTTCGACTGAATTGTTAAAGCAATTGGATGAGCTGAGTGAATTATTGGATATCTCACGCAAAGTCATCCTGGTTAGTTCGCGTACTGTGACATCTCCACAGACCTGGGGCTTGTGGCGCCCGGTTATTATGTTGCCTCGGGAAGCCTTGCTGTGGGATCAGGATAAACAGCTGAGCGTGTTGATTCATGAGTTAGGGCATGTTGCGCGCTGGGATTGGTTGACGACTATGGCGGTCAAAATTACCTGCGCCTGTTTTTGGTTTTTATTGCCGCTCTGGTGGTTTGCGCGGCAGATATATCATCAAGCCGAAATTGCTTGCGATGAA
>DQHS01000238.1 GCA_003524365.1 Cellvibrio sp. | reverse complement strand
GCCGAATTTTTCCGCTCTTTACGATTAACTGGCTGCGCAATCAAGGCATTCAAATTGAGTGCGTAAAATCATTCGCTGTTCTGGATCGCGCCGCACTCATCGCTACGCTGTTGTTAATTCCCGCCGACTTTTTCACCGGCACTTCCTGGTTAACCGGCGTTATGGCCTTAATTGCAGGTGCACTCAATGCCTTGCGTTTGATCGGCTGGTCAGGCTGGCGTACTGCGCGAGAACCGCTGTTGTGGATTCTCCACCTCGGCTATGGCTGGATTGTTGTCGCGCTATTGCTCAAGAGCGCCGCAGCCTTTAATCTCGCCGCCCCTACCGCTTGGCAACATGCACTGGGAGTCGGCGCCATGGGAACTCTGATTCTGGGAGTAATGACCCGTGTAGCCCTTGGGCACACCGGCCGCACACTCACCCTGCCCCGGTTTGCATTAGCGATTTACGTGGCTATTACACTAGCGGCATTGGCTCGGGTATTAGCCGCATTACAACTACTGGATTACCGCGTAGGATTGCTAGTGGCCGCTACAGGCTGGTCGCTCGCCTTTGCCACATTTACCTTGATTTATTGGCCAATACTCACTCGCCCACGCGCAGATGGCCGCCCCGGATAAGAAGAGAAATCTATGCACATAACCCGTTATACCGATTATTCACTGCGTGTACTCATGTACGTAGCACTCAAGGGTGAAGAAATTTCTACTATTGGCGAAATTGCAGAGAGCTACAACATTTCAAAAAACCATTTAATGAAAGTGGTTCAAGAACTCAACGCCAAAGGTTATTTAATTGCGGTGCGGGGGAAGAATGGCGGGCTGCGCTTAAATGGCCCTGCTGAGGATATTAATATCGGTAAGCTCGTGCGCGACACTGAGCAGGATCTAGCAATAGTAGAGTGCTTCACTGGCGCTCAGGGCTGTACCATCACACCCGCATGCCACCTTAAAAGTGTATTTGCGNNCCAAGTCGTTAAATATATCGGAAGTGATGATCCCGCTTTTTTGGCGAATTTTTATAAAATCAGGAATGAATTCAAAGCTCACCAAAACACCACCAGAGGATTGGTTGGACAGCATCAGCTCGCCTCCCAAATGTTTAGCGCGCTCTTTCATGATGGCCAACCCATAGTGATTAATTTTTTCCGGCGAACCCGGAAGGCCACTACCATCATCTGCGATGGTTAAACTGATCGCTTGATCTGCATTTTGCCAAAGGCGGATATCCAAATTTTTTCCTCCACTGTGATTAATCGCATTTTGGCTAGCCTCTCGAATAATTTGCAGCAAATGAATCTCCTCGTTGGGCGTGAGGGGAATATTACTTAAGGCAAAATCAAGATGAATATTCATCGAATTCTGCGCACGTAACTGTTCTATACTGGATTCAAGCGCAACCTTTAAACCGCTGCCGTCAATTTTTAAACGGAACGTCGTTAATAACTCACGCAATTGACGATAGGCATTATTTAACCCTTCGCGCAGCTCACCTGCTACATCCTCCATAGTGATTTTATCTTCGCGATCAATGGCTTTATTGAGGCGAGTTACCTGGATTTTTAAGTAGGATAACGCTTGCGCAAGGGAATCATGCAATTCGCGTGCAATAGCATTGCGCTCTTGCAAAACCGCCAAGCGGCGCGATTGGTCTTCATCGGTTTTTAAGCTCATACCAATCGCCAATTGATCGGTAGTGGATTGAATTAGTTGCTCTTGCCATGGCGACAATAATTTTCGTTCCTCTACCCGACACACTATCAAGCCATAATGTCGCTCATTGCGATTCAATTGAAAACGATAAATTGCCGTTCCATCCGTTTTTTCTACTACGCCCCGGCTGGATAAACATTTCGAACAGTTTTGTTTTTTGCACAACTCTGCGTTAATTTCACTCGCCGGTTTTATTTGCAGGTACGGGCTATTGCCCTCAGTGGTCATTAAACATAATTCAAGGTCGGACACGTTGATAGTTTTCCCTAAACGGGAAATTATTTCATCGTAATTAATACCTTGGGGATTATGCTCAATAATGAACTTGGCAGTATCGTATAAAAACTGTAGCGAGTTATTAGACTGTTGCAACTCCCGGGTTTTTTCATCCACTTGTTGTTCAAGATGATCATAACTATTAGCGATTGATCGACTCATAAGATTAAACGAACCAGCAAGAACACCTAATTCATCCTGGCTGACTACCGGTATTTGATGACTGAAATCGCCTTGGGAAATTCGCTTAGCCATAGCGGTTAATTGATTGAGTGGCTGCTCTACTTTGACTCTGAGCGAATACATCACCAATGCCGATACCAACAAGGTTGCAAAAAGCGCAATGATTTGCACCAAACGAAAACTGCGTACCTTTTGTTCCGCATCCTGTTGAATGGTTTGCACTAGTGCATCCAACAACTGAATGTGTTCATCCAACAGAATTTGTAATTGTTGGTCGGTTATAGAATCTTGCTGTTGCTTAACCTGATTAAATGCTGGCAATAACTGTGTGCGCCAGTTGTCCGCTGCGCGGGTGTATAACTCACTGATTGCTGGTTTCTCATGCAAAAAAGGAATGAATACCGGGTTACGCCATGTTTCATCAATTTTTTGCTGTGCCGCTATCCATTGCGCAGCATCAGGCGTGTCATCCAATGCCAGCAAGCCCAAACGATAACTTTGCATACGCAAAGAGCCAGCGACATTAATCGCCAGGGAATCGTTTTCAGCACGCTCTGACAACCAATAGGAAATCAACATCGTACTCATGCCTAAAATAACAATTCCGGCAAGTGCCACACTGACGCGAACAATAATGGAAGATTTAGGTACAAGTGAGTTCATAAAACAGCTTCATATAAAAAGATAAATACCCATTTGGAGGTATTTTATTG
>DQHS01000120.1 GCA_003524365.1 Cellvibrio sp. | reverse complement strand
AACTGGCCAACAAGTTGATGCATCCATCGTCGGTTATAGATCGTGAATATTTGGTTCGTATTCAAGGCGATGTGACGGACGAAATGCGTTCGAGTCTGTTAAAAGGTGTGGTGCTTGATGATGGCATCGCGCGCTTTACCGATATCGTAGACGGTGCCGGTGAAGGTAAAAATCGCTGGTTTTACTGTGTTGTAATGGAAGGCCGTAATCGTGAGGTTCGCCGTTTGTGGGAATCACAAGGCGTAAAAGTCAGTCGTTTGAAACGCGTTCGTTATGCGAATATTTTTATTCCATCCCATGTGCGTGTTGGTCAGTGGATTGATCTCACTGAACGTGAAATTCAGGACTTATGTATGACGGCCGGTTTTGATAGCTCAACTTATACGCGAATGATGGAGCCAACACGCGACGAAGCCGCTCAGCGCGAGCGTCACGACAAAAAGTTGCGTGCAGCCTCAGCAGCTCCACGTCGCCCGAAGGTGCCTGTGCGCAAACGCCCACCCATTGTGGAGTAGCTTGCGTAAAGTTAGTCCTGCAAAGAAAAAACCGCGCTCAAAATGAGCGCGGTTTTTTTTATTCGAGACCTATTTGTGAATTACGAACTAGTTGTTATTGCATCACTGCTAATTACACAGTTTCTGCCAGAATTTTTGGCAATATAGAGTGCACGGTCAGCGCGCTCAAACAAATCGCTAATGTGTTCTCTTTCATTACTGTGACGTGTGGCTATACCGATACTCACTGTTGTACAAATAGATTTTCCGTTATGAATGATTTGTGTTTCCGCAATTTGCTGGCGAATGCGCTCTGCGATAATTTTAGCTCCCTCGGCGCCTGTCTTACCTAATACTACGACAAACTCTTCGCCGCCGTAACGAAAGGTGATGTCAGATCCGCGGCAAGCCGATTGGATTCCTCTTGCAATTTCACATAGCACCAGGTCACCGCGGTGATGGCCATACTTATCATTAATTTTCTTGAAAAAATCGACGTCTATCATCAACAGAGATAACTCATGCTGATGGCGCTCCGCCATTTGCAATTCGCGGTGCAATGCCGAGTCCAGCGCAACTCGGTTGCCTAGCAGTGTTAACGGATCGAGCAGGGCAAGGCGCATAGCTGTTTGATAGCGAATTGCATTGCGAAGTGGATAAATTAGGGAGCTGAGTAAAAACTCAAGCGTTATTAGCTCCGCTTCCACAAAACGTTTGCTGCGGCTAAAAATAATTTCTCCAAGATACCCTTCATCGGTCGTGAGGCGATAATCACAGTGATGTAGACATTCGCGTCCGATTTTCAGATCGCTAGCACCACTACCAAATTTAAATAATATGCCCGAGAGACTAACAAGTGCTTGGATATGCTGGTAAAACAAGCTTAATACTTCATTGGGGTCCAAGCTCATTTGCAACGCCTGCGCCAAGCGTACGCGGGTCGCGAGTTCCTGTTCGGGCGTCAGTGGGTTGAGAGGGATACTGCTTGTGCCGTTTGCCTTCTGGGCACTGGTCACCATCGTCATGTCCCGCATAGTTTTTACCTGTCACGTGAAATGTTATTCGGTCCTGTTTGCCGCTTTTGTGCATTAAGGCGCCTGCGACAGACATTTAGCGAAATCCATGCCATCTGCTTTATTTTTATTAATTCCTTTATTAATCAACAAGATGAATAATCAAGCTGATGTTGATTGTAGTTTTTTTCGCCAGAAAAATAGCGTTGATTAAACGAGTGGGCGGAAAGATTTTGCCGCCAGTCAAAAGTTTGTCAGCAGGCCTATATTGTTAAGGAGGGAAGGAGCTAAGTAGATGCCGTGAATAATGGTGAGGGGAAAAGGGATGCTTAACCTTTAATTTTTGGTAGCAGGATACCTAAGCTAAGGCCGCCCTCCGCGCGATTTTCCGCCCAAATCCGCCCTTGGTGGAGAGAGACGCTTCGCTGTGCAATCGCCAATCCCAAGCCATATCCGCCACTTTCGCGAGCGCGTGCTTGATCGGTACGAAAGAAGGGCTGGAAAATATCTTCAAGGGCATCGTCTGGTACGCCAGGTCCCTGATCCATTATTTCAACCCGATACTGTTCTCCATCCCCGGTTTCACTCAAAAGGATGCAAATTTCGGAGTCTTCCGGCGTGTAGAGCAGGGCGTTGCGCAAGGTGTTTTCAAAAACCCCAACCAACATATTGCCGTGGGTGGCCACCAGGGCCTCTTCCAGTGAACATTTAAAACGGATGTTAATATTTTTTTCGTAGGCTTCTGCCTGATAGTTTTCAATCAGGGTTTGCATCAGGCTGACTAAATCCAACACATCATCTAATGCCCAGCTGTCCTGACCTTGTATGGGCAGAGTGAGGATGTCTGTGATGATATCGTTCAGATAATCGGCAGCTTGTTTTATGCGATCCAATTCATGATCAACAACACCGTTGCTGCGTTGCCGCGCTAGCGCCAATGCGATTTGCAAACGGGCAAGCGGTGTGCGAAGTTCATGTGATACATCTTTAATTAATCGCTTCTGCTCCTGCATGGATTTTTCAAGGCGTTCCGTCATGTGGTCAAAATCACGTCCGAGCGCGGCTATTTCATCGTTACGCCCGCGAAACTGTTCACTAATGCGCACACTTAAATCGCCACGTGCAATTTGATGTGTGGCCTTTTGCAAGGTATTTATACTGCGAGTGAAATGGCGGGCGAGAAAAAAACAGGCAGAGCCGCTGACTAGAATCGATACCAACAACAATGGCCAAATATTATCTAGAAACAATTCCCAAATAATATCGCGATCTTGCCCTTCATCCCGCCCGGCAGAAATCGTAATTAACTTCACGCTATTGCCGTCGTTCAGGGTGATATAGCGGCCAAAAAGTTTGCGGTTGCGATCTTGCACTCTATCAAAAGGGTGTTTAAACGTAAGGCGCGGTGCGAGAAACATTACGCCAGGGGGAAGGGGCCGATCAAGCAGATCA
>DQHS01000352.1 GCA_003524365.1 Cellvibrio sp. | reverse complement strand
GCTTTATCGCGCAGTTTCCCACCGTGCAATCCCTCGCTGCCGCGCCGATTGATGAAGTTCTGCATTTATGGACTGGCTTGGGTTACTACGCGCGCGCGCGCAATTTGCATAAGTGTGCACAAGCAGTCGTGAATCAATACTGCGGTGAATTTCCTGCAACGGTGGAAGCACTGGCCGAACTTCCCGGCATTGGCCGTTCTACTGCCGGTGCGATTGTCAGCATCGCTTTTCAAAAACGCGCCGCGATTTTGGATGGCAATGTCAAACGTGTACTNNAACCATTACACCCAGGCGATGATGGATATGGGCGCAACACTCTGCACGCGCAGCAAACCTAAATGCGATGTTTGTCCTCTGAGTGGTGGTTGCATCGCCTACGCGCAAGGCAACCCAAAAGATTACCCCGGCAAAAAACCGAAAAAAACCTTGCCAGAAAAATCCGTGCAATTATTAATGCTGCGCAATCCTGCCGGCGATTTATTATTACAACAGGGCCCCGCTCAGGGTATTTGGGGCGGCTTGTGGAGTTTTCCGGAATTAGCGATTGATACTGACGCACAAGAATATAGCGAAGACCATTACGGCAAAGTCATCGAGCTGGAAGAGTGGAATACCTATCGCCACACGTTCAGTCATTACCATTTGGATATCACGCCGGTATTAATCCAACTGGCAAAATCACCGCGCACTATCGGTGAGGCCGTCACCCACTGGTACAATCCCCATCAACCCGATGCGCTAGGCTTGGCAGCACCCGTAAAAAAATTATTGGAAAAACTCGCGCAGCTGGATCCGCGCGCGACTAAAACAGTAGCAAAAACAACTGCTAAAAAAATTGCTTCGCCGAAATCTAAAACCACATTATCTAAATCTAAGTGAGAAAAAATATGAACCGTATGGTTTTTTGCCGCAAATACCAAACCGAACTGGAAGGCCTGGATATGCCTCCGTATCCCGGTGCCAAAGGTATTGACCTGTACAACAATATATCCAAAAAAGCCTGGCAAGAATGGATGGCCCATCAGACATTACTTATCAACGAAAAACGTTTGAATGTGATGGATATGGGCACCAAGGTTTATTTAACTGAACAGATGGAAAAGTTTTTATCCGGTGAAAAAGTGGATGAGGCGGAGGGGTATGTGCCTCCGGCTAAAACGATAAGTTAAAAAATAGATTTAAAGCTGCCGATTAACTCGGCGTAAAAATGGGGAAATAAAATGGTGAAGCTAATTGCTGTTGTTTTTTTAATTTTGCTCGGTGGCTGTGCCTCCAATGCAGCCAAGGAAACCCATCAAGAGAAAGAGATTGAGGTTCGCACAATTCAAAAGGAATTTACGCCGCATATTTGGTCTGACCATAAGATTCTGAAAGTTTCTACTGAAATTTGTGCAGACAAAGGAACAGAAATACTGGCTTCCCTTGGCTTTAATAAAATAGTAAAAAATGGTAGCTATGTATATGGAAACTACGCCAATAATCGTGCTGTAATTAAATGCACATCGGTAGGTGAAAGCACCTTTGTTTATGCTGCTGTAGCAGGCCCAAAAGTAAAGGTTGTTGAGAAGCTGCGGAATGAAATAGTGTGGCAACTATAACTTCATAAAAAATTTCGCCTCTACGCTAAACCTTAAATAACGTAGTGAAAAAATGAAATGGAGGTCTTCATGAATATAAAGATTAAAAGCATTCTCGCTGGAGCTGTGTTGGGTGCTGTGATTTATCATGTTGCGGCGTTTTTTATTCTCGGCTATACGGCAGCGATTGTGCTGCCTGGCTCGATTGCCAATTGGGCCGCAGAAAATTCAGCGCGTTTTCCAGTGATGTTTATGTGGGATTTATTGGTTGTTCAATTGCTTGGAATCGGAATTCTCTCGGCTTTAGCTACCTATTTAATGTCAAGAACCAAATCATTTGATTGGTTGTATTTAGCCATTGGATTTCTTTCGGCGGACATAATTCTCTCCCTTGCATCCCTGCTAGCACTACCTTCATTGAAATACGTTTCTGTTGCCGATTTCATTGGGTGGTCACCACACTTTATTGTGGTTTTTCTGTGTGTCTTTATCTCGGCCAGATTGGGTAGCAAAAAACCAACGGTTTAGCTCAAAGCGTGAGCTGTCTGCTCAGTTTCAGTTAATCTTAGCTTGGTAAAAAGGAGCTTTTAAACATCAACGAAGGGCGGTCTTATGAACACCTTATCCGTGTTGAAAGGTTCTATGGTTATCGGTATTGCAGCAGTTTGTGCGGTGTGTTGTCTGTTGTCGCCACGGCTGGCAATTGCTCAGTATGAACATGCCGACGCGTCATTGCGTGAACGCATCAAACAGCGAGTGGCGGAGCGGCGCGAGAGTCGGCAGGGTGATGAAATTGATTCGGCTGAGGGATTGAAAATCCAAAAGCCAGGCGACTACGTTCGCTCACTGCAACATGATGGCTTCACACGCACTTACCGCATTCATGTTCCCAAGCAATATCAAACATCCGGATCTGCGCCTCTGGTGTTAGCGTTTCATGGCGGTGGCGGCGATATGGATTATATGGCCAACGACGAATACTACGGTTTGATTTCAAAATCGGACGCCGAAGGATTTGTGGTGGTGTTTCCGAATGGCTACAGCAAATTTAAATCCGGTAAGTTTGCCACTTGGAATGCGGGTGCCTGCTGCGCCAACGCGCGTGATAAAAATATCGATGATGTCGGGTTCGTCAGAAAAATGATTGCAAGCCTGACACGCGAGTTGAATATCAATCGTCAAATGATTTTTGCAACTGGTATGTCCAACGGTGGGATGATGTCTTATCGGTTGGCATGCGAAATGTCCGATACCATTACCGCGATTGCGGCAGTCGCCGGAACCGATAACACGATTCGCTGCCAGCCGCGTAAGCCTGTCTCTATTTTGCATATCCACGCTAAGAACGATGACCGTGTACTTTTTGGTGGCGGCGCAGGGAAAAAATTCAGAGATGAATCTAAAGTAACCGATTTTGTTTCAGTTCCTGACAGCGTAAAAAAATGGGTTGTGCATAACAACTGCCAATCAACGTCGGTGCGGACATTGGAAAAGCCCGGCGCCTATTGTGAAAAATATGCGCAATGCCAAGGTGGTGTAGCCGTGCAGTTGTGCGTGACTGATACTGGTGGCCATTCATGGCCGGGCGGAACAAAACCGCGTGGCAGCGAGCCACCATCGCAAGTGATTTCGGCGAATGATGTAATGTGGGATTTTTTTACTTCCACGCAAGTGGCGAGCACCTCTGCAAATAAAAGTCAATAAATTTACTATTTTACGCAGGTGGTGTTTCAAAGAACTGCTAGCAACTAGCTCAAAAAACGGTGCAAGCTTTCACTTGCGCCGTTTAATAATTTCAACCCTACATCAACTTTTTCTTCTTTAATTAATCCCTCGGCCGCGCCCCCAAAATCTGCACCTGATAATTCAAACCAATTGATTCAGGATTGGTGCTGGTGCTTTCAAACGCGTTGTACAAGTAGAGTGAATCCGGTGTGTTGGTCACTACCAAGCTTGATTCTTCACCCGACACTAATTGGAAACTGCCTGCACCATTCGCGAGATCAACATAGCGAACGCTATTGTTCGTTGCTTTGATTGCCACAATCGCGGTGAAATTGCTATCGCTCAAACCATTACCCAGGTTGGTGACTTGAATATTGATTTCACCACTACCCGTTGCGGTCAGTGGAATAATATTGCTGCCAGTAAATTGCGGTTTGCGTGCTTCCAATACGCGATACATGTTGGTGCCGATGGATTCCAGATTGCGATAAGCACGCGTGCGGAAACTCGCATCGCGTTGTGCAGCGAGCACTTTTTGTTGCACTAACGGATGACCAATGTCGCCGTAAGCGATACGTGCACGGTAGCGACCCACTAACGTTTTGATTGAAGTGGGTTGAACCAGGCGCGCCAAACTGTGCAACGGTGTTTCCTGACCTTGATGTGCACGAATCATATTGCGCACAGCATCGCGGCCAAGGTTGGCGTAGTTGTCGGGATTGTTGGAAAGATAATTCAGGAATGGCCAGGCTTGATACAAATTATCTTTGTGCACGATGGTTAAATTCGATGCTGCATGCAGTGAATTTACATCGAAGTTAGTACTGTTGGTGATTGGGCTCATATAGGCATCGGCAAACCATTCGGCGGTAGTTTCCCACCAGGCACCGGTGCGCGCTTTATCAATCCATATGGCTTCTGCGAGCGTAATGCCGTGACCAAATTCGTGTGTAGAAATGCTGTTGGTATTGAGCAAATTGCTGCGCATGACCAGATAACTTAATCCCGCTGTACCGTTGTAACCCATAAAACCACCGGCATCGATATCAGTCACCGAATAGACGTTGATTTTGAACGAGCCGGGGCGGTTGGCATGAATGGATTGCGCGGGTGATTTAAAACCGCGATCGCGCACAAAATAGTCGTACACCTTTTCCATATGTTCCAGCATGCGCGTCACATCGGCGTCGGAATGTGTACCCAAATTACCTTTGGGGCCGCGCTTGTTATCAGCACCGTAATACAAACGGAAACGATTCGAATCTTTATACACCGCGTTGCTGGTATTGATGCCGTCATATTCGTATTGATTAGTGATCGGGGTGAAAACGGCAGCCGCTGAACTGCTCGCAGAACTGCTAACACCCACGGAAGAAACCGCAGCGCGCGATGAACTTGCGAGTAAACTGCTGCTGGACGTTCTTGCAATACTGGAAGCCACTGAGCTGGGTTGTGATGAGCGAATTGCACTACTGCCCACACTGGAAACCGGTGTGCTACTGCGAATGGATGACACCGCAACCGAAGAGGCGTTTCCATTTTGCACTGTGCCTGCAACACGCCATTCCAAAATGCCGGTGGATTGTGTGGTGTTAAGCATGGACACGCGCAGACGATTAGTCACAACGCCATTTAATGCAAGTGCATTAAATGCATTTTTGACCAGTGGCACATTGCCCGCATTGACCCAAGCGCTGCCATTCCAATATTCCACGTAAGCGCGTGTTGGTGTGAGTACGCCGCCGTTGTCATCGAACCAATAAATTTGTGTGTTGTTTAAACTAAAATTTTGCGGCCAGTCGTATTGCACCCACTGGATGGAATTCGGGTTATTCCAATTGCCGTAGGCGCCGGCGGATTTGTCATTGGAGTTGGCGGGATTGCTGTTGTCGTTCAGTGCGCGAATGGTTTCCCATGCGGATACATAAGAGGTCGTCGCGGTTGCAAGTGTTGCAATATTATTTACTACTGGCACAAGACTGCTTGATGAACTGCGCACCACACTGCTTGCACTGTTGGAAATAATTGGTGTGCTGGAGGCTGCACTTGATGTGGTGGAAGAGCCGCACAATGTACCGGTAATCGATGGCGCCTCCAGTGCGCCGCCATTGGTTGCACCTTGCACACCAAATTCGGCCGACTGGCCGGGATTTAG
>DQHS01000342.1:3299-3421 GCA_003524365.1 Cellvibrio sp. | reverse complement strand
TGTTTTGCAGCAGCATCCATGTTTAGCCATTGTGGCGCAGGGTGTTTACCCGCAACGACGACATTCACATAGTGGCGACTACGCAAACAGTGATCCATTACCGAGAGCAAACAATTTGCATC
>DQHS01000342.1:0-3256 GCA_003524365.1 Cellvibrio sp. | reverse complement strand
AGCCGTGGCGGCCGGTGAGCAGATATCCTTCCAGCCAGCCCTGACATTGGTGTTCACTGAGCATTGAATCCAACACGCGACCACTCGGCGCTAACCACTGATCATCCTTATGAATGTTTGCATCCCATTGTCGATCAGTAGCATCAAATACTGCACCCAAACCGTTGGATAGGGTTTCGTCCGGGCTAAAAATGCGGAAGTTGCGCTCATTCTGGTTTTTGGCCACAAGATCGCGCAAAAAGGTTCCCAGCACGCGGGTGTCACCTATGCCCTGCGTGCCTGGTGCAGGCACATCGGCGGCGTAAATTCGGTAATCAGGCAAGCGCAAATCGCGCAGCAGTAAACCGCCGTTCGCATGAAGGTTCGCGCCCATACGGCGTAAACCTTGAGGTGCCAGATCTGCAAGGTCTGCGACCAGACGACCTCTTTCATCAAAAAGCTCTTCCGGCCTATAACTTTTGAGCCAATCCTCAATCATCTGTAGGTGTTCCGGGTGGCCGACGGGTGACGATACGGGTACTTGATGTGCGCGAAAGGTACCTTCTACAGGCAACCCATCTACCACCTTGGGCCCAGTCCAACCTTTTGGTGAGCGCAACACAATCACCGGCCACCGCGGGCGTTCCATGTGGTGATGCATCGACTTGGGAATCAACGCTTCCTGTTTAATATCGTTAATTTGTTCGATGGCACTATTAAGCGCACTCGCCATGGCCTGATGCATCAGCTCCGGGTCGTCACCTTCGACGAAATAAGGCGTCCAGCCATAACCACGCAACAACTGATCTAACTCTTCATGAGTAATGCGAGCCAATAGCGTGGGGTTTGCAATTTTGTAACCATTGAGATGAAGAATGGGCAACACCACGCCATCGCTAATCGGGTTCAGAAATTTATTGGAATGCCAAGCCGTGGACAGTGGCCCCGTTTCTGCTTCCCCATCGCCAATAACGCACGCGACGATTAAATCCGGGTTATCAAACACAGCACCGAACGCATGACTGAGTGAATAGCCGAGCTCCCCTCCTTCGTGAATTGAACCAGGGCATTCGGGCGAGGCGTGACTGGGAATTCCACCCGGAAAAGAGAACTGTAAAAAGAGCCGTTGCAAACCCGCTTCATCCCGGCTGATGTTGGGATAAACCTCACTGTAGGTTCCCTCCAAATAGGTGTTTGCAACCACCGCCGGGCCGCCGTGACCTGGGCCACAGATGTAAATCATATTCAGGTCGTATTGCTTAATGATTCGGTTCAAGTGGACGTAAATAAAATTTTGACCGGGAGTGGTTCCCCAATGTCCCAAAAGCATGGGCTTGATGTCTCTGATGCTCAACGGTCGTTTCAGTAATGGGTTATCGAATAAATAAATTTGCCCGACCGATAGATAATTGGCAGCGCGCCAATAAGCGTCCATCTTGCGCAATAACTCCGGGGACAGCGGTAATTCATGAGAAACCCTTAGCGTATGCATATTTTGATCCTATTAAAAAACTTATGTTGTGACAGTTGCCATAGGAGATTCGCTGGACATGATCAAGCCAAAAAATGGGGGGCGACGATTAGTTACATCTTGATTTTATGCAAAAGCTGGCTTCGCATCTGTTCGATACCCAGCGTAAAACACATAATCTCATCAGCCCCGTTCGGATTTAATAATCTAAAATCCCCGCAAGTGTGATCGACTCCGAACAGACGCCGCATAATTTTTTTGGGTATATAGAACTGAGCGGTTAGTTACAAAGAATTAAATATCAACATCCATTGATTATTGAATGGCGCCTGTCAGTGCCTATCGATTTTTATACTTTTCCGTTGGAGACGTTATGACGACAACTGAAGGGGAGAACTTAATTGAGATTCGGAAATTACGTTTTCAATTCGGCAATAGATGGATTTTTAACGACGTCGATATAGATATTGCACGCGGAAAGATAACGGCTTTTATGGGACCGAGTGGCACCGGAAAAACAACGCTCTTAAGACTGATTGGCGGGCAACTGCATCCAGACAACGGCTCCATAAAAATTAACAACAGAAATATCCCCGAGCTCAGCCGGTCCGATCTATTTGAGGTAAGGCGTGACATGGGCATGTTATTTCAGAGCGGCGCCCTCTTCACCGATATTTCCATCTACGAAAATGTTGCATTTCCACTTCGGGTGCATACACGTTTACCTGAAACAATGATTCATGACTTGGTGCTAATGAAGCTGCAAGCGGTAGGGTTGCGNNGTGAATTGTCGGGCGGAATGGCTCGTCGCGCCGCGCTGGCACGAGCAATTGCGCTCGATCCAAAATTAATCATGTATGACGAGCCTTTTGTTGGGCAAGATCCCATATCAAAAGGTGCTCTGGTTCATTTAATTCGAATGTTAAATAAGACATTGGGGTTAACTAACATCATCGTTTCTCACGATGTTGAGGAAACAGCAAGTATTGCGGATCACATCTATGTGTTAGCGGGCGGAAAAATAATTGGAAGCGGAACACCCTCGGAAATCGTCAATAGCGAAGACCCGCAGGTACACCAATTTATTCATGGATCGCTAGAAGGCCCTGTGAAGTTTAATTATCCAGCAATTGAATATGTTCAAGACTTGGGTTTGGGAAGAGAAATTAATGCGACCAGAGTGACTGGGCAATGCTGAATTTTTTACAGCGGCTGGGTGCAGCAGGCTTGAATACATTAAGCACACTAGGGCGTGCAACGATCTTCTGGTGGCAAGCACTAATCGGCTTACCCGATTGGCGCAATGGGCCAGGCTTGTTAATTCGGCCNNAATGGGCCAGGTTTGTTAATTCGTCAGCTCTATTTTGTCGGCGTTTACTCGCTCATTATTATTGTCGTTTCCGGCCTCTTCATAGGAATGGTGTTGGCACTGCAAGGCTATACGGTGTTAGTTCGCTTCGGTGCTGGCGAGGCGCTTGGTCAACTTGTTTCGCTTTCCCTCTTGCGCGAATTGGGCCCCGTTGTTGCTGCGCTGTTATTTGCAGGGCGCGCAGGTTCAGCGCTAACCGCAGAAATTGGCTTGATGAAAACAACCGAGCAGTTAGCATCATTGGAAATGATCGGTGTGGATCCGCTTAAGCGGGTCATTCGTCCACGCTTATGGGCTGGCATGATCGCCATGCCCGTACTCGCGCTCATTTTTAATATGGTGGCGATTGGTGGCGCAGTTGCCGTAGGGGTTTTCTGGCTGCAGGTAGATTCTGGTTCATTTTGGTCGAACATGCAGCATGCAGTTGAATTTCAGGA
>DQHS01000215.1 GCA_003524365.1 Cellvibrio sp. | reverse complement strand
ACGCGGCATCGCTAAGCACCTGGGGCAACTATTTGATCAATAGCACCAACGGTATTAAAGCCACCTCAAAACTGGCGACCAATTTCGGTGGTGCGACTAGCAGTACAGCGAGCAGTGTGCGTTCCAGTGCTGCGCCGAGTTCATCGTCTGCACCTTCATCGATTGCACCCAGCTCATCCAGCCGCTCCAGCACGCCATCATCGGTAGCAAATGGCGGAACCTGTAATTGGTATGGCAATCGCTACCCGATTTGCGTGACCACGGCGAGCGGTTGGGGCTGGGAAAANNTGTTGGTCGCACCAGCTGCGCGGCGCTACCGGCGCCTTGGGGTATTGAAGGTGGAGCGACATCCAGCACTGCACCTGGTTCGACACCAGCATCCAGCAGCAGAAGCAGCGTCGCGCCCAGTTCAACTCCAGCCAGTAGTGTTGCACCAAGCTCGGTACCTGCATCATCAAGCAGAGCGTCCAGTAGCACAGCCAATACTGGCGGTGTGAGCTGCAGTTATGTAGTGACCAACTCATGGGGTTCAGGTTTTACCGGTGCCATTCGTGTAACCAATACCGGCACTGGCACCAAGTCTGGCTGGACCGCCACCTGGCAGTACTCAGGCAGCAACCGTGTCACCAGTTCATGGAATACCAACTTGAGCGGCAGCAATCCTTACACCGCCACCAACGTGAGCTGGAACGGTAATATCGGCGCAGGACAAACTGTTGAATTTGGCTTCCAGGCCAATACCAACGGTGGCAGCATAGAAATGCCAGCAGTAACTTGTCGTTAATCTTTAACTTGCATAACGATTAAAAATTTCCAACCAAAAAAATCGCCCGCACTTTTTTGTAAAAGTGGCGGGCGATTTTTTTACCGGCGCGATAAAAACCATCACATCATTTTCAATAATTCTTTTAAGTCGCTCACGTGACGACGACTAATCACCGGGCGCAATTCCGTATCTGCTAAGCGCACTTGATACTGCCCCTGTGCATTGCGCTCCAGTGCTTCAATATGTTTAACCGATACCAATGAGTTGCGATGTACGCGCACAAAGCGCGCACCAAACTCTTCCTCCAATTCTTTTAAAGTTTCATCGAGCAAGTGTTCGCCGGTGCGATGATAAACCGTGACGTATTTGTGATCGGCGAGAAAATAGCGCACATCGTCCAGTGGGATTAATTCAACCCCGCGTCGCGTTTTAGCGGTGATGTGAGTGCGCTGGGTTTCCGATTTAGGAGTAGTCGTTTTTTGCGCGGCCACTCGCTGGATTTTGTTGAGCTTTTGCGCCTTCTCCAACACTTGCAATAACTGCTCGGCTTTTACCGGTTTTAGCAAATAACCTACCGCGTTAGTACCGAATGCATCCAGCGCGTATTGATCAAACGCCGTGCAAAAAATTACCGCCGGCGCATCTTCCAATTCAGCAATATCCTGCGCGAGACTCAAGCCATCGCGGCCGGGCATGCGAATATCCAGCAGCACTATATCCGGGTCGTATTGGGTGATGGCAACCAGTGCATCCTCGGCGTTATCCGCTTCGGCAACCACCGCAAATCCTTCAATTTTTTCCACCATGCGCAGCAAGCGCTGCCGTGCAAGGGGTTCATCATCAACAATTAAGATATCCATGATTATTGTCTCTGGCTGTCAATTTTATTGTAGTCACAAGGTTAATGGACAAAAAATGTAAGTGGTGAAAATACCGTTTTCCGCACTGCTGGATAACCGCGCCGCAGTACCAAAATGCGCGGTTAAACGGCGGCGGATATTATCCAACGCCATGCGATTATGACGCTGCGCCTGTTCACTCGTGCGATGATTTTTTTTCGCCAGCAAATAGGGATTGCTAATCACAATGCTTAATTGCTTATCGTTTTGCGACACCTTCACGGTAATCGTCCCGCCTTTGGGCAAGGGTTCTATGCCGTGAAAAATTGCGTTTTCCACCAACGGCTGCATCATCAAACTGGGAATTTTTATCGCCGGATTGCAACTGCTAACTTGCCAGTCTAATTGCAAACGGCGCCCCAAACGTAACTGTTCAATATCCAGATAATGTTTGCACAACTCCAGTTCTCGCCCGAGCGGAATTAACGTGGGTTCCGCGAGACTTGCGCGAAATAATTCGGAGAGATCTTCCACCACTCGCTCGGCGGTGTCCGGATCAGTCGCAATTAAACTGGCGATCGAATTCATACTGTTAAATAAAAAGTGCGGACGAATGCGCGATTGCAATGCCTGGATACGCGCTTGCATTTCCGCTTGCTGCTGGTTGCGCAACTGTTGCTGCAGATATAAATAGCGCAACAAAATACCCGACAAAATTGCCGCGATGACCATATTGTTGAGCAGCTGCCAGCCATTGAAAGTGAATTCCTGGTCGCCAATAAACGCCATCCCACTCGCGCCATAAATAATCCATTGCCCTGCGATACAGAGAATAAATGTTATCCCCAACACCAGCGCATAGCTGGCAACTCCTGCGCGCACATGGTCTTGCCGCCCCAGCCAAAAACGCAAGCGGCACAGTGCCACTGCACTGAACACCACAATCCATTGCACCTGCACGGAAATCAGCGCGAGCTTGTCCCAATTAAAGNNGGAGCTGGTCATTAGCGCCTTCTTTAATCAGTGTTTTAATCAGCCTTTGGGCTATATAATGCGCGGCCTGCGGGCCAGAGCACCTTGCGTATTGATGTGCCGATATCAATGGTAGCCTAATCGCGCCCGACATCTCTTTCATTATTTCCAGTTTGTGGACACATGCTCATGAGCCAAAACGATCAGCCTATCAAACCCTGGGGCGGCCGCTTCAGTGAAGCCACCGACGCCTTCGTGGAGCGCTTTACCGCCTCCATCGGTTTTGATTACCGCCTCTATCACCACGATATCAACGGCTCCATCGCTCACGCCACCATGCTCGCCAAAGTCGGTGTGCTCACTGACGCCGAGCGCGACCAGATCATCACCGGNNACCGGTAAAAAGCTGCATACCGGACGCTCGCGTAACGATCAAGTTGCCACCGACATCCGCCTCTATTTGCGCGACGAAATCGATGCAATCGCGAAAGAATTGACTCGCCTGCAACAAGGCCTGCTGCAAGTGGCTGAAGCCAATGCCGATACCATCATGCCCGGTTTTACCCATTTGCAAACCGCCCAACCAGTCACTTTTGGTCATCATTTATTAGCCTGGTTCGAAATGTTGCAACGCGACTATTCGCGCCTGATGGACTGCCGCAAACGCATGAATTATTTGCCCTTGGGCGCCGCTGCACTCGCCGGTACAACCTACCCAATCGACCGCGCCTACACCGCGCAACTTCTGGGTTTTGACGCACCGACCGAGAACTCGCTCGATTCCGTAAGCGACCGCGACTTCGCCATCGAAT
>DQHS01000247.1 GCA_003524365.1 Cellvibrio sp. | reverse complement strand
GCATCCAGCCCATATTCCATTTCATTGAGAAGCCCAAACCACCAACCCAGGTAGGGCGAGTAACTTGTGGCCATGCAGTAGATTCCTCTGCAATCACCAAAGCGCCGGGGTGTTGCCCGTGACAAACCTCATTCAATTTTTGCAAAAAAGTCATCGCTTCAAGATTTTCATTACCACCGTGAATATTGGGTATCCATTCACCCGGCTCGCGTGAGTAGTCCAGATGCAGCATGGAGGCCACAGCATCAACTCGCAAACCATCAAGGTGATATTCCTTCAACCAGAAAAGCGCGTTGGCTAATAAAAAGTTGCGTACTTCGTTGCGGCCATAGTTGTAAATCAATGTGCCCCAATCGCGATGTTCACCTAAACGCGGATCTTCATGTTCATAAAGTGCTGAGCCATCAAAGCGGGCGAGGGCGTGTGCATCTTTCGGAAAGTGCGCGGGCACCCAATCGAGAATGATCCCGATGTTGTGAAGATGGAGGTAATCGACAAAGTAGCGGAAATCATCGGGCGTACCAAAGCGGCTAGTCGGCGCGTAATAGCCAGTGGTTTGATAACCCCATGAATCATCCAGCGGATGTTCGCTAACAGGCATGATTTCGATATGGGTAAATCCGAGCGGCTTTATATAGTCGACAACTTGGTGGGCGAGCTCACGATAATTCATAAACTCGCCGACCCAGCCACGGCGCCAGGAGCCGAGATGCATTTCATAAACCGAGAGCGGGGACGACTGCCAATCCCAGTGGGCACGTTTATTCAACCAGTCACCATCTTGCCATTCGTAATCAGATGGGGCCTTTACGATTGAACCCGTGAGTGGACGCAGTTCAAACGCCTGACCATAAGGGTCGGTTTTAAGGAAGACCGCACCCGTTGCGCGGTTGCGGATTTCAAACTTGTAGAGGGCACCCGCTTTAACGCCCGGGATAAATACTTCCCACAGGCCGCTACCGCCGCGAACGCGCATAGGGTGGTGGCGGCCATCCCAATCGTTAAAGTCACCCACAATACTGATGCGCTCGGCATTAGGTGCCCAGGTCGCGAATAGCACACCTTCAATTCCATCAACTGTGCGCGGGTGCGCACCCAAGTGTTGATAGATGTTCCAATGTTGCCCCTCCGCAAACAGATGCATGTCGATATCGCCCAGTTGTGGTGCAAAGGTGTAAGGGTCGAATTCAGTATGCATCACATTATGGCGGTCGTACCACTGCACCAAATAGTGCTGAGGCAGCATTTTGGCTAACCCAAACCATTCAAAAAAATCAGTGCCCTCAATGCGCTTGAGGGCGTGATGTTGCTCGTTGATAAGCAATGTGGCCGTGCGTGCACCGGGCAAATAAACGCGCACAAGGGTATCAGCGGCAGCGGTTGCGCTGGCAACTAAAGGATGGCGCCCTAGTACTTCAAATGGGTCGTGGTGAGTAGCGGTTACGATGCGCAACATCTCGTGAGATAAGGGTTTGTCCTGCTTCACATTCAACATTCAATCGATTCCTAAGTGATTATTTTGGCGCGCGATTCCGCATAAAAGAGGATAATGCACCCTTTTGGGTTACATAAAAACGTAATATCGCTAAGCTCTACTAGCTTAGCGAGTATCTGTTACTTTTGTTGCACCATTTTTTTGCAAAATTTGATTTCAGTTAAAGACATTTGCAGATTCAATGCCAAACTTGTAGCTACACTTGTTTTGCATCTAAAGCGAGCAAGTGTATCGCAGCAAATGCACCATAAAAAATTTTGTGTTTCGCAACAGGTTGAAGAAAATCAATTTATTGGCATTGATATTGCTCTCACTCCAAGCATAAACAGTCACACAAAATTCATCGTTCAGACACAATAGCCATAAGGAATACGTATTAATGAGTACACCAACATCCGGGCGTTTTGTTAGTCGTCTTACGCGAGAAACTTTGGCAATAATTCTTGCAGGCGGACGTGGTTCTCGGCTACATCAACTAACAGACTGGCGCGCAAAACCTGCAGTACATTTCGGTGGCAAATTCCGCATTATCGATTTCCCTCTATCCAACTGCGTTAACTCCGGCATTCGTCGAATCAGTGTACTCACTCAATACAAGTCACACTCGCTAGATCGCCATGTGCAGCGCGGCTGGGGTTTTTTGGGTGGTGAGCTCGGCGAGTTCGTCGAATTGTTACCGGCGCAACAGCGCTTGAGTGAATCCTGGTATGCCGGCACTGCCGATGCTGTCCTGCAAAATATTGATATTATTCGTCGCCACAATCCCGAGTATGTATTAATTCTCGCGGGTGACCATGTTTATAAAATGGACTACGGCACCATGATCGCGGCGCACGTTGAGCGCGGTGCAGATATTACTGTTGGTTGTATCGAGGTTCCGGTGGAAATCGCGAGTGGCTTCGGTGTAATGGATATGGATAAAGACTACCGAATCGTAAAATTTACCGAGAAGCCTGCAAAACCGGAAACAATGCCCGGCAAGCCCGACAAAGCATTAGCATCAATGGGCATCTATGTGTTCAGTACCAAAGTGCTGTTCCGCGAGTTGTTAAAAGATCGTGAAAATCCAAATTCCTCACACGATTTTGGCAAAGATATAATTCCTTCGATGATCAAATCCCATCGTGTCACTGCATTCCCATTCCAGGATCCGGTCTCTGGCGGCGATGCTTATTGGCGCGATGTCGGAACAGTTGATTCACTCTGGGAAGCCAATCTTGAATTGACAGGCATTACACCGGAATTGGATTTATACGACGCCGCCTGGCCAATTTGGACTTATCAGGAGCAAGTGGCTCCGGCAAAATTTGTATTTAATGATGAAGGTCGTCGCGGTTACGCGGTGGACTCCTTGATCGCCGGTGGCTGCATTATTTCTGGATCGGCAATAAAACATTCCTTGCTATTCCCTCGCGTGCGTGTGCACTCCTACTGCGAAATTGAAGACTCAGTTTTGTTTCCGACTGTTGAAGTAGGGCGCCACTGCAAAATTCGCAAAGCACTGATTGATCGTCGTTGCAAAATCCCTGAAGGCACCATCATTGGCTACGATTTGGAGGCGGATAAAAAACGTTTCCATGTATCGCCCAAAGGTGTAGTGCTGGTTACCCCCGATATGTTAGGACAGGACGAAATCAATGGCTAATAATGGCAAAACGAAGGTCGTTTTTCTCTGGCATATGCATCAGCCCGACTACCGCGACATTATGACGGGCGAATATTATTTTCCCTGGACTTATCTTCACGCCATTAAAGATTATGTGGATATGGCTGCGCACATAGAGGCGCAGCCAGCGGCGAAAGCCGTAGTGAACTTCGCTCCAATTTTGTTGGAGCAACTAGATGATTATGCGCAGCAAATCGCTGCGCATTTAAAAGACCAAAGTAAAAAAATTAAAGATGCGGTGCTGGCATCGCTGGTTGAGCCAGTCTTGCCTGCACCGGGCACCATGGCATTTACCGATCTCGCCAAAAAATATTTGCGCGCCAATCGCGAGCGAATGATCGAACGTTTTCCCGCGTACCATGAACTCGCCAATGTGGTTGGCACTTTTGACGAGAAGCCTTTCATCAGTCGCTACCTGAATGAGCAATTTTTAATTGATCTGGGGGTTTGGTATCACATCAGCTGGCTGGCGGAAATTCCACGCCGCTCGGACGAACGTATTCAGCGCCTACAACAAAAAGAGCGCAACTATTCGTTGGAAGATCGCCGCGAGTTATTGGGGATTATCGGTGAATTGATTGCATCGATTGGCCCGCGTTATCGCAAACTTTCCGAGTCTGGCCAAATTGAATTGTGCATGAGCCCTTATGCACATCCAATTATTCCGTTATTGATCGATTTAAATAGCGCGAAAGAAGCCACGCCGGATGTTAGTTTGCCTAATGCTACTTTTTACCCGGATGGTCGCAATCGCGCGAAGTGGCATTTGAATGAAGGGTTTAAAACATTCGAACAATATTTTGGTAAGCGCCCACGTGGCTGCTGGGCATCGGAAGGATCATTGAGCGATGAGACATTAAAATTATTGCATGAAGCGAAATTTGACTGGACCGCAACCGGTGATTCTGTGCTGCACAACAGCCTGCGCGCACCGGAAAATAGGGCTGTCGCCGAGCAAATCCGCAGCGAGAGTCAGTCGCTTCATCGCACATATGAATTTGCCAAGGTAAAAATTAATACATTTTTCCGTGATGATGGATTGTCAGATTTGATTGGATTTAAATACGCCACATGGCACTCTGATGACGCGGTCGGCGATTTAATTAATCATATGGTGCATATCGCTACTGCGAGTAAAGATTCAAAGAACACCGTTATTTCAGTGATTATGGACGGAGAAAATGCGTGGGAATATTTCCCTGAAAATGCATATCACTTTTTACATACCCTCTATGAGCGTTTAACGACTCACCCTCAACTTGAGCTTGCAACCTACAGCGAAGTACTTGACCAACAAAACCCAGTGCCCGTTGCTATGCCACATCTTGTGGCCGGTAGCTGGGTCTACGGCAGTTTTTCCACCTGGATTGGGGACAAAGATAAAAACCGCGGTTGGGATATGCTCTGCGACGCCAAACAACAAGTCGATCACGCGCTCAGCAAACGCAGTTTTTCTCCCGCACAGCTCGCGCAAATTGAAAAACAGCTCGCCCTCTGTGAAGGGTCAGATTGGTTTTGGTGGTTCGGCGATTACANNACAATCCATCACAAAGTGTGAGCGATTTTGAGTATCTCTTTCGACGCCATTTAATGAATCTATACTCACTAATCGAACAACCCGCTCCCGCTTATTTACATCAAGTTATAAGTGTCGGCGGTGGCGATCCAGCAACTGGCGGTGTGATGCGCCAAGGGCATGTTAATTAATAGCCTTTCTGTAGTATTGAAAAAAATAGTAGTTATTTTTTAAATTGATAAAAAGGGAAGGGCATTAATGGCAGACAAATCACCACTTTTCCAACGACGCACGGCTGGTGTTTTGTTGCATCCTACTTCTTTACCTTGTTCTGAAAGTTGTTGGGGTGAAAATAGTGAAAAAGCATTCGGCACTTTAGGAAAAGACGCCTATCATTTTATAGATCTTATTGCACGAGCAGGGCTGACAGTTTGGCAAATGCTGCCTACCGGCCCAACTCAAGCAGATATGTCACCGTATCAATCCATTTCCGCGCATGCGGGCAATCCCGACTTGATTAGTTTTGATTCGCTATTGGAAAAAGGCTGGATAACGGCAGCAGATGTGCAACTAGTTGGTGAGAAATCCCTGTCACATGCACGGCAACAGGGCGCGCTTTCTTTTTACCGGTTTATAGAAAGCGGTGAGGGCGAAAATACTTATCAAGAATTTCAGACTTTTTGTTCACAACAGCATTATTGGTTAGATGATTTTGCACTGTTCACTGCATTGCGTGCGGAATTTAATAATTCATCATGGAATGCATGGCCAGTTGATTTGCGCAAACGCAACAATAAAGCGCTGGAAAAAATTCGTATTGAGCTCAAGCCAGCGATCAATTCCGTATTGTTTGAACAGTTTGCTTTTTTTACCCAGTGGCAAGCACTGAAAAATTACGCAAATCAAAAAGGAATTAGCTTGTTTGGCGACATGCCGATATTTGTAGGGCACGACAGCGCCGATGTTTGGGCACAGCAACACTATTTCCAACTGGACGGGGACGGTAATCCGCTTACGGTAGCGGGTGTTCCACCGGATTATTTTTCTGAGACAGGGCAGCATTGGGGTAATCCTCATTACGCTTGGGATGTAATGTCAGCTGATGGATTTCAATGGTGGTTGTCCCGCTTGCGCACGCAATTGCAATTATTTGATTTGATTCGCATCGATCACTTTCGCGGTTTCGAAGCCTATTGGGAAATTCCGGGCAAGAGTCACGATGCGCGTTTAGGCAAATGGGTCAAAGCACCTGGCGAAGCGTTTTTGCAAGCCTGCTTTGAAGCTTATCCGGGGCTGCCATTGGTAGCAGAAAATCTCGGGGTAATTACCGATGAAGTTGAAGCGCTGCGCAATCAATTTGAATTGCCCGGAATGTTGGTGTTGCAATTTGCGTTTGATGGCAATACCAACAATCCACATCTGCCGCACAATCACACTCGTAGCGACGTGATTTATAGCGGCACGCACGATAACGATACAACAGTTGGCTGGTACAACACTTTGTCCGAAGCGAATCGCCAACAGGTCAAGCAATATTGTTTTAACTCGGCCGATGAAATGCCTTGGTTGCTAATTGAGGCGGCGCTGGCATCGGTAGGGCGCATGGCAATTATTCCCATGCAAGATTTTTTGGAGCTGGATGGAGGGCACAGGATGAATATGCCCGGTACAACGGATAAAAATTGGGTGTGGACGTTTTCGTGGGATCAGGTTGACCCCACACTTGCTGAACGTATTCGGCAGTTGTTAACAGCCTATAATCGCTTGAGCTAGCTGCGCTGTAAGCCAAAGGTTATAGAACATTAATCACTCAACTTTCTGTAGGTACACTTATGGAACATAGATGCAGCGCACGNNATACACCTATGGAACATAGATGCAGCGCGCGCTATACAGCCGACATTAAAATCCTGATTTATCGATACGACATTCCCGTAGCCATAGGCCGCATCAAAAATGGCACTCGTTATGGGCTTTTTATCGAGTCAGATTTAACTGGGGTAAAGCCGTTGCAACAATTAGGAATCGAGATCTTGGTATATCGCAGTGCACAGAAATTGCAGCGTTATCGATTTGACTCGATTGTTATGCACGCCACAGAGCACGGGTTTGGCGTCGAACTGGATGCGTTAGGTGAAGAAGCTGGCAACCAATTGACTGAAATGTTGCGCGCATCGCCAGAAACCCCACAGGAAAGTGAATTGTTTGATATGGTTGCCAATGCTTGATGTCGTTGTGACAAATAGCCTTGTTTAGCGTGTTGGTTGAATTCTGCGGAGTAAATGAGCTGGTTGAAATTGTACCATGGTGCGCATAATGTATATTGAGAATCCTAGTTAATGTACAAAAAAGGCCGCTAATTCAATGAGTTAGCGGCCTTTTTTAATCGACAACTTGTCGCCTTACACTACATGTAAGGTTTGTAAAATTGGGCTAAATGCCGCAAGTAGGGTGCCTGTCGCAATAATGGATATCGCCGCGATTTTTCGCGGGTCATATTTGTCTGTAATGTTTACAAGGAGGTCATATGCGGGGCTATTCATGGATCGCTCTGCCGCTAAACTCAAAATGATGAATTCGGCTGGGAAGTCTAGTATTTCTGCGGCTTTCAGGCCTTGTTCATCGGTTAGTATCCCTCCCATATACCGCATTTTATAAACCCGCTGTGTTGTCACTGCTAAGGCCTTAGCGGTCTTGTAATCGCTCCCTAATTTCTCTTTTAGCAAGTCCAGAATCATGACTGTGGTGATCATGGCGCGCTTCTCCTGATTAGAACATTTAGTCATTAAAACACGCTCCGTTTCCGTTTAGTAGGTTTCCCATGGGGTTGATTGTTCTCGTGAGACTAGTAGTCTTGTAAGGGTGCCCTGTAGGTACTGCGGGGGCGGTGATGGGTCCGGACCTACGAACACTCTGGGTCCGGACCTTTCCGCCCCTGCGCTCCTGCGGCACCTAATCCAGTCAACTTACAGGGGCGACTATGCAAACCAACCGCTTAACAAGGGCTGAACCTTTGGCGTTCACTCCATCACCTCAGGCTCTTGAACGCCTGCGGGTTTATCACATCATCGAAGCAAGAGAGCGTCTGCGCGAGCGTCAATACGCGGCGGCAAAACGCGCTCTGTCCATCGCTAATAAATTGAAAAATCCTGCTGCGAAAAAAAAACACCGCTCTCGCATTTTTGGTGCGATGAATCGTTTGCGGGGTGCGGCATGAAGGTCCTGGTTGCGTGTGAATATTCAGGCCGTGTGCGTGATGCGTTTGCGGCGTTGGGTCATGAGGCTATGTCGTGTGATTTGTTGCCAAGTGATTCACCAAATGGTCGTCACTATCAAGGTGATGTGCGCGAGGTGCTGGGGTGGGGCTGGGATTTAATGATCGCTCACCCACCTTGCACTGATTTGGCTGTCTCCGGTGCGCGCCATTTCGCTGCAAAAATTGATGATGGTCGTCAACAGGCTTCACTGGACTTTGTGCGGTTACTGCTGGAGGCGCCAATAGAAAAAATCGCGCTGGAAAATCCTATAAGCATTATCAGTTCAAAAATTCGTAAGCCATCACAAATTATTCAGCCATGGCAATTTGGGCATGGTGAAACAAAAGCTACTTGCCTCTGGTTAAAAAACTTGCCGCTGTTGGTTCCCACTGATGTGGTGGACGGGCGTGAGAATCGCGTTCATAGAATGCCGCCGAGTGCGGATCGCTGGAAAAAAAGATCAACCACTTTTTTGGGTATTGCTGCGGCTATGGCTGAGCAGTGGGGGCGTGTATGAGTGCAGCGGTATCACTTCAGCAGCGTTTGGCAATTAAAACAATGCAAGCGATTGAAACACAGGATCGCGCAAAAGGTGTTACCGCTGAAACTGTCGCGGAATTTCATCACTTGTTGGGCAATATATTTTTGCAAGCTGCGCACTGCGCCGCGATTGGAAATGAATTTTTAGAAGGCGCTGGCAGTGATGAGCTGGCCGAAAAAATGTTGATCGAGCTTGGCAACATTAAAAGCAACTTGGTTTTTATTGGGAGCATTATCAATGGAAAGCAAAAGTGAAAAAGCGAAAAGATTATCTATTAGTGGTCGCTGCGTTGGTGCTATGGCTGGGGGTTACACAATGGCTAGAATCAAAAGATTACAGTCATACACCGCAACAACACGTGCAGCTGGAATGACTCATGTGGAGGCAATTTTAGAGCGCGGAAATTGTGCGCGCATGAAAAACGTAGCGGGTTCTTTTATTGTTAGTGAAGTGGTGTTGGCGTGAATTCAAGTTGGCTTCGTGATCAAAAAAACTTTGAGGGTTCCTTGGCGAAAAGCCATAAGGAATCCTTAGGGTTTTTGGCGTCAGTGCGTAATAGCGTTGCTAAGCAGGAATTTTATAAGTCACGTCCAAAGACGATACAAAAAGATTTGATGGGGCGCACTCTCGGGTGTGTTGCTGCGTCAATCGAAACCAGAAAAGGTTTGGCGTATGTGGAGGCTAATAGAGCGCTTTTACGTGTTGATGAAACTCTGCGTGTCCATGATTTAAATTTGAGTTGGTCAGATGAAAGCCTGCGCAATTGGGCGGCTGCAAAAGCGAGCGAGTGCATAAGTATTAGTGAGCAGCTGGAAGAAAAATATTCTGTCGCGTTGGCAAAAGCTTACGTTGAGAAATACGGTTTTATTTGGCCAAAGTATTGTTTGTTTGGTGATGCGGCGGCGCTGTTGCGTGTGCAGGATGATAAGTGGTGGCGGCGTCAAGCGCGTGTCGCAAAGGTGCGCGCAATGGATCAGTTGGCTCGTTCCTTTCGCATGGTTCACGCAAAGGCACAGCCGTATGCAAGCAATGAGGCGGTGGTTTTGCGTAGGGCGCAAGTAAAGCGCAATCGCGGAACGCTGGAAGGTTTTGAGGCAATTAATCAAGACGGTGATTCATATACGCTCGCTGAGTTGAGTGATTTATCTGTAAGCAATCCTACAAATCGTCGCCATGAATTAATGGTCAGAATGCGCGGCTTTGAGCAGGTTGCGGATCAGTTCGGCCACACTGGTTTATTTATTACCTTGTCGGCTCCTTCACGATTTCACCCTATGCGCCAGATTAAAAATAAACGTGGCCATTTGGTGCGAGTTGAAGAAAACCCAAAGTATCAGGGCGCTACACCTCGCGATGCGCAAGAGTGGCTTAATAAAACATGGTCGCTTATCCGTGCGGCGCTGGATCGTTTAGAGATTCGCTGCTATGGGTTTCGTGTTGTTGAGCCTCACGCGGATGGGTGCCCACACTGGCACCAGTTGTTATTTTTTTCTGCGGAAAATATCGAGCAAGTTAAATCAATCTTTAAAAAATATTCATTGCGCACTGACGCCAGCGAGAAAGGTGCGGCTGAGTATCGTTTAAAAATTGTTTTAATTGATAAGGAGCGGGGCAGTGCAGCGGGTTACATCGCCAAATATATTTCTAAGAGTATCGACGGGTCTCATATTGATGATGATCTGTTGGGCAATTCTGGTTTTGAAGCTGCCGAGCGGATTTGTTCGTGGTCTTCATCGTGGGGAATACGTCAGTTTCAACAAATTGGAGGCGGTAGCGTCACGGTATGGCGCGAGCTGCGGCGTTTGGATTCTGCCGAGGGCATTACAGAGGCGGCGCGTGTTGCGGCTGATAGCAGCGATTGGGCGGCCTATTACCTTATTCAATCAAATGGCTTGCCCTTTGTGTCACGTTCAGCCGCGCCGATTCAGGCGGCGTACTGGTTAGAGCATGACTCGCAAACTGCTGAAGTAATTGATGAGTCAGTAAACAAATATGGCGAGGCCAGCAGGGGCAAGCTGTTTGGCCTTTTCGCTGCGGGTGAATACGTTTTAACAAGGTTTTACCGCTGGTCTATTCAGCGGGTGGGTGAAGCCGCGAAAGCGGTTAAGAAGGCGTTACCGATCTGTGGTTTGTCAGCCGATGAATTGCTTGATCTGTTGCGTNNCGGTGATGGTCTTGGTTCAACCGCGTAGCGGTTGCCTTGGACTTGTGTCAATAACTGTACGTGGGGTTTTTATGAGTAGACGAACGTTGGGAATGGTTGCAAAAAATTGTTTGGGTGAAGCGATTGCGGTGGCTATAGCGGGTGAGTTGCCTGTGGGTGGTGCTGAAGCTGATCGCGAGTTGGAAAAATTCGATAAGCCTGTCGCAAAAGCGCCTGTTGTGAAAAAACCGGCTGCAAAAAAGCGCACTCGTTCGCGTAATAAAAAACGTGCGTAGTCTTATCCGGTTTGCAAAAACCTGGGCGGTGATCGAGTTGGTCACTCGCCTGGTTTTTTTATTGGGCTTCGTCGCTCTGATTTTTGCGATCGTTTTTGGCGGCGGCGGTGAATTATCAATCAGGTGGGCACTATGAAAGAGCAAAACCCAATCCTCGGGCATTGGACTTGCCCGCAAGGTGGCAAGGCTGAGGTTTACCAGACCAAAAAAGCGGGGAGGCATTTTTACACCCGCTGTGCGTGTTGCGGTTTGATGCAGGGCACTGGGGCGGCGCTTCAGCAAAGCATTTTTGATAACGCGGAATTCATCGCCGGTATATCGGTTGTCGCGCCATCAAACGTGGTGATGGATCGCTCTCGGGTGGTTGAAGGTGAGATAGCCAAACCTGCGCTGGATTTTGATCCGTCTGAGCCTGTCCAGGGCGAGGAAGTCGAAGCGGCGCCGGAAAAGTCAAAGTTTAATTATCTGGTGCCGTTGGGCGCCTTTCTGGCAGCGGGGGCGGCGGCGTTATGGATGCACTAGACAATTTGGCCAGGCGCGCGGAGGCGTTTGAAGCTGAGCAAAAAGAGGCGGGCTCCTGGGAGGAAGTGAAAGAGTCGGAAAAAAAACCGGATGCGCCAGGGTCTGGATCACTGCCGGATATTGACGCGGCTGCCAATCGCGCTGAATCCATCCTGAGAATTGCTGAAGCGGCGGCAAAAATGTTTGTTGATGATCGCTTGATATTGGGCGATGAAGAGGTCGCAAACGGGCGTGATTCGTTGGCGCCAGTACTTCAGAAGTACAACCTAATGGGAGAGGGTACGGGTCGCCTCCCGTATCAGGAGGAAATTACGGCGGGCTTCTACCTTGGGGGTCTATTCAAGCGATTTAAGCGTGCGTTGGCTGTCTTGCGAGCGAAAGACAAGGCCGACGATGAAGCGAACAAGCAAGCGAATCACCAAGCGGTGCATCAACCGAAACCAAGCGGGAATCAAGCGACAAATGGCGAAGAACGAAAACACCAGTCTCAAGAACAACCACAGTCTGTACCTGGCGACCAGCGGATACGGGAAGTCTCAGACGTTGACGCGCCGATCTGGCTTACAGGAGGGCGGTCAACGGGTGTGCCTTTGGGATAACAACAAGGACCACAAGGCGCACCAGTTCGAAAAGCTGAGTGATTACGCTCGGGCGGTTGCCCGGGCTGATAAAAGCGGTAAGGGGTTTCGCTTGGCATACGTGGGAGAAGCTTCGCCTAAAGCCTTTGAAATATGGTCGGCAATCATGTGGGAAGTACTCGACGGTAACAAAATCACATATGGCGTTATTGAAGAGTATAGCGATTGCTGCGGTGGTGCTGGGGCTTTAAGCCAGCGCAATGAAAATCATCATCGAAAACTATGGACGCAAGGCCGCAAATACGGCGCGATTCTCCATGCGACAAGTCAACGCCCTCAGTTGATCAGTAAAGACGCTCTCGGCAATGCTGGGCAGATTTGGGAGAGCTATATGGATATGTTGGCGGCTAAGCGTATCGCGGCTGAGTTGGATATTACGGCGGATGAATTGCGTTCATGCCAGCGCGGCGNNGCGGCGAGTTTTGGTATCGGGAAATTGGTAAACCGGCTGAAAAAATGGTGGTTTTTATCCCTCTTGACGCTTAAAAGTTAAGCGAACTAAGCGAAATCCAAGCGAAAGGGGGATTGATTCGGTAAGCGTGTGGGGGAGCAGTCTGGAAAAGACGCGGCGAGGTTGCCGTTAATTTTTCAGGAGGTTTACACCTTGAATCAACAATTACAAACCATCAAAAACAACATTGACGCAAAGACGGTTACGTCTGTCGTTGTTGGGATGGCGGTTTTTGGTGCTGTGATGTATGCAGCGGTAAGAANNACTTGGCTTGATTGGCACATTGAGCATGGCGGTTTAACGCTGGCTCAAATGACCAATATCAAAGTGTTCCTGGTGTCGCCGCAAAAAACTATCCCCTTGCAAGAGTTCAAAGACGGTAACGAACTGGACAAGCTGAATAAGCGCTATGGTCGTTATACAGAGGCGGGCACTCTGTCGTTTTATTTTCGTCGTCCTGAAATGGAAAATGAAGGTCAGTCGATGGCGACTGCGTTGGGCACTGGTGGCCTGATGGCGTTGCGCGTTGAGTTTGATATCGCGGGCGGTACCGCTCCGGTGATCAAAGCGTGGGGGCGTAAAACGTCAAACCGTTCTATTGCCGCGTCTGTGCTGCCGTATATCAAAGCGTCAAACATCGGCGGTCAAGCTGAGGGAGATAACAACTACGACTCGATCGAAAAACGTGATCGCATTGTAGGTATCCACGTCTTTAACGCTGACGTTGAAGAACTCGAACTGAAAGTTGATGACGCCATCGCGTACAAGTTGAATCGGGCGCGCGGCGAATTCGATGAAAAAGTCGGGGGTCGTGTGCCCTACGCTGCTGACTACGGTATGTGTATTGATTTCACTACCGCTGGCGTTCTTGATGAAGCGTTGGTGATGCAGGATCTATCTGTGGGCTATCAAGTTCAACAGATGCGCCTTACATCGAAGTTGGGAGCCACTTACTCAGCCACTAGCAGAATCATGGTCGAGTATTTGACAACCTGGGCTGATTTGGCGGGTGGTAATACTCAGCGAGCAGCCTAAGGGGGTGAATCGTGGCGATCGATTTTAACGCATCGTTGGATAAGCTTCTGAATACCTATACCAAGGTTTCAGAAGTGAGAGCGGCCACTTCGGTGGCCAAATACAACACAGCAGCGCAGATGCAACAATCAACGTTTAATGCTCCGGTTGGCTATACGGCGAGCGAGGCTTACGCGGTGGGTAATGCGAATCCGTTGGGTGTGGGTAATGCGGTGCCCGTTGGGGCTTCGGCGTCTATGTCAATTCCCAAGGAGTTGATCTACGGCGGTTTGGGGTTGGCGGCGCTGGCGTTGGCGTGGAAGGTGTTGAAGTAAAAATGTAAGGGGCGTTTGCCTCTTGCATTTTTTTTGGTGCAAATATGTCGGGTTTAGCGGTTGAAGGTGAAATTACATCACAGGCCATCGGCGGTACGGGTATTCATACCGGCGCGAAAAGCTTTGGCCGTGCAGTGCCGTTCATTGGTGGCAATCCATATCTGGACGCCATGAATAATCGGGCGGTTGTGGCTATGGTTGTTATTGGTTTAATCGGCGCATATGTCGTTTATAAAAAGGTGAAATGACGTGGGTTTTTTCGATAAAAAGACGACAAAAAACACAACGACAAATGATTATGCCTACGATCAATCAACAACGTTTGTCGATAACACTGTCGATAATAGTGATCGAAGTTTTACGGATAATAGCGATAGAAGTTTTACGGATAACGCTAACAATTCAATGAACTTGAGCCAGTCAGACAATAGTGATAATTCGTTTACAGATTACAGTGATCGCTCGTTTGCGGATTACAGTGATCAATCGTTTCGTGTTGACCAAAAAGATAGCAGCGATAACAGTATGCGATTCGCTGATTCATCGACAAAAACGTCAACACTTTCGGATTATTCTGATAATTCGTTTAGTGCGAGTCTGACTGATTTAACAAAGGCGAGTAATTCGGGAAATACTAGCGTTAGTAATAGCACTAGTAGCAGTACATCGAACAATACAAATATTACTGATGGTGGCGCATTTGCTGTCGTGAATAATTTGGTATCGAAAGTATTCGATAATAATAAAACGTTGATTGATTTGGTTGGCCTGAATTCAAAGACTGCCCTTCAGGGGGCTAATGATTTAGCGTCGAGCGGGTTATCTGCTGCGATGAATATCAAAGCGGGGGAGCAGGTAAGTGTTAGTAATGCTGAGTCAAAAAATGCATTGCTTGAAACGGTGTTAAAAATTGCTGCCGTTGGTGGCTTGTCATATGTTGCAATCAAGGCGATGAAATGAAGTTAAATTTTGTTTTGAGTGCTGATGAAGGGCGTTCCGTGGCAATCCAGGGGTCGCGCTTTTATTTCGAAAAAGGCTCTTATCCAATACGTGTGAAAATGCTATCGCCTAGTTCGATGGAATTTGAATTGGAGCCAGGGCAAGGGTTTGTTTGTTTGCCTGATGAACGTTTTGGTTCGTTGGAAATTTTAAATAGTGATCAGGCGCAGTCGATTACTATTGTGTCATCTGATCGCGAGATATTTGATAACCGCGCTACTATTTCAAGCACTGGATCAAGTTTGCCGGTGAATGTGTCGGCGGCGTCTATTCGCGTGTTGCCCCCAAAAGTGACTCTGGTGCCTGATACTGCTACCCGCATTCTTGAAAGCGTGAGTACTCGCAAAAAAGCGGCTGTGTATTTTTCGGCTGACAGTTTTGTGGGTGTTGATGCAACGGTAACGGCGGCGACGGGTTATCCTGTTTTTGCTGGTAGCGATTGGATTGACGAAAACAGTGATGAACTTTGGGTGATTAGTGCATCGGCTGCGGTAATTAATATTATTGAGGATCACAGTTAATGCAAATTAATCGTGTTCCAAGAAGCGGTATTAAAAGTATTCAGAGAAGTGTTTCTTATTTGAATCTTGTTGATACTCTTGATGTTGCTGTGTCTGCTGTTGATATGAGTAAGGCTGAATTGAAATTTTTGGGCTTGAGAACGAACAGTGCTAACTATGGCGCAACAGTTGAACTGGTTGACAGCACTACGGTGAGAATAAAAAGGGCTGTCGCATCGAACTGGACTTATGTGAGTTGGGAGCTGGTAGAAAATGAATAAATACTATGCTCAATGGGGTGCTGATTTTATTGTTTTTGCTGTTGTCGAATCGCCTGGTGTGATTGCAGGTGCAAATGTCGCTGAGTGTTCGGGTTATGGGGTGGTTGGCAAAAAACGCTCTGGCGGTAAATTTGTTGATGTGCCAAAGATTAAGCAATACAAAGTGTGGAGCAAGCCAGAATTTATTATGTTGCTTGGCCAGCAGGTTTATGAGGCGATTAATTCAACTGCTGATAAACAACTGCAATTTTTTAAATACATTTTAGATAGTGCGCCTCATGTCGATATGAACGATGCAAATTATCGTGGCATGGTTCAACAGTTGCGCGTGGTTAATTTAATTGACGATGCAAAACTCGCCGCTCTCCTGGTGCAAGAATGAAAAAGGCCGATTTGGTTTTTAGTGCGATTGGCATTATCGGCCTGGGTATTGGCGGCATGTTGATTGCCAGCCGTGCGCGGGCTTCTGAAGTGACGCCAGCGCAAGCGGGTGGTAGTTCTGGCGATTATGCGAGTGGTGCTTATAGTGATTGGGCTGCGCAACAAAAGGCGCCAGCGGTAAACGCTGAGCCAATCGGAATTTTTAAAACAGTGGTAGATGGTGCTATGAATTTATTGACTAATCCGCGTGGAATCAGAAATAACAATCCGTTGAACATCGAGTGGAATTCGGTAAATAACTGGGTTGGTCAGACTGGCAGTGATGGGCGTTTTTCTATTTTTGATAAACCGGAAAATGGTATCCGTGCGGGTGCCAAGATTCTGGATAGTTACGCTAAGCGCGGAATAAATACTATTCAAAAAATTATCGAAACATGGGCACCGGCAACCGAGAACAATGTAAAAGCCTACGTTGATCATGTGTGTCGAATTATGGGGCGCTCTCCTGGTTCTGTTGTTGTGAAAATGTCCGGTGATTATGTGCCGTTGATTGCTGCCATGATCAAACACGAAAATGGTAAGCAGCCGTATTCACTCGCAACTATTCAGGCGGGAGTAAGTGCAGCGTGAAAATAAACCTAAGCGGCGGGGCGGTGCTCGCGGTCGCGGGCGTGGGTGTGGCGTTGGGTGCGGCTGTATTGCTGCGCGGTAAAGTGGCGGCGGTGGGTGCGGCGTTAAATCCTGTTAGTAACGAAAATATTTTTTATAAAGCGGCTGATCCGGTGATTAATAAAATGGTTGGCGGTGCTCCGGCTGTTGATTATTTATTCGCGGGTGCGGATTTGTTGAATCCGTNNGGAGAATGAGTCGGACGTGTATGCGCGTCAATTATTTTTTGGGTGGCTGGATCGTGACAAATAATATTCTGTCGGCGGTAGTTGCCGCGGTAGTTGCAGCGGTGGTGATTGATCAACTGAAAAAGCAGGGGTATATATCTTGAAGTTTAATTGGAAAAATAAAAAACTGATCGGCGGTTTGTTCACTGTCGTTTTTATGGCGCTGGGCATCGCTAATCCTGAGCTAGCGGGGCAGGCCGGTTCTGTTGTGGCGTGTGCTGTAGTGAAATGTGATGTCTGAGGTTGATTCAACGGCGCTATTAAGCGCGTTGATGGGCTGCGCTGCTGGGTATGCGGCGGTAAAAGTGGAACTTAAATTTCTGTGGCGATATTTGCGGGAATTAAAAGCTGAAGTGAAAGAGTTGAAAGAAAAGGCCGCTAATTAGCGGCCTTTTTTGTTAGTAGCACTTATACGTTAGCGTTGTTTCATAGGCGTCATTGTTGCCAAGCCCGGGCACCCAATTTCCAGCCACNNGAAGGGCGCCGTTGTATTTCAACTGTTTACGCACAATGGATGGGGCAGTGCGCCAGCGCTTGCAAAAATCCTCTGCTTGTTCGAAGGCAACTTCATAGCTTCCGTTTTTCGACGAGTGGGAGCCAATGGAGGTGAGTTCTTCAGTTGGGACCGGTGTTTTTGCTGTAGGTGTGCAGCCAGTGATACCGATGGCAAGTGCGAGTAAAGCGATTTTGTACATAGTGACTTCCTGTGTGTTGTTGGTTGTTGCCGGGTGAGTTTAGCATCCGGTTTTCCGATGTAAAACCGGCTCGGGTAATTCGTAGTTTCTGAGTTCGTAAATTTTTAAAAGATGGTCCGGTAATCTGAACTCATGTTCAGCCAGCTCGCGCAATCGGGCGCGGTATTTGTCCAGCTCTATGATCTGCGCCGTGGTCGCTGTCCTGGCTATTTCATCCAATCGCTTATTGATGGCTGGGATCATTGCTAACACGCTGTGCCAGCATGTGAGGCTGTATTGATACCAGTCGATGTGCTGCCACGCCAGCGCCGGCGCGTGTGATCCGATATCGAGCAGGCCTAAATGGTTGAAAATCCAATGCTCCGGCCATTTGTTGGGCATGACACGTTGTCGCACGTGCAGTATGATCAATTCCTGTGCAGCGCTGGGTATCCTGGTGCGACCACTGCGCCAGCGTTGGGCGGTTCTGATGGTGACGCCGCATATTTGGGCGATTTTTGCGTTGCTAATGCCTGAGTCTTCAATGTAAGACGACTTAAAAAAATCCATGTTTTTATCCTTTTTGTTGAGTTGCGCGCCGGAATCGTGGCGCGATGCGACAAAACGCAAAAAATATTCCACGGTTTTTTAGATTATTTTTGTCTATGGGCATAGAAAATGCCTAAACTGTTTGTACGCGTGTTGGTTTGGGGTGTTGACAGTTGGTGATTGGTTTGATCCTGTTGCGCATAATGTATATTATGTTAAATTGGTAATTTCATAGATATCAATAAGTTAATCCAATCTCACTTACTCCCAGCTTCTCCTACCAACGAACTGTTTCCCCCTATCGATGGCAATTGCTTTATGAAGCACAAACAACTGTTAGAGCGTGTGTACGCTGAAGTCGAAACAGTCATTCTTAGTAAACAGCACCCGGTTACCGGGCTGCTTCCTGCAAGTACAGCCATTAACAATCATGGCGATTACACCGATGCCTGGGTACGCGATAACGTCTATTCCATTGTGTGTGTGTGGACCTTGGGTATGGCGTTCAAGCACCAGGGGGAAGATCACAAAAGTGACCAGCTACAACAATCTACAATCAAATTAATGCGTGGCCTGTTGCAATCGATGATGCGCCAAGCGCATAAAGTCGAAAAATTTAAACATTCGCTGGAAAATGGCGATGCGCTTCACGCCAAATACGATACTGCCACCGGTCTTCCAGTGGTGGCAGATGATGCTTGGGGGCATCTCCAGATAGATGCTACATCCGTCTTCCTCTTGATGCTTGCGCAGATGAGTGCGTCGGGTTTGCGTATTGTCTGCACCCACGACGAAGTCGATTTTGTGCAGAATCTTGTCTATTACATCGCCAGTGCTTACCGCACCCCTGATTACGGTATTTGGGAGCGCGGCAACAAAGTTAACAATGGCAAAACTGAAATCAACGCCAGCTCGGTTGGTATGGCCAAAGCTGCATTACAGGCATTGGACGGTTTTAATTTGTTTGGTAAATATGGCGATAAAAGGGCGGTGGTCCATGTGATCGCCGATGCGATTTCTTTAGCCAGAACCACCCTCGCCTCGCTGCTGCCGCGCGAATCCCTTTCTAAAGAAACTGACAGTGCCCTGCTAAGTATAATTGGCAGGGCACTGTCAGTTTCTTTAGAAAGGGG
>DQHS01000074.1 GCA_003524365.1 Cellvibrio sp. | reverse complement strand
CTGGGTAAGCAGTCCATCGACGGCGACCACAATCAAACCGGGCAGATGTTAGCGGCGCTTTGCGGTTATCCGCAGGGAACTTTTGCCTCCCTAATCGAATGCAGCGGGGATGAAATCCGGGTAACACGGGAATTGGATGGCGGCGTGCAGACCCTTGCATTAAAACTTCCGGCCGTTATTACCACTGACTTGCGCCTTAACCAGCCGCGTTATCCAACCATGCCCAACATTATGCGGGCGCGCCAGAAGCCGCTGGTAGTAACGGAACTGGCGGATTTGGGGTTAAATCTGCAACCTCGTCTGCAAACTCTCTCGGTAGATGCCCCCAAGGTGCGTCAGCAGGGTATCAAGGTAAGCAGTGTTGCTGAATTGGTCGAAAAATTGCGGCAGGAGGCCAAAGTTCTGTGACTTCTTCGAATAAATTGAGCGCATTGGTATTGATCGAACAGGATGCGGCGGGCTTCAGCTTGATCAACCTTAAGGTGATGGGCGCCGTAGTGCGTCTACGTGAATTTGCTGATCTGGATGTGGATCTACTGGTCGCTGGTAAAGATTGTGCCGCAGTTGCGGAAACTGCTGCGTGTACCCCTGGTATCCGCAAGGTGCTGGTTGCCGATGAAGAGAATTGCGAACACCAGTTACCCGAAGCACTCGCGCCCTGGTTGGCCAAGCTGGCAAGCGGCTATGCCTATGTCTGTGTAGGCGCGACGACTTTTGGTAAAAATCTATTGCCGCGGATCGCCGCGCTGATGGACGTCCAACCCATTACCGATGTAGTCGCCATAGACTCTGCCAACGAATTCAAACGGCCTGTTTATGCGGGTAGCGCGCTTGCCCGTGTGCGCACGGAGCAGCCAATCAAACTCTTGAGTATCCGTGCAAGTGCTTTTGCCTCGGTGGTATTGGGGCCGGGCAGTGCGCCTATTACTCCAATTGAGCCGCCACCAGCACAACAATTAAGCCGTTTTATTGGCGAGCAACAGGTGCAGACCGAGCGGCCTGAACTTGGTTCAGCGCGGGTAGTGGTATCTGGCGGACGCGGCTTGCAGTCCAGCGAGAACTTCCGGTTGCTCTACCAATTGGCCGATAAACTCGGTGCGGCGGTAGGTGCATCCCGCGCAGCGGTCGATGCCGGTTTTGCCGCCAACGATATGCAGGTTGGCCAAACCGGTAAGGTTGTGGCACCGGAGCTGTATATCGCGATAGGGTTGTCGGGCGCTGTGCAGCATTTGGCGGGAATGCGCGACTCGCGAGTGGTAGTCGCGATCAATAAAGACCCCGAGGCTCCCATCTTTCAAGTGGCTGATTATGGGCTAGTCGCGGATTTGTTTGATGCAGTGCCCGAGTTGATCGAGTTTTTGTAAAGCCACTGCACTCCATATCAATACTTGAATTCTCCGAGCCGCTACTACAGCGGCTTTTTGTTTTTTTCGCTACAATGCCGCCCCAATCATCTTTATCCCCTTTCTTATCAGGTTTAATCGATCATGACATTCGAGCAGTTTGAAACCTGGGCCATGTACATTTGTGGTGGCGGGCTTATTATCTTTATGTTTTTCATCGTGTGGGATCTCGCCAAAAAATCCAAAGCCGGCAAATTTGGCACCTTTGTATTGTTTGGCGTGCTGGGTTTCGCGATTATGGTATTTGTGATTAAAGAAGTATTTGTACATATCCTCAGCTAGCCTTACCTCAGCTAGCCTAAATAGGCCAGTACAGATTCCAACGTAATAATAGTGGATTAACCATGTTTCATTTCTTTGTTCCGGCCACCAAGGTTCAGAAAGACCGCGCCATCATGCGTGAAACCGACGCGCGTGTTGCCAAATACAGCCGACGCGGTTTGATTCTCAACTTCATCGTTTTTGTACTCTGCCTTGCGTTTGGAGACTTTCAGGAAAAAGAACACAATCTGGCGATAGTGCTGGTGACCGGCTTACTGCTGGTGACGTTAGTTCGTAGTTATTACTTGTTCCGCTTTGACAGCCTCTACGCCCGAGCGCCAACGCGCTGGCGCAACCAATACTTTTTCGCCTCGTGCCTAGGCGCGGCATGGTGGAGCGTTATTCTGGTGACGCTCACTTGGGTGCAGGGCATGCAAGATGAAACCCTGATAATGTGGCTCTACTCGGTGGTGTTTTATTCCAGTGTCTCAAACGTGTTTGCACCGTATCGCCATTTTCTGAGTTTGTATTTGGCGATTGGCCAAATCCCCGCCGCGATTACTGCGATTTTATTGGGCAATGCAGAAGGCGTTTTATACGGCTGCATTATGCTCATGTTTTACGTGATGCTCAGTCATCAAGGCAAAGTGACTTCATTGGCATATTGGGAGCGGTTGGAAGCGCATTATTCACTGCGTGAGCGTGCACAGGGTCTGGAAAACGAGAAGCGTACATCGCAGGCACAGATTGAATTAAAGAATGAATTTTTGGTAAACCTCGGGCAGGAAATTCGCTCGTCTATTAGCGACGTTATGAGCACTCTGTCATTGATTGACGACAGCCAGCTTTCCGAGCATCACCGCGAATTATTAACGACTGCCAACAAAGCAACGGGCCGCCAAATTGATTTGGTTAACAATGTGGTCGACTTCTCCAAAATCACCACCAAAACACTTGTGCTTGATGAAGTGGAATTTGATCTGCGCCGGGTGTTGGAAAAATTTGTGCAGGATTTTACTCTTGATGCACACCAGCAAGGTATTGAGCTCTATTATAGCTTTGATCCGAATATGCCCTTGCGGGTAAAGGGCGATGTGGCCCGTTTGAATCAAATTCTGGCGACCTTGCTTAACCACACATTGAAAGCCAGCAGAATTGAGCATGTATATATCGAGGCGCGGTTTCATCAGGAGCAGGATGATCTGGGTGAGTTGCAAGTCATCATCAGTGACAGCGAAAAAAATGTTGCTGGTGAAAATGATCCAGAAGCCCATGAAAGCAACCAAAAAGGAATTGGTCTGTCGATCTGTAAAGGCTTGGCCGAATGTATGGGCGGCAGTATTCATTTGCGTGAAAATAAAAATCGCGGCAATCGCATTTTTATTAATGTCACTTTGCAAGTGGTTTCCCATGAAGACCGTCGTTTTGGTTCAGAACAAAAATTGCGCGGCAAACGTGCGCTCTTGGTGGACTTGCCGGACAGCAATGCGAATGCGCTGGCCGATGAAATTAATGCTTGGGGTATGAGTACAGCAATTGCTGCGGGGCAGGAGCAAGCTATCGCCAAATTACGTGAGCAAGTTGCCAATAACACACCGTTTGATTTGGTGCTGATTTTCACTAAGCTGAATAATATGAATGGTTTGGCGCTATCACGCGAAATTGCAGCGCATCCAGAAATTGCTGACGTAAAACAAATTATTGCGATGAGTATTTTGCAGAGTGATAGTCCGGATATGAAATTGCATTTGCGTAGCCATCCACAAGTGTGCGTCATTGAAAAACCGATTATGCGCAAACGCTTACACGATGTGGCAGTGCAAAAATTATTAAACGTCCACTTTGATGACGAGCGTAAACCGCAAGAGAAAGATTCTCACAAGCTGGCGGTGATGCCAAGAGTGCTGCTGGTTGAAGACCATCGTGTAGACCAAATGGTGATCAGCGCTATGCTCAAAAAACTCGGCTGTTACGTGCAAATTGCGCAGAATGGGTTGGAGGCGGTAGAGATAGTAGAAAAAGAACGTTTTGATCTGATATTGATGGACTACGATATGAAAGAGCAAGACAGCATTACCGCCACGCAAAAAATACGGGAACATGAGCGGACGGTTAATAGCCTCAAGCACTTGCCAATTGTGGCGGTCACAGCCGCGCAATCCGATTCTGATCAAGAGGTTCTGGCTGCAGGAATGGATGATCATATTAGTAAACCGATTCGCTACGACGACTTGGAAAATCGCCTGCAACGCTGGCTGGAAAAATCTCATGGGTAAGTTTTTTACGCGCGTAGGATAAGAAGCGTTTACAAGCGTAAACCTGCAGGCTAAAACCGAATGCCGCTGATACTATCAGCGGCATTTTTCATTTTCATGGATGTGCTTTTTTGTATCAGTTCTCCATGTTTAACAAATTTTAAGAAAGCTATCACTACTACTAACAACATTTCTAAAAAGGTTCGGTCATGTACACATTCGGCCAGCACACTATTATCAAGATTCAGCGGTTACTCGGATTAATCCTACTTCTTATGCTCGCCAGCTGCGGGCAGGGTGTATCAGATAGCACGTCGCCCAATGAGCAGTCAGCTACGGCATCGGCACCTTCCATGTTGACGACTCATAAACAAAGTATCAGCGGTGCACGGATTTTAGTGTTCAGCAAAACTGCAGGTTGGCGCCATGATTCAATTCCTGCAGGCATAGCAGCCTTTGAAAAATTAGCGCAAGAACACCAGTTTTCGGTGGTGGCGACGGAAGATTCCGCATTGTTTAACGATGCAGAGCTAAGCCAATTTAACGCGATCGTATTTTTAAATACCACGCTCAATGTGCTTGATGAAAATCAGGAGTTGGCAATGGAACGCTATATCCAAGCGGGTGGTGGTTTTGTAGGTATCCACGCAGCCGCAGATACCGAATGGGAAGGTGATTGGTTTTGGTATCGCAATTTGGTAGGGGCCGTATTTAAGGATCATCCCAGTACCCCAAGCAATGTGCAGCAAGCGACAGTAAATTTTGTCGATAAAAAACATCTGTCGACTGCGGCCTTGCCTGATGCAATCAGTGTGGCAGATGAGTGGTACAACTATCGTGATATGTATGAATTTATCAACGTGGTTGCGAAGGTTGATGAGTCAACCTATCAAGGTGGTGGACATGACCATGATCACCCCATTTCCTGGTATCACGATTACGATGGTGGTCGTGCGTTTTATACCGGCATGGGGCATACCAGTGAGTCATTTTCAAATCCGGATTTACTGCAGCATTTGTTGGGCGGTTTAAGTTATGCAGTAGGGTTAAATCATCGCACGGGTTTTAAACCGCGTTTGGATTACACCAAATCCAGGCCGGAAAATAATCGCTTCATCAAAAAAACCTTGGTCGAAAATCTCGACGAGCCAGTGAAGTTGGCGTTCTTCCCTAATGGTGATGCGTTAATTGCGTTGCGCCCCGGTGCCTTTCAGCGCGTCGATTACAAGACAGGTCAAATCAGCGATGCGGGCAAGCTAGTTGTTGGTTACGATAAGTTTCAGGAGTGGGGCTTGGTCGGTGTGGCGGTTGATCCTGATTTTGATAAAAACCAACGCATTTATGCGGCATTCACGGTAAATGATGAGAAGGGTAATATTGCGCAGCGGTTGTCACATTTTCTGTGGCGCAATAATCAAGTCGATGCCACAACCGAACAAAAAATCCTGCAGTACCCGATTGATAATAACTGCTGTCATACCGGCGGCGATTTGCAATTTGGCAACAACGGGGAACTGTTTTTCTCGACGGGTGATAATACCAATCCACACGATCAGGATGGTTATGCACCGCTCGACTTTCGCAAGGATATGAAAAAAAATGACGGTCTTCGTGGTCCCGGTAATACCAATGATTTGCGTGGAAAAGTGTTGCGCATAAAGCCTAAAGCGGAAGGCGGTTACGATATTCCTGCCGGAAATTTATTTACTGATGCCGCACAAGGTCGCCCGGAAATTTATGTAATGGGTGCGCGCAATCCTTATAGCGTGACTTTTGATAAACGCAGCAATGCGTTGTTTTATGGTGACATCGGCCCCGATGCCAGCAATGATTCTGATGAAAAAGGGGCGCGCGGTTACGATGAAATAAATCGTGTAACGGCAGCAGGTAACTTTGGTTGGCCGTTGGTTATTGGCCAAAACAAACCCTATAACCAATACGATTATGTTGCAAAAAAATCTGGCGATCTGGTCGATGTAAACAATCCCATTAATTATTCGCCCAATAACACCGGTGCAAAACAATTACCACCTGCACAACCGGCTTTTATCGCTTATCCCTACGGCACATCCGATGTGTTTCCTGAAATGGGTACTGGTGGCCGCACAGCCTTGGTGGCCGATGTCTATCGCTCTGGTGAGTATCCCGAATCGGTAAATCGTTACCCTGCGTATTACGACAACAAATTATTTATCCTCGATTTTATGCGCGCTTGGGTAAAAGTGGTGAGTATGGACGAACAGGGGCGCATTCAAAAAATTGAGCCTTTTGCGCCGCAAATTAATTACGCATTACCGATTGATGCACGCTTTGCGCCCGATGGTACTTTGTATGTACTTGAGTACGGCATGTCATGGTTTACCGGCAACCCGGATGCGCGTCTTGCGCGTATAGAATATGTTGGAGCAGGCAATCGTCCGCCTGTTGCTGAAATTACATTAGATAAAACCCAATTTGGCGTCCCGGCAACGATTAACGCAANNTCGGTGCGGGCAATCGGCCACCTGTTGCCGAAATCACCTTGGAGAAAACCCAATTCGGTGTCCCGGCGAAAATTAACGCATCGGCGAAAAAATCAGTGGATTTGGATGGCGACAAAATTACCTATGCGTGGAAATTGCATTGTGCTGATGCATCCTGCCCTGAACGTCCGTTAGGCGATGCCGTTGAATTGAATTTGGAATTAGATAAACCGGGAAAATACAATCTGGAATTGACAGTAACTGATGCTCAAGGGGCCAAGTCATTGTTCACTGCACCACTTGAAATTGGTAACGAACCGCCGGTGATTAGTTTCTCTGCCACACAAAACCAATCGTTTTTTTGGCCTGACACCAAACAGTTTAATTATGCGTTCTCTGTTAGCGATCAAGAGGATGGTGCTGTCGTCGAGGTAGAAAATAGTAATCCACTGGTTACTTTTACTTATGTGGAACCGGAGAAAAAATCAGCGCTTGGGCATCAAACCGCTAATTTAATTGATCAAGGTAAAGCGTTGGTTGATGCGAATAATTGTTTGGGTTGCCATAAGCTGGATGAAAAAATGGTCGGCCCGGCATTCCT
>DQHS01000002.1 GCA_003524365.1 Cellvibrio sp. | reverse complement strand
CTTTTGCCGATCCAGTTGCGCTGCATGGTTTTGACTTGCTCGGGCCAGTTGGGCAGTTTGTCTAAATCGTTCAGCAATTCGTCGGCGTAGGCGGTGATTTTGATAAACCACTGCGGAATTTCTTTGCGCTCAACCAATGCGCCTGAACGCCAACCGCGCCCATCGATTACTTGTTCGTTCGCCAATACGGTGTGATCCACCGGATCCCAGTTCACCGTCGCCATGCGTTTGTAAACCAGACCTTTTTCGTAAAGACGGGTAAAGAACCACTGCTCCCATTTGTAGTATTCGGGCTTACAGGTGGTCAGCTCGCGCGACCAATCAAAGCCAAAGCCGAGTTGTTTTAACTGGCTGCGCATATGGTCGGTATTGGAGTAAGTCCATTTGGCGGGAGCAGTCTGATGCTTGAGTGCGGCGTTTTCCGCCGGTAGGCCAAAGGCGTCCCAACCCATTGGATGCAATACATTTTTACCCTGCATACGCTGGTAGCGCGCAATCACATCGGTGATGGTGTAATTGCGTACATGCCCCATGTGTAGCTTGCCGCTCGGGTAGGGAAACATCGCCAAGCAATAGAATTTTTCTTTGCTGCGATCCTCAATAACCTTGAAGCTTTGATGGTCTTCCCAGTACTGCTGGGCTTGGGCTTCAACTTCGGCGGGAGTGTACTGTTCTTGCATGGGGCGCTCTTGCATTGGAATCTAAGGCCTATACTTAAAGTGAAGTTTTTTATTGAAAGGTGAAAAACGAGAAAGGCGGTGATTATAGAGGCTGTACTGCCTGTGTGGGTATAAATATCTTGAAGCGCTAGCGGGAGCTATTTGCCATGAAGCCGACTGACAATTTGACCAACAGAACTGCCAACAATGTAGCCAACAACCCTTATCACGTCATCCAGCCAGATCTACCTTTTGGCTCGGGAGAAACTGGAGCGCTCGGTGCGCTCAAGCATGAGGTAGATGATTTAGTCAAACTCGAACTCACCGCCGAGCAGATGATGAGTGAAGAGGTTGATCTGGCCAAAGCCTATATCCGCGAGGACGCCCAAGGCATTTGGAGTGATATGAAGCTGGGGCTCGCTGAGCTGGAGTTAATCACCGGCGATTGGCTGTTGCGCGCCGCTGATCCAACGCGCGTTGAGTGGCAGCTGAATCACTGGTGGGAGGATGAGGAATCCCAGTTCCGTCACTGAGATCCTACGAGCCCATTTATCCGATAAGTTTGCTAAGCTCTCGCTCGTCAAATCTTTCTATAGATATTCACTGATAAGAATTAATGAGCGAGAGAGCCCCATGTATTTAGTCCGGAGTCGCACCCTGGGTGCGCTTGTCCTGTTTTTGTCTTGCCTGCCGATTGTTGGAGTTGCCCAGCCTGTGAGCGAATTACCTGTCGATCCTATTTATCTGTGGGATGAAAAACCCTTGGTCAGTCCCGACCGCGAACATATAAAAGACCAGCGTGTTTATGCGGTTGATAACCCGGCGATGATCCCCTATTGGCCCGAGGCCGACAAAGCGAATGGCACTGCAGTGGTGATTTTCCCTGGCGGCGGTTATGTGCGGCTGGCGATTAATCACGAGGGGCACGATATCGCCAAGTGGTTTGCTGCGCGCGGTGTGGCAGCATTTGTAGTCAAGTATCGGATGCAAGAATACGGTTTCCCTGCTCCACTACTCGATGGATTACGCGCAGTGCGTCAGGTGCGCAAACACGCTGATGAGTGGGAAATCGATCCTTCCAAAGTGGGGGTGATTGGCTTTTCTGCGGGCGGGCATCTGGCGGCAAGTGTTGCCACTCGCCCTGATTTCATCATGAGTATCGACGATCCTCTGGGCGAGATAAGCGCGCGACCGGATTTTGCCATTCTGGGTTATCCCGTTATCGCACTTTACGGGCCCGATGCCCATGCTGGCTCGCGCAAGGCGCTGCTGGGGGAGAATCCTGACCCCAAAAAGCTGCATGACAATTCATTACAATTTCAGGTCACTGATAAGGTGCCACCAGTGTTTATGCTGCACGGGATTGCTGACCAATCAGTGCCGGTCGGCAATAGCCTCGCGTTTTTTACCGAGGTGCTGAAGCACAATAAACAGTCCGAATTACATATTTATCAAACCGGCATTCATGGCGTGGGGATGATCCAGGGGCAGGGTAGTGTATCCGGCTGGCCGGATGCGCTTGAGCGGTGGTTGCAACAAAACCAATGGCTTCAGTAATAAGAAAGACCTCGACGTAAGGATAAAAGATGATGTTAACCGGCCAGGAGAGACGTGGTTATGGCACGCGATAGTTTGGTAGCTCCGCAGGATGTGACGGAGGTTGAGCAACAGTTGCTCTATGAAAAAGCTGTGGCGATGTATCGCCAGTTACCCAATGTTTTGATTTTTACCTTTGTCGCCGCCTCGGCTTTGGCGCTCTATTTTCAAGGTGCTGCGAGTCAGCTTTCGCTTATGCTCTGGTGGGGCGGAATGCAATTAGTGAGTGTGTTGCGCCTTGCCAGTTTGTGGTGGTGGCATCAATCGGTGCGCCAGCAGCGGCAAAATCATGAGCAGATGATCCGGCTATTTATGGTTGGAGCATTGGTGTCCGGCGGGATCTGGGCGACCTTTTCGGTCGCTTATTTTTATGATGCATCGACCGCCCAGCGTCTTGTGATTGCGCTGGTAATGGCGACTATCGCTGCGGGCAGCATTAATGTATTGGCTTTGATGCCGTGGGTAAGTCGTCTGTTTATAGCCATGCTTATAGGTCCATTGGTGATTCTGTTTTCCACTACAGGCGCTATGGATGATTTGGTGGTGGCTGGTCTGGGGATGGCGCTCTTTATCGGTCTGACGGGTTTTGCGCGAGTGTCGCGTGATAGTTCGCTGCATTTGTTTGGCGCGGCGCGTGATAAAGACCGCACACTTGCCAATGCTGCCAGTCAGCGCGATGAGCTGGCGCGCGCCAAAGATGATCTGGAGCTGCGCCTTGCCGAGCAAATAGAAACGTTACAATTGGAAATCGCCTTGAAAGAACGCTATGCACAGGAGCTGGCGCGGGTGGCATCTTCCGATGCGCTTACCGGGCTGTTAAATCGCAGCTCGTTTGAGCGCGAGCTGCGCCAGCAGATTGAGATGGCGCGCGCGAATAGCAGCTGTCTGGGTGTGCTTGCGATTGAAGTGCTGCGCTTCGATGTGATCGAGCTTCAGGGTGCCGCTATCAGTGAGCAGATTTTGTTGGTATTGGCCGATCGGTTAAAAAGTGCGATGCCCTCTGGCAGTTTGATCGCGCGCTGGGGTGGCTCCGAATTTGCGGTCACCATGAGCATGCAAGGGCGTAAATGGGTGCATGAGGCAGCGCTGTTGCGCGGCGTTTTGCAGCAGCCTATCGAGACTGGCGCCGGTGTTATGCGTATCGATGTCATGATCGGCATCTCCGCTTTTCCAGGAGAAGCGCGTGATGCGGAACAGCTCCTCTATCAAACCTCTGTCGCCCGTCACAGTTTGCGCCAGCAGGGTACCGGCGGTGTAAAACTCTTCGATTTAGCCCTGGATGTCGGTATCCAGCAGCGCCAGCGCTTGCGCCGTTCATTGCATTCAGCGTTAGAGGCGGACGAGTTGTCCTTGGTATTTCAGCCGATCGAGCCCTGTGGGTCCTCGATCCCACGCAAAATGGAAGCGTTACTGCGTTGGGATGAACCCGAGTTGGGAGCTATCTCGCCGCTCTTGTTTATTCCGGTGGCGGAAGAGAGTGGGCTGATTGTACCGCTGGGCCGTTGGGTGCTCGCTTCGGCTTGCAAAACGGCTGTGCAATGGTTGGGCGGCACTGTCGTTAGCGTCAATGTTTCTATCCATCAAATTTTAGGTGGCGACTTGTTGGCCGATGTTAATGCGGCTCTGGCGGTATCGGGCCTTGCGCCCGAACGGCTGGAAATCGAAATCACGGAGAGTGTTTTTTCCCACGATATAGATCTGGTTTGCTCGGTGTTGGAGCAAATCCGCGCTTTGGGGGTGAGTTTGGCGATTGATGACTTTGGCACTGGTTACTCGTCGCTGGCCTATTTGCGGCGGTTGCCGGTCAATATCATCAAGATCGACCGCAGTTTTATCGCTGATCTCGATCATGATGCACGCAAGTTGTTGCTCGCCATAGTTGGTATGGCGCGCGGTTTGGGTTTTCGCATCGTGGTTGAGGGAGTTGAGACTGAGCAGCAGCGCAACTTGCTGGTGGCGATGGGGGTGGATTATTTGCAGGGTTATCTAATCTCCCGCCCAATCGCCGCCCGACATGTTGCTGGCTGGTTATCGGTGCCCAATTCGCTCAATGTTTGATTGTCGCTTTTGCTTGCGATTCATTGGCCATTTGGCATACAATCGCCGCCCCTGAAAACCGGTATACGACGCTAGTCCCAAATGCCCAGGCATGTCGCCAAGCTACTTCGTGTCGTCCAAGTGTTTATTGGAGCAATGTAAATGAGTGCGTACGCAATTTTTGAAAGCGGTGGCAAGCAACATCGCGTAGTTGTGGGTGAAACCCTCAAACTCGAAAAAATCGATTTCACTACTGGTGGCGTTGTTGAATTCAACAAAGTGTATCTGGTTGCTAACGGCGCAGACGTCAAGATTGGCGCTCCTGTTGTTGAAGGTGCAACCGTTACTGCTGAAGTAGTTGCTCATGGCCGTGCCGACAAAGTGAAGATCATCAAATTCCGTCGTCGTAAGCATCACATGAAGCGTCAAGGTCATCGTCAGTGGTTCACTGAAGTGAAAATCACTGCTATCAAAGGTTAATTGAGGAGGCTATAAAATGGCTCACAAGAAAGGGGTTGGTAGTTCTCGTAACGGTCGCGATTCAGAAGCGAAACGTCTTGGTGTTAAAGCTTACGGCGGTGAACTGATTTCTGGCGGCAGCATTATTGTTCGTCAACGCGGAACCAAGTTTCACGCTGGCGTAAACGTAGGTCTGGGTAAAGACCATACTCTGTTCGCGAAAGTGGACGGTACCGTTAAGTTCGAAATTAAGGGCGCTTTTGGCCGTCAATACGTAAGCATCATTCCTGCTGCTTAATATTGCGCTAAAATACTAGCCAAGCTTGCTGCTTGCAGTGGGCAAAATGAAGAACAATAAAAAAGCCCTGTCGTCCACGCCAGGGCTTTTTTATATTTACGTTCTAAATAGTTTTTTGTATTTGTATTTTCTATTCCTCTGGAGTGCGTTGTGAAATTTGTTGATGAAGCCCCAATTCATGTCGAAGCCGGTAATGGTGGCAACGGATTCATGAGCTTCCGGCGGGAGAAGTTTATTTCCAAGGGTGGCCCCGATGGCGGCGACGGCGGCG
>DQHS01000235.1:448-16144 GCA_003524365.1 Cellvibrio sp. | reverse complement strand
CAGCCCCTCACTGCCACCTTAGCCGACAAGATCATCCAACAACATCGAGCGGAAAGCGTCGGCTAGTGCGATATTCTTCGATAATTTGCAGAGTCATAGGGCTGCGCAACTGGTCTTTGCGAGCAACGAGTTCTTCATAGGTTAGCCAAACGGCTTCGATAATCCCGGTATCCAGCAATCGCGTTGGGTCATGGCTAATCGGCCGGGCGATAAAGGTAGTGCGGAAATAGGTTATTCCATTGCTCGGTGCGGTATACAAATTAATACCCACTACACCAGTCAGCTCAACCGTCCAACCGGTCTCTTCCAAAGTCTCGCGAATCGCTGCTTCTTTTAATGTTTCGTTAGGGTCCAAATGACCAGCGGGTTGGTTGTAAACTTTTTTGCCATCGGCCTCTTCATACACCATTAAAAAACGATTATCACGTTCAATAATAGTGGCGACGGTTACATGGGGTGCCCAGGTCATAAATAATCCTTAAAAAAATCGGAAGAGCGCAAATCCTAGCAGACTTATCGATAAGCTCAGCTGATTTCAATGGTTGATTTTTGTTAGTTTCTTTGGTTGAATCCCACGCGATCACGGAAAGATATCTCTTAACATAAATAGCAAGGATGTTTATATGACAGCTACCGCATTAATTTTCTATCCAGAAAACTTCATTGGCTTTAATAAAACCCAATTACTCAAGCGCCAGTTAGCAGCGGTTGGCGTTATCGGGTCAAAATTCAATTCATCTCCCAATTTTTCGGCGGGGCAAAATTTTCGCCAATATGTGCCCAAGCCACAATCTATTCAGAAATACCATTCAGGTGTTGTTCGCATCCAGATTCAGGCAATCGGAGTCTGGGCAACGGCGGCAGGTCACGTTGCCATTCTCGATCGATCAAATCTTGTTCTCATTGAAGGTGAGGCGATTGAGCTTCCGTTGGAGCGATATGCTCCGCTGTGTGAACTGCTGTATCGCATAACCGGTGATAAGTATCGAGTGGATATCACCTATCAACCCATGATCAACGGTATATGTGAGGAACCTGCAAGCTATTGTTGATCCGGCTTATATCCGCGTACGTAAGTTTTTCGCTCTGTTTGATGTAGAGCTTTGTCTGCTGACAGGTCTTGTCCCTTACTAGAGGATAATCGCTGCGTCATTGAATGATGAATGTCATAACTTTGTGTTATGCCTAACAATTCGTTGGACAATGATCAAAAAGGGAATATTATTTGCCAACCGACCAGATGGTCGGCTGGTTTTTCCTGATGGCCAGGCTGACCGGTCACCTTTACATTTTGTGACACTTGTTGGTTTTGGTTTTATATATGGCTGTGCAACAATTCTTTAGCTGAAAAAAGCCGAAGTTATGGTTGGGATACCGTCGATTTATCGCCTTCCCTCCCGCATGTCTTGCGCAGTTCTGTAAGTGATCTTCTTTTTCCTCTCAATGGTTCCTCATCTATGAACAATGTGAAATCAATCGGCATTGCTGCGGCAAGCCTTCTAGGAATTGTATTGATTGTTGGCGGTATTAAAGGTGGCCAAATTGCCGCTATGGTGCAGGCAGGTGAGAACACCCCGGTACCGTCGGAAACGGTCAGTACCTTTACGGCAGAGGTTCAGCAATGGCCCAATAGCTACACGGCAATGGGTACCGTAGAGGCATCTGAAGGTATTGTGATTGCTGCTGAAGTTGCCGGTAAGGTTAAAGAAATTCGCTTTAAGTCGGGTGAGCAAGTAAAGAAAGGCACCGTAATTCTGGTTCAGGAATCCGGTAACGAGCAAGCGCAATTGAGTGCTGCTGAAGCGCGCCTGCGCTTGGCGAAATCCAATCATGAGCGTTTGGTTGAATTGCGTAAACGCAACACTGTTTCGCAAAGTGAGCTTGATACTGCAGTTCAGCAAATGGAATCTGCTGAAGGTGATGTAGGTGATTTGAAAGCGACACTCGATAAAAAAATAGTGCGCGCTCCTTTTGATGGCCGTTTGGGGATTCGTCAGGTTGACTTGGGGGAAGACCTGCAAGTCGGTGGCGAAATTGTGTCTTTGCAAGCGACCAACAGTGTGCGTGTTAATTTTCCAGTGCCACAATTTTGGTTGGTGCAAATGACGCGCGGTCTACCGGTTGAAGTCAACGTCGGTGATGGTTCCGACGCAACAATTGCCGGTGAGATCACGGCAATAGGTGCTGAAATCAGTTCAGTAACACGCAATGCAATTGTGCAATCGTATCTACAAAACGAAAAAAGTCAGTTGATTCCAGGCATGGCAGTTGAAACCAAAGTGACTCTGTCTGATCCACAGCAAGTATTGGCCGTGCCTAGCACAGCAGTAATTTATGCACCTTTTGGCGATACGGTTTTTGTAATCGAAGCTGGTGAAAAAGCGGGTACATTTAAAGCGCGTCAACAGTTTGTGCGTTTAGGTAAAGCGCGTGGTGATTTCGTAGAAATTGTTGATGGTCTGAAGGCAGGTGAGGTAGTTGCCAGTGCGGGTGCGTTCAAATTACTGAATGGACAGGCGGTAACTGTGGGCACCTTGCCAACACCGGAATTCAAACTCGAACCAACTCCTGCAGATAGTTAATGTTTATTTATCGACTCGCTTCCCAAGCACGGGAGCGAGTGATAACACCAGACGTTTTACTCCATAAGCCAAAAAGCCCATGAGCCTAACTTATGAAATTTACTGATATTTTTATCAAACGGCCGGTTCTTGCCATAGTGGTGAGCCTGCTTATTTTAATTTTGGGTATACAGGCAGGTTCCAACCTGACTGTGCGCCAGTACCCTCGTAGCGATATCTCCGTCATTATCGTTAATACTGTATATGTTGGTGCTAACGCTGAATTAGTGCGTGGATTTATCACAACACCGATCGAGCGCGCGATTGCTTCGGCTGGAGGTATTGATTACATCGAGTCGCAAAGTGCGATGGGCATGTCTACCGTGACTGCACACTTACGCTTGAATTACGATCCACTCAAAGCCATGACTGAAATTTCTGCCAAGGTGAATCAAGTGCGGGGCGATTTACCGCCAGAAGCGGAAGTTCCTGCAATTCGTATTGAGGCCGCCGATTCCCAATTTGCTGCTGCCTACTTAAGTTTCAGTTCGGAAATTCTTGAGCAAAACCAAATCACCGATTTCTTAACTCGTTCGATACAGCCGCGTTTAACTGCAGTTGCGGGTGTACAAAAAGCGGATGTGTTGGGCGGCAGAACATTTGCGATGCGTATTTGGCTCAAACCGGAACGCATGGCGGCTTTAAATGTAACTCCCGTTCAGGTTCGTGCTGCATTAGCGGCTAACAACGTGCAGGCCGCCGTTGGGCAAACTCGCGGTACCTATACGCAAGTAAATTTGAGTGCAAATTCTGATTTAAAAAGCGTTGATGAATTTAGACAGTTAGTTGTTCGTAATTCGGCAGATGGCATTATTCGCTTAAGTGATATTGCTGATGTGGCGCTGGGCGCAGAAAACTACGACACAGTAGTTAACTACTCAGGTGATACCGCTGTATTTATGGGCGTATGGGTCGCACCCAATGCAAACGCATTGGATGTGATGAAAGCCGTCAATAAAGAGATGGAGGCAATTAAAGCGGAATTGCCGACAGGTTTGTCAGGAACGGTCGCCTACGACTCAACTGAATATATTGATGCAGCAATCAATGAGGTAATTAAAACGCTCACTGAAACACTGTTAATTATTGTTGTCGTCATCTTTTTATTCCTCGGCTTTAGTCGCTCAGTGATCATCCCGGTATTGGCGATTCCTTTGTCATTAGTCGGAGCGCTCTTCATTATGCAAGTCTGTGGTTTTTCACTGAACTTGCTAACGCTTCTCTCAATTGTTCTCTGCGTCGGTTTGGTTGTCGATGACGCAATTGTGATGGTGGAAAATATTGAACGTCATATTCAAGATGGAATGAAGCCCTTCCAGGCAGCGATTGTTTCTGCGCGTGAGTTAGCAGGGCCGATTTTGGCAATGACAGTGACGTTGGCGTCTGTGTATATCCCGATTGGTTTGCAAGGTGGTTTGATTGGCTCATTGTTCCGCGAATTTGCAATAACGCTCGCAGGAGCGGTGACTATTTCGGCAATTGTCGCCATTACGTTGTCGCCGATGTTGGGTTCGCGTATGTTGAAACCGCACACCGGTTTAAAAGCGCCGCTGGAAAAACCCTTTGAGCGTTTCCGTGAATGGTATGGCCGCAAATTAGCTGCAAGTTTGCAGAATCGCGCCGGCGTTTATATTTTTTGGATTGGCATTACAGCGCTGTGTTTTCCTCTTTACAGCATGTCACCCAAAGAGTTGGCGCCAACAGAAGATCAGGGCGTTATTTTCGGTATTGTAGATGCGCAAGCCAACTCAACTGTTGATCAGGCTTCTCACTATGGAAAGCAAGTAAACGAAGTCTTTATGAGCGTTCCTGAAACAGAGTTTACATTTCAGTTAACGTTCCCTACGGGTGGCTTTTCCGGCATGGTGACAAAACCTTGGAGCGATCGTGATCGCGATGTTTTTCAAATAATGCCGGAAGTGCAACAGAAGTTATCGGCGATTTCCGGCGTGAAAATCCTGCCCATTACTCCACCAGCATTGCCGGGCGGCGGTCAGTTCCCGTTCGAATTTGTATTGGCGTCAACGGCGGATATTAAAGAGATTTACGATTACGCGTTAAAAGTTCAGGAAATCATGCAGAAGTCGGGCAAGTTTTACTTCCAGACACTGGACGTTAAAGTTGATCAACCTGATTACAAGTTGAATATCGATCGTGAAAAAGTGGCTGATCTTGGTTTGGATTTGCAAACAGTCACTAATGACGTGGGTACTTTGCTCGGCGGTGGTTATGTCAATCGTTTCAACATGGCCGGTCAGAGCTACAAGGTTATACCTCAGGTAAAGCGCGCAGAGCGTTTAAATCCAGATGATCTGGCAAGTCTTTACATAACAGGCCCAGAGGGCAACCTGATTCGGTTAGATCAAGTGGCCACCCTTACGCACTCTACGGAACCGCGAACCATTAACCGTATGCAACAGCTAAACGCGGTAAAAATTAGCGGTGTTCCCGGCGTGCCTTTGGGTGAAGCCCTGGATTTTCTGGAAACAGAAGTGCGAAAAATTTTACCTAAGAGTTACACCATCGATTACACCGGTGAATCGCGCCAGTTGAAGCGCGAAGGTAATACTTTTTTGCCGGCTTTCCTGATGGCGATTGTGATGATCTTTTTGGTTCTCTCCGCGCAGTATAATAGCTTCCGTGATCCCTTGGTTATTTTGGCGGGTTCAGTGCCTTTGGCTATGTTCGGTGCGCTGTTGTTTACCTTCTGGAAAATGCCTATGCCTCTGCCATTTTTTACCGACGGTTTCACCACTACTATGAATATTTATTCACAGGTAGGATTGGTAACGCTAATGGGCTTGATTGCGCGTAATGGCATTTTGGTGGTGGAGTTTGCTAACAAATTGCAGGAGCAGGGTGTCGCTAAACTCGATGCGATTCGCGAAGCGTCCTCACTGCGTTTACGTCCGGTAATGATGACCAGTGTTGCGACTATTGCTGGTCACACCCCGCTGATCTTTGCCACTGGTGCGGGTGCGGAAGCACGTAACGCGATTGGTATCGTATTGGTGCTGGGCATGACCATCGGCACCTTTTTTACCTTGTTCGTACTGCCGTCCGTTTATATGTTGCTCGCCAAAGACCATCAGCATGACCGCGACGAGCTGGAAGAATTCGCTGAAGCGACTTAATACAATNNAGTCGGCAGAAAAACGGATGTCAAATAGTTTTGTGTAGAGGTTCTTTTTATGGCAATAAATCAAAGTTCGGCACACCCCCAAGCGATCCCGCAAGTAAAAAATATTATTGCAGTGGCATCGGGCAAAGGTGGTGTGGGTAAATCTACGACTGCAGTAAATCTTGCATTGGCCCTGGCAGCAGAGGGTGCGCGCGTCGGTATTTTGGATGCAGATATTTACGGCCCCAGTCAGCCACAAATGCTAGGAGTAGGGCAGCGCCGCCCTGAGGTGGTTGGTGAAGCGGGTAAACAACAAATGCTGCCGATTAACGCTTACGGAATCCAGTCGATTTCTATGGGCTATTTGGTTACTGAAGAAACGCCCATGCTCTGGCGCGGCCCTATGGCGACGGGTGCACTGCAGCAATTATTGATGCAAACCCGCTGGGATAATCTGGATTATTTAATTATTGATATGCCGCCCGGCACTGGTGATATACAGATTACCCTTGCTCAAAAAGTGCCAGTTACGGGCGCTGTGATTGTTACTACACCGCAGGACATAGCTTTGTTGGATGCAAAAAAAGGCATAGAAATGTTCCGCAAAGTGAACGTGCCGATTTTAGGTGTAATTGAAAATATGGCGATCCATACATGTTCAAGCTGCGGTCATGAAGAGCATATTTTTGGCGAGGGCGGCGGCGAACGTATCGCACGTGATTACCAAACTGAATTGCTGGGTTCTTTGCCGCTGGATTTATCTATTCGAGCAGATGCAGATCGTGGTAAGCCGTCCGTTGCTGCCGATCCTGAATCGGCCATTAGCCAAAAATATCGTGCGATTGCTCGAAAGGTGGCGGAGAACGTTCAGCAGCACAATCGCAATAACAATTCGTTGCCAGAGATAGAAATTTCGGATGATTAATCTGTAGCCTGGAAAATTATCTGCCCAGCTCACCAAAATGAACTGGGCATTCGTTATATGCTGCGACGATGCCCCTTAAATACTAATCACAGGGATTTTTATAATGAGAAATAGCAGGTTCGCGTTGTGTGTCGCGAGTATGTTGTTGATATTCAGCCCGCTGGTCTTTGCTGGTTCTTATATCACCATTGCTAGCCAGTGCGATGGATTTGCCCAGCTGCCAGTCGTCACCCAGTCGGGAACCTGTCTGGGACTAGTTGCGCAGCGTAGTGCGAATAACCCATTTAAAATGCCGCGTACCTTGGTGCAAACACCAGACGATAAACTGCTGGTTGTCGATATGGGCGCGTGGGTGCCGCGGAAGGGGCAATTGTTGGTAGTGGATTATCGTAATCCGACAGCTCGGGCAAAAATTTTATTAACCCAATTAAATCTGCCACATAAAATAATGCACGGACCTGATGGGAAAATATATCTGGGCGAGGCTAATCGCATACAGCGTTTTTCCTGGGTAAATGGTGAAGTGACCAATTTGGAAACGGTGATCGATAATTTACCTTTCGATGCTGACTATTTACATCCACTCAAAAATTTTACCTTTGATAATCAGTCAAATCTTCTGGTTAATATCGGTAGCTCATCTGATCGCTGCGATAAAAAGATTCCCCTTGCCGATTGTATCAATGGCAAAGAAGCTAGTATCCGTCGTTATAATATCGACAAAAAAACCAATACATATTCTGCCGATTTTGAAATTATCGGGCGTGGATTACGCAATTCAATGGCATTGGTTGTCCACCCCGCCGGCACTATTTTGCAAGCTGAAAATAGTATGGATTTCCCCGGCGCAGATGAACCTTATGAAGAGTTAAACATTATCGGGGGTAATAAATTTTACGGTTGGCCTTTATGTTTCAATCGCAACGTTAGTTTGGATGGTAGCAGTTGTAAGCAAGATGGCTATCAACAACCTTGGACGCTGCTGCCACCCCACGTTGCTCCGCTGGATATGTTGTATTACTCGCATACTAAATTAGCCGCATTACAAAACACATTGCTTATGAGCTGGCATGGTTACCGCATCGCAGGTAATCGGTTAGTGAGTTACACAATTGATGAACAAGGCCGCCCCGAGCTACAAAAAAGCGCCATTTTCTGGCGTGCACCGGCAACTGCGGGTGGTATTTATACCGAACATAAATTTAACCCCAAAGGCGGTTTGGGAGACGGGCAGTCCACGTCGGGTGATAAAAAAGTAGCACAACATACGGAGGTCATTTCGCAATGGAATGAGGTTCCGGGTTTGCGCCCTGAAGGGGCGCCGGTTGGATTAACTCTTGCGCAAGATGGCAGTATCTTTATTGTAGATGATCGCAATGCAGCAATACTGCGTTTATCTGCTGGGGAAAGTTACCAGATGCAGAAAATCGCCGGGAAGCAGGTTACAGCTAAATCATTAGTTCCTCCCGCAGCAGTCAGTGCAATTCTTCAGCAGCGTTGCGCGCAATGCCATAGTGAACTATCGCAACAGTCAAACAATTTATTAACGATCACTAATTGGCTGCATAAACAAGATGGAAAAACACAGATGGAATTGAAAATTTTCGATGACAAAATTCGCCCCATGCCACCTGATGGCAGTTTAACTACCGGGGAAAAGAAAATATTGATTGATTGGTTTTCGAGTATCTGAAGTAACCCGGATTCGGATAAAAAGGTTTTCACATTGAAGCAATGCTGTTCGCTTAAGGATTGCGTCTGTAGGGCAATAACAAAAGAATCCGATACAAACTCATGTCGTATCGGATTCTTTTGTTTTGTGGGCCAGTCGTGGGCCAGAGGGTTTTAAAAGGTAAGAGTATAGGTCAAATCCCCTGGGCCCCTTTTTCCAAGGGGTTGAAACAACAAGACTATGAAATTGCTTTATCCACAATCACTTGCGCTTCCGCAATTAATTGTTGCAGATGTTCTTTTCCTTTAAAACTTTCCGCATAAATTTTATAGATTTCTTCGGTGCCTGATGGTCGCGCGGCAAACCAGCCATTTTTGCTCATTACTTTAATGCCACCAAAGCTGGCATTATTGCCCGGTGCATTAGTCAAAATGGTTTCGATTTTATCGCCCGCTAATTCAGTGGAAGTAATTTGCTCAGGTGATAATTTTGACAGCGCTTTTTTCTGCGCTGTATTGGCGGGTGCTTCTACGCGGGCTTCTGCGGCATGACCAAATTCATCAGCCAACAGCTTGTAACATTCACCAGGATCGCGGCCCGTTTTTGCTTTAATTTCTGCAGCGAGCAGTGAAGGGATAATGCCGTCTTTATCGGTTGTCCAAACCTTGCCATCAATCCGCAAGAAAGAAGCGCCTGCACTTTCTTCGCCACCAAAGCCAAGTGAGCCATCAAACAAACCCGGCGCAAACCATTTAAATCCTACGGGAACTTCATACAAACGGCGGCCGATTTTTTTCGCGACCTTATCGATCATCGCGCTGCTCACAACCGTTTTACCGATTGCAGTATCAGCGCGCCATTGCGGGCGATTTTGAAATAAATATTCAATCGCGACCGCGAGATAATGGTTCGGCGGCAACAGGCCACAGCTCGGTGCAACTATGCCGTGGCGATCGTGGTCTGCATCGCAGGCGAAGGCGACATCAAATAAATTGCGGCGCTCAACCATACCTTGCATGGTGTAAGCGGAAGATGGGTCCATGCGGATTTTTCCATCCCAATCTGCCGTCATAAATGAAAAAGTTTTATCGACAGCCGTGTTGAGTACTTTTAAATTCACTTGGTAGTGATCGGCAATTGCGCTCCAGTAATTGACACCGGCGCCGCCAAGAGGATCTGCACCCATATGCACATTCGCGCCGCGGATCGCTTCCATATCCACTACGTTGATCAAATCTTTTACGTAGTTGTGTACATAGTCATGATGATGGGTAGTGGCTGATTTGATCGCCTGATGGTAGTCCATGCGTTTTACATCGCGCAGATTATTTTCCAGTAATTCGTTGGCGCGCGCTTGCATCCAATTGGTGATGTCGCTATCGGCCGGGCCGCCATTGGGTGGATTGTATTTAAAGCCGCCATTATCTGGTGGGTTATGCGAAGGCGTAATCACAATGCCATCTGCTAAACCAGATGTGCGGCCACGGTTGTAAGTGAGGATCGCATGGGAAATTGCAGGAGTGGGTGTGTATTCGCCATCTTTAGCGAGCATAATCTCAATGCCATTCGCTGCGAGCACTTCTACTGCGCTGATTTGCGCGGGCTCAGAGAGCGCGTGGGTGTCGATGCCAACATAGAGCGGTCCGGTAATGCCGGCTTGTTTGCGATAGTCGCAAATCGCTTGGCTAATCGCCAGTACATGGTTTTCGTTGAAGCTGTTATTGAATGATGAGCCGCGATGGCCGGAGGTGCCGAAGCTTACGCGTTGTTCGGCAATGCCGACATCGGGCTTATTGGTGTAATAGGCATCGATTAGTTTGGGGAGATCTACCAGCAGGTCTGCGGGTAAGAGTTGGCCAGCCAGGGGGCTTGTAGACATAAAAACTCCTAAATTATACGGATTTACTGCTTTGAGTGTATTGTTGTCATTATGATGATCTCAGAGCCTATAGTAGCGCGCTTTGATTTGACTTAACTACTGACTTAATTATTCGCGACTTATATAACCACTGACTTAACCAAAAGAGATAAATTATGCGTTGGAAACAAGGTCGTCGCAGTGACAATGTGGAAGATATGCGCAGCGCCAGTTCATCTTCTATGGGGGCGATGGGTGGTGTATCGGCGGTGGCGCGGATTTTACCTTTTTTACTGCGAACCAAAACTGGCCGCACTTTATTGATCATCGGGGTGCTGGTGTATTTCGGGGCCAAATTTATGGGCGTTGATTTACTGCAATTGGCTACACCACCGGCGTCAATGGATGCAGGCTCGCAGCAGCTCTCGCCTAAGGATCAGGAGCTGGCAGAATTTGTATCGGTAGTGTTGGCTGATACTGAATCTACCTGGCATCAGGAATTTAAAAAATTGGGGCTGACATATCAAGAGCCAAAACTGGTGCTGTTTCGCAATGCAGTCAGCTCCGCTTGCGGCTATGCACAATCGGCGATGGGACCATTTTATTGCCCGGGCGATAACAAGCTCTATATCGATTTAGCATTCTATGAGGATATGAAAAATAAGCTCGGCGCGCCTGGTGATTTTGCACAAGCCTATGTAATCGCTCATGAAGTTGGGCACCATGTGCAAACCTTGCTTGGAACCTCTGCAAAGGTGACGCAAGCGCAGCAGCAAATGTCAAAAGCCCAAGCAAATCAGCTATCGGTAAAATTGGAGTTGCAAGCGGATTGTTATGCAGGAATTTGGGGGCACTACGCCGATACTGAACGGCAAATGCTGGAGGATGGCGATATCGAAGAAGCATTAAATGCGGCTTCGGCGATTGGCGACGATAAATTACAACAACAGGCAGGTGGAGCTGTGCGTCCGGAAAGTTTTACTCACGGTAGCTCCAAGCAGCGAGTGGAATGGTTTAACCGTGGTTTTGAACAAGGCAAAGTAGATGCCTGTAATACCTTTAAGTAAGTTGAGTTGGTGTTAGGCCACCAATTTTTTTGAGCTATCCATTACCAGACTGCGATAGGTTTGCATAAAGTCTTCCGCATTTCTGGGTGAGCCTGTGCCGTTATCAAAATGGTTCGCCCAGAGTGCAGCAAGGCTGGTTGATTCGAGTGGTTTGCTGGTATCTATAGCCGCGCGGCGATATATCATCCAAGCCATAGCGGTTGCGTAGCTGAGGTTGGTAACCAGTTCAGCGTGAGGGTCTTTTAGAAACTGCTGCTGGCTGGCAAGTCCACGCTGGCGCGATGCAAGGTCGGGAAACTGGATCAGGTATTTATCCCACAGTTCGATATGTTTTTCAGCGGTAATGCGGTAGAGCCCCAAGCCATTGGTTTGAGCGCAGCAGCAATGTTGTCCTAAACCGGATTCGCGGGCGGCGGTAGCGAGCAATAAAATTTCGGCCACTTCAGAATCTTCGTTAAAAATTTGCAAACAGGGTTTAATAACCCGTTCGCGTAATTCTTGTGCATAGATACTCATAACAAGCCTCGGTACGCCCCATTTTTGTCACAGCAGTGCCCCAATTTGTCAGTCAATAATGACTGACAGGCGGGATTTATTGTCTGTGGTGCCGTTTTTTGTGGTTAATTGAGCGTCAAAAAAACGGTACGCAATCTATCCAGCATAAGTCGCGCCAATCTCTCTCTGGTTATTGACGGCAATTTTATTGCCTGCAGTTTTTCGCTGAAAAGCGTGGCTATACTCGATAGTAACTTCGCTGGAAATTACAGGAGTCACTATGCGTATTGGTATTCCCAAAGAAGTGAAAGTGGGTGAAAACCGTGTTGCCTTGACTCCCGCAGGCGCTGCTGAATTGAGTGCAGCGGGGCACAGTGTTTATGTCATGCGCGGAGCAGGTAGTGCATCGGGTTTTGCGGATGTTGCATATCAGCAAGTGGGGGCATCGATGGTTGATTCATTAGCAGAGGTTTATGCCTGTGCTGAATTGATCGTCAAAGTGAAAGAACCGCAACAGGAAGAGTTTGCGCTGCTCAATCATCGACATATTTTATTTACTTATTTGCACCTCGCGGCGAGTCGTGAATTGACGGAGATGTTACTCGCCTCGGGCGCCAGTTGTATCGCCTACGAAACCTTGGTGGATGCACAAGGCCGTTTGCCGTTGCTCGCGCCTATGTCAGAAATTGCCGGGAGAATGGCTGTGCAGGCGGGTGCGCATCATTTGGAAATGGCGCAGGGAGGCAAGGGGATTTTGCTGGGCGGAATTCCCGGCGTGGCACCTGCCAATGTATTGATTTTGGGTGGTGGGGTGGTGGGCGCTAATGCTGCTGCGATGGCGGTGGGTATGGGTGCTCAGGTACGTGTGATGGATAAATCGATTGCCCGTTTGCGCCAGCTAGATGATCTGTGGCGTGGTCGAGTAGTGTGCGAATACGCCGTGCAAGCTCGAATAGAAGAGCTTGCGCTGACTGCTGATCTGGTGATTGGTAGTGTTCTGAATGCCGGCGCCAGTGCTCCCAAGTTGCTGGGTCGCGATCTGATCAGGCAAATGGGCTCCGGTAGCGTGTTGGTCGATGTGGCTATTGATCAAGGGGGATGTTTTGCAACCTCGCGGCCGACTACCCATCAATCTCCCACTTATATTGAAGAAGGTGTGGTGCATTATTGCGTCGCTAATATTCCCAGTGCAGTTGGGCGCACAGCTACTCTTGGTCTAACCAATGCGACGCTCAGTTATATTGTGCGGTTGGCCGATTCCGGTTTGGCGGTGTTGAATAGTGATGCCGGTTTTCGGGCGGGGCTTAATATTCACCATGGACAACTGACGCAAGCTGCAGTGGGATATTCGTTCGGGATTCCCTTTTCCGATGTCAGTCTCGCTCTGTCGAAAAGACAAATTTCTTATAAAAAATAGAGTGATAGATTCAGCGACAGGAATAATATTGATCTATACTCAGGCCAGATTAATCCGAGATTGCCTGCCTTGGGACAAGACCTGCCCCAGATTCATATAACGAGATTCAGCCCGCGGAAACCTTAGGTCAATGAGAGATAAAGCGCCTTCCTTTTTTAACGGCATCTCTTTTCAGCTTGCCAAAATTGGCATCATCCTCGCTTTTGTATTGAGCTTTTTATTGAGCTCGGTGCAGTTATACCTCGATTTTTTAAATCAGGAAAAAGAACTTAAAACCCTTATTGACCGTGTCATTCAGGTAGCCACGCCTCCCGCAGTGCGTTCTGTTTCAACACTGGACGATGAATTATCCTATGAAGTAGTTAACGGTCTGCTGCGTTATGGGTTTATTTATGAGGTCGTGATCTACGACGATACCGGCAATGTGCTGGCGCAAGGTAGCAGTACGCGCCCCGAAATAAAAACCCGGTGGTTAACAAGTAAAATTACCGACAATACGCGTGAATATACCGCCAATTTGTTGTTGCCAGGGTACAGCGATGGTACATCGGGCAGTATTCGTTTTTCGGTGGATATGGATTTGGCGCTGGAGGGGTTTTACAATCGCTCCAAAACAGCGCTCATGACGGGTTTGTTGCGCAATATGTTTTTAGTGTTGCTGCTCTTTGTAGTGTTTTATTACACGCTGACGAAACCTCTGGTGCGATTATCGCGTGAAATTAACAACATTAATCCCGATCATCCCGGCGTAAATCGTCTCACCCAATTACCGGCCCAGCGCAAAGATGAGCTGGCGCAGTTAATCGCCAGCTCCAATCAATTACTGGATATTGTCGAACTCTCTCTCGCCAAACGTCGCGCCGTTGAATTAGCTCTGCGTAAAAGTGAAGAGCATTTGCGCCAGATTATTGATCACCTGCCAGTGATGATCGGTGCGCGCAATATTGCTGGTTACTATTTGTTTGCGAACAAATCGCTCGCCAGCGAGCTGGGTTACACACCCGATCAAATGCGGAATTTGCATGTGCGTCAATTATTAAAAAATTCGGTGTTTGATATAGATACCATGCTGCAAAATGATTACCGGGTAATTCGCGGCAATGAAGAATTGGATGTGATTGAGGAGCGTTTTATTACTTCTACCGGCAAACAATTATTCTTGCAAACTCACATAATGCCGCTCGCGTTTTATGATGAAAAAGTCGCTTTGATAGTATCGGTTGATATTACAGAGCGCAAAAATGCGCAAGCTAAGATGGAATTTATGGCGCACCACGATGCGCTTACTGGCTTGCCTAATCGATTGCAATTGGTAGAGCGGCTAGAGCATGAATTGCGCCGCGCAGAACGCCACGGCTATTTCGGCGCGGTGTTATTTATCGATCTCGACCAGTTTAAAACCATCAACGATTCACTGGGGCACCCGGTCGGTGATCGAGTATTAGAGGTTGTCGCGGCACGTTTACTGGAGTCAGTGCGTGAGGAAGACTTAGTTGCACGCCTGAGTGGCGATGAGTTTGTAGTTGTGCTCACCGTGCTCGACCAAAATATCGAAACGGCCGCGTTGCGCGCAGGTGAGATAAGCGAAAAAATTCGCCGGATTATTTCCCAACCTTACATGTACGACAGCATGGAGTTGCGTGTAACTTGCAGCGTTGGGGTGGTGGTATATCCGGATAAAAATAATTCTGTGCATGAATTGTTGCGCTATGCCGATACGGCCATGTACCAAGTAAAAGAAAAAGGGCGTGATTCGATTGAGTTTTTCAATGAAGAGATGGCTGATAAAGTTAGCCGTCAGTTGACTATGGAGGGTGATTTACATCGTGCATTGGATGAGTCGCAATTTGCATTGTATTACCAGCCAAAAATTAACATCCAGAATGGTTGTGTCGATGGTGCAGAAGCTTTATTACGCTGGAATCATCCCACAAAGGGCATGGTATCACCGGTAGATTTTATTCCTGTGCTGGAAACCTCCGGCATGATTATCGATGTTGGCCAATGGGTGTTGGAGACAGCCTGTAAAACACTTGTGAAATGGGATGCGGCAGGGTTGTGGCGCCCAGGAATGCGGATGAGCATCAATATTAGCCCACGCCAATTTCGCCGCGCTGCATTTGTTGATGATGTTATTGCGACTTTGGCAAAATACCCGATTCCTACCGCATCACTCGACATGGAAATTACTGAGGGTATCGTAATTCAACGAGTTGATGATGCCATCCAGACCATGACGACGTTGAGTGAACGTGGCATTAGTTTCTCGCTCGATGATTTTGGTACTGGCTATTCNNGAAACTATTATCACCATGGGGCGGTTATTGGATATGGAGCTGGTGGCGGAAGGGGTTGAGCAGGCAGAGCAACTGGCTATTTTAAAATCCTTTGGGTGTGATTTCTATCAAGGGTATTTGTCCAGCCAGGCTGTACCGTTAGCTGATTTTGAGGTTATCTTGAGCAATGAGAAAAGTAATTCATAAAAAGCGTGCGTGCTTTCTTATATTTCTTGCCTGTAGT
>DQHS01000235.1:0-395 GCA_003524365.1 Cellvibrio sp. | reverse complement strand
GTGTCGCAACCTTGTTCCAGCCCTAAAATAAGTTGTGCATGGATACTTTTTGCTTCAAGAAAAGGTGTTTGCCAATAACTTTTTTCCACGCGGTAGGAATTGATCAAATGCAATTGTTTAACCCCCAAAGTGGCGACGGTTTGTAAAATCCGGCGCATCATCTTTGGTCGCGGCAAACCAAGCACGAGTGTTAGTGGGAGTGCAGGTGGTGGTGGTTGTTGCAGATCGACATCCAGAAAAATACTGTCGTCATTAAATGCCGTGATTAAGCCACTACCTAGATTTCCGTCTATCAATCCAACTTTTAATTGATCACCCATTGCAGCGCCATGAACCTGTTTAATGTGCTCAAGCTGGCGCGGGTTTTTAATACATGCGCGGTTATCGGCTAGTAA
>DQHS01000142.1 GCA_003524365.1 Cellvibrio sp. | reverse complement strand
GATACCCGCGTTCGCGAGTATGACGGAAAGTGAATATTTCAGAGCTTCCCTAAAGGAAATTACAATGTTAAAGAAATGGTTTGTCGGAATCTTAATTACGATTGTTGTAGTGTTTGTTGTGACCGGGGTATATCTATTTTCTATCATAGAGAGCGGACCAGACGAACCGCAGGAAGCAAAATCCATCGTGCATCAAGTAGAATTTAGCAATCACGCGACCCAAGCTGTAAATTGGCTGAATAGCTTATATCAAGAAAATAATATCCCCTCGCTATCCGTTGCTGTCGGCGTTAACGGCAAGCTTGTTTGGTCTGGTGTAATTGGGCATGCCGATTTGAATAAAAAAATATTAGCAGATAGTGAAACTCAGTATCGAATAGGCAGTGTCTCAAAATCAATTACGGCTTCGGCGGTAATGCGTATGAGTGAAAAAGGCCTTATTGATATCAATGCGCCATTTAAACACTATGTTAACGATTTTTCCGCTGGAAAAACGGAATACACCATTAAACAACTGCTCACACATCAAGCTGGTATTCGGCATTACAACCCGGGCTTTTCGGAGCTTTTTAATAGTAAGGAATATACCAGTACCCGTGAGGCGGCGGCGATTGTAGAAAATGACCCTCTCTTGTTTTCACCCGGAGCTGGCTTTAATTACACTACCTATGGTTATACGGTGTTATCTCTTGCGATGGAATCTGCCTACTCATTACCGTTTGAACAAATTGTCGTTAGCGAGGTTTTGTCTCCAGCCGATATGACTGCGACGCATCTGGAGAAAGCGAATAAAGGGGAAGACGAACATCTGGCAGCACCCTATTTGCTGATGGGTGATACGTTAATCGATGCACCTGATGATAACGTGAGCAATAAATATGCGGGTGGCGGATATGTGTCTACACCTATAGATTTGGTGAAATTCGGCAATACATTACTAGGCAATGATTTTTTGTCTGCCCCGGCAAAAGACGTTTTGTGGACAGCAGTACCACTTGTTAATGGTGAAATGAATTCTGAAAGCTATGCATTGGGTTTTCGTGTGGGACAGGATGAATTTGGAAAATTCGTACACCATGGTGGAAAAAGTAATGGCGGTTATTCTTTCTTAATAATCTATCCTGATACAGGTGTAGTTATCGCCTTTGCTTCCAATATGGCACCCGCAGAAGGTGGTTTTGATCGATTGGAAAAAGCTAAGCAATTGGCGAGAGTTTTTATTATTGAGTCACCTGAAAAATAAACTGGTTACTCGGTCATCTTTGCTTATCATTTTTTTACCCTATCTGTTGTGAGCGTGTTTCGCGAAAAAGATTACGAAAAACCACTCAAGATGTTATTTGAGTGGTTTTTTTTAATTGTCAATGTTAAGTGAATTCGCGCCGCTACTTGATAGCAGAATTCAGATTTTTACCACTTCATTTCGCCCGTATTAACTTTGGCACTAATTGCAATGCCATCGTCTATCGGTAATGTTGGATAGGCTTTTTTCAAACCTTCAATTAATTGCGCTGATGTTGGTTTTTTATTGAGTAATTTTTCGTAAGTTAGCAGATAGTCGCGGCTGAACACGACTGCTTTATCGCCTGTGGGTGCATCACCTAGATAATGACCTGGAATTACTGTTGTCGGTTTAAGTGCAGATAAACGATCAAGTGCAGCAATCCATTCGGTTCGCGCTTGTGTGGTTTGGCTGTCGGCGGTCCACAAATGAATTCCGCTACTGACTAATACGCCACCAAACGCCGTTTTAATGGATGGCGCCCACAAATAGGCTTGATGTGTATTAATTTCATGCACTTCAATAATCTTGCCTTCCAGGGCTAAGCTGGTTTCATCTGAAACGGTTGGCACGATGATTTTTTTCGGTGCTTGCTCACCCAATATCGGGCCCCAGTATTTTAATTTTGCTTCTTTTGTTTTTTCGATGTGATCCACGACGGTACTGCTCGCAATAACGTTTGCAGTAGGGAAGGCCGCAACAATCGGCTCTAAACCAAAATAAAAATCCGGATCACCACCGCTGATATAAATAGTAGTCAGCGTTTTGCCGCTCGCGCGGATCAACTCAACTAATGCCTTGCCATCACCAACGCCAAATTGCGCATCCACCAGAATTGCTTCTTTATCGCCCGTCACCAAAGAGGATGACACCGGGAAAATACCTTTATTTGCCGGGTTGTAGCTGGTGACTTTCAATTCGCTGGCGTTAGCCGCGGCAGCACCGACCAACAGGCTGGCGGCGAGGAGAGAGGTTTTAAGTGTACTGAGCATGATCTGTTCTCCAAGTAGGTATTGAACTGTAAGTAGAGCTGTCGACTAACTGGAGATCAGTGTAATATTTCATTTTTAAAGCATATATAGCTATTAAGTGCCAACACTGTTTCAAAAATAGAGCAAATACCATGGATAAACTGACAGCCATGAGGGTGTTTACCCAAGTCGCCACCAGCGGTAGCTTTAGTGCCACTGCCGATCAGCTTGAGTTATCGCGGGCGATGGTGACCCGGTACATTAGCGAGTTGGAGGATTGGCTCAATGCACGTCTATTGCAGCGCACCACCCGCAAAGTGACCTTAACGGATGCAGGCGAACAATTTTTGCGTCGCTGCCAGCAAATTCTGGAGTTAACCGATGAGGTCGTAGAGGAGACGGCGAATCACAACAGTGAATTGCGTGGGCAATTGCGCCTTACTTGCGGTGCATCATTTGGTTATGCACAAATGGCGAGTGCTATCGCAGATTTTTTAGCGCTGCATCCAAAATTAAAAATTGATATGAATGTGAGTGATACCAGTATTAATTTGGTGGATGCCCGCATCGATCTCGCTATTCGCATTAGCAACAATCCCGACCCCATGTTAATTGCACGGCGCCTCGCCAGTTGTGCCTCCGTGTTGGTTGCATCCCCGGCGTACCTTAAACAATATGGCACACCGGAATTACCGGATTCACTCGAGCAACACCGCTGCATGACGCACACCATCGCAGGCAAATATTTATGGCAATTTACGCGCGCAGGTGAAACTGTAAAAGTAGAAATAAAAAGCCATTTTTCCGCGAATGAAGCTACGATATTGCTTCACTCCGCCTTGGCCGGCAGTGGAATTAGTTTGCAACCCACTTATATGGCAAGTGATTATATCGCCGCCGGTAAACTGGTAGCAGTATTACCGGAATGGTCGGTGCCTGAATTGGCGATCAACGCACTTTATCCATCGCGTCGCCATTTACCGGCCGCCTTGCGCGCATTTTTGGATTTTCTAGTAAAGCGGTTTGAAAATACATCGTGGTAAATAATATCTACGACAGGAAAATAAAATGAACAATGAAGTGGAACAAAAATATAAACGCTATCGCAATATATTCTTCGGCTTGTGCATACTCGCTGCGGCATTGCTACTGCTGACAACCCTGAAAAATATTATTAACAGTGTCGCAGCCGCCAGTTGGGAGACGCATCAAGGAATTGTCACCAATGGCAGTGAGGATATGAACCGCATCCTGGCAACACCATACAATGTCACTAGCCGCTGGTTGGAATATAAATACGAAATCAACGGCAACGAATACCGCAATACCACTGTCGGCTACGGCATTAACAAACCCGCTTCAGTTTTGCGTATCGGCGATAGCATCAAGGTGTATGTCGATCCCAAAAATCATGCAACGTCAGTATTAGCTGTTGGTTTTGCTAAAGGCCATTTAGTGGGATTGTTATTTTCTTGTGGATTTGTTGTGCTTGGGTTTTATCTTTGGCGAAAAGTGTAATGTTTTTCGTCTCGTTCCCTATGAATGCATGTGTTGCTTAAGCAACTCGTCTAACCCGCTCACTTGCGCCAAGGTTAATATATTTTTGGGTAGCGATATAATTTGCAGGTTTTTTTTATACTTGCGAGCCGTGCGCAACCAACTTAACAACAGCGCAATTCCTGCACTATTACTATAGGTAACCGAACCGAGGTCGAGAAGGCAATCTTGTGCTGTTGAATTGCTTAGCCACAATTGCCCCTGCTGGGTTATATCAAGCACCGATTGATGGTCGAGTACACCAGACAATGTCATTACGCAGTCATTAATGCTGACATTAATTTTAGAGTCCATTATCTTTCTGCCTCTGGGGCGAAAGCTTCAGTTTTACTAGTGTCTGCATTCACTTGGTCAATCCTCCAATTATCGATTACCTTATCAATATCACCTTGATATTTTTCGGTGGCCGTGGCGAATTGACTACGATAGGTCAAGCCGATATTAATACCTTCAATAATCAAATTTCTTACTTTCCAATCCCCGTCCTTATTTCGGCGCATACTGTATTGAACCACGTAGGGCTTATCTACTTCGTTAAAAATATGTTGTATGACGGTCGCCATGCCATCAGATAAATCATCGCCTTTTTGTAGTGGTAATGTGGCAACACTTTCACCATTAAAATTCAACATGCTGCTAGCGTAAGTATTAATAAGGCTCTCCTTAAATGTGGCGCTGAATCTTTGAGTGCGTTCCCGAAAGGCGGTCTTGTCGGCGTCTGAGGTCAGTGCTTTGTATAGCTTTCCGCTTGCGTAAACACCCATAACGCTTCTTGCGAAATCATCGAAATCAATGACGTTTTCCAGAATGGGAGTTATTTCCGCATTGAATCGCTCCGGGGCACTGCTTGAATAGCTTTTTGCATTTTTAATGATGGCCAATACCTGCTCAGTCGTTTTTTGAACAACTTGACGAGGTTCAAAAAACGACTGAGCAGGTAT
>DQHS01000214.1 GCA_003524365.1 Cellvibrio sp. | reverse complement strand
ACAACCATTTTCCAAAACCAGTTTATTCTCTTTATAAAGTTAGCTTACAACGAAATTTTTTGAGACCAGCCGAAGGTGGGGATTTCAACACCGAAGATTTTTTTGTTAATCGCGAAGGCGAGGCCATAGCAAAAGAGGAACACGATGACAAAAATAATGAGCATAAAGTTTTTGCTCTACGCAACGGTAAGTGGGTCGAGATTTTCAAAGAGACCGCAGCCATTAAACATAAATCATTTGTTGGTGTGACCCCAGATTTCAAATCACTCGTGATGCTGGCCAACAACAGCGATACCGGTCGCACCAATTATTACACTATGAGTTTGGCCGATGGCGCTATTACCGGCCCGCTGCTTGGACGTGATGACGCCGATATTGAAAATGTCATTACCGATTTGCAACGTGTGGTATACGGAGTACGTTATTCAGGTTTTACGCCAAGTTACGCATTTTTTGATCCGGAAACCAATAAAAAAATGAACGATATTATGGCGCAGTTCCCTGATCAGGCAGTGTGGTTAGCCAGCTGGACACCGGACTGGAACAAGATCGTCGTTAAGGTGGAAGGCTCGGACTATCCGGAAGACTATTTTTTATTTGATAAAGATAACAGTGCACAATTTTTAACGTCCGGGCGCCCGCAATTCAGTCCGGAAGATATACATCCAATCGGCAAGGTTACCTATGCCGCGCGCGACGGTTTAAAGATCCCAACTTTAATTACGATTCCACGCAACAAAGCCGATGCGATCAAAAACTTACCCGCTGTAATTTATCCCCACGGCGGCCCCGCTTCCTACGACACCATCGGATTTGATTACCAAGCCCAAGCATTTGCCGCACAAGGCTATTTGGTCATCCAACCGCAATTTCGCGGTTCAGATGGATTCGGCGTTGCTCACTACAAAGCGGGCCATGGGCAATGGGGTAAGAAGATGCAGGACGACCTTACCGACGCAGTACAATTTTTTACCAGCAAAGGGCTTGTCGACCCCAAGCGTATTTGCATTGTCGGCGCTAGTTACGGTGGCTATGCGGCTTTGGCGGGGGGCGCGTTTACACCCGACTTATATAAGTGTGTGGTGTCTATTAACGGAATCGGCAATCTCAATGACATGCTCGCTTGGGATAAAAGCCAATACGGTAACAAAAGTGAAGTCGCAGACTATATGACAATGCAATTTTCCAATGGCAAAGTTGATAAAAAGGAGTTGGAAAAAATGTCACCGGAACACAGTGCAAATCAATTCACTGCGCCGGTACTGTTAATCCATTCCACCAATGATAAACGGGTTCCGTTTAAACAATCCGAACAAATGTTGAAAGCGTTAAAGAAACAAAACAAATCCGCTGAACTAATAGAGTTGGAAGGAGACAACCATCACTTACTCGAAGCATCTACCCGCACCCAAGCATTGGAAGCGACAGTCAAATTTGTTCGCCAGCACCTGCAATAACCTACACTTTATAAGCGCACCTTAAACCGGTGCGCTATTTTTTATTCGCCCGCACTTTTTACAACCCCGCACAAAATTTCACAACTTTCGGAAGTGAGTATTTCTATACTCGCTTCCATGAGGGTTGTGCTACATCCATAGCAAGCTGCAACCCACCTTACTGACCTGCGGTATCCCCTTATGAATAGCTCACTCGCTGCGGTTGCCCCCTGCCAGCGCCCACTTAAAGTCGTGCATTTTGTCACTGGTGGTTTTACCGGATCAACCAGGGTAGCAATAGATCTTATTCGCACCGTGAAAAATAATCCGGCCTTTTCCACCATGCTGGTGCTGCGCAAAAAATCGTCCACCGACCCGGAGCGCGTCCAACAACTTCAAAACGAAGGTATCTCACTTAAAGTAGTCGCTGGCTGGTCGCACTTGGTAACCATTGTAGAGTTGCTGCGCATTTGCCGTGAATACCAACCGGATATTCTCGTCACTCACGGTTTTAGCGAACATCTCTGGGGCAGATACGCGGGTTTGCTCGCACGAGTTCCCCATTTAATTCATGTTGAACACAATTCACGGGAGCGCTATACACCGCTGCGCTTGTTACAAGCACGCTGGCTCGCGCACTACACCGATAAAATTATCGGCTGCTCTGAAGGTGTGCGATCGCGCTTGCTGGAATTGGGTTTTCCTGCCCATAAAATTATGGCGATCAATAATGGCATTCAGCTAACGGACTATATAAATGCCGATACAGCTCCACTTGCCGAACGTATTCCAGGCATCATCATGCCCGCCCGTTTTGCCAAACAAAAAGATCATGCAACACTGATTCGCGCAATTGCCTTATTGCGTGAAAAAAACATTATCGTGCCGGTATTTTTTGCCGGTGCGGGCAGTGCACGTCATATTGCTAAAGCAAAAAAGCTAGTGGATGAACTACAGCTCAATGAACAAATTCACTTTGCCGGTCACTGCGGCAATTTGCCGTTTTTATTAATGCGCCATCAAATTTGTGTGCTGAGCACACATTACGAGGGCATGCCCTTGGCATTGGCCGAAGGTATGGCAGCTGGCTGTGCAGTGATAGGCTCGGCCGTGATCGGCGTGCAGGAAATGATTAACCACGGCAGCGATGGCCTGTTAGTAAAAGCTCAATGTGCCCATGCCATGGCTGATGCCATCGAAATTTTGTTACAGAATTCGACTTACGCACAAATTCTGGCGCAACAAGGACGCCAACGCGCACTCACTGAATTCTCTCTCACGCGCATGGCACAGGCTTACGAACAGGTATTTTTTGATTTGCAACAAGCCGCAATTCCAGCGCTGCCAGAACAATTACTGCTGGAAAATTAATGCTCAATATTAATAGAACCCTGTTCGTAAAGGTGTAATAGATTGTGATCCACATATCCAAACCCTGGCTCAGTATTTTAATTCCGGTTTATAACGTTGACGCCTATCTGCATTA
>DQHS01000047.1 GCA_003524365.1 Cellvibrio sp. | reverse complement strand
CCAAGTGTTCGTCCGGATGTGTGAGAAATAAATGTGTGCGACACAAGTGTTGCACGCGGCGCAATGAGCGCTCATGCAACAACTCCGCGATGGCAATCGGCGCGATGGTTACCAGCCCGCCAACCGAAGCAGTATCGTGAGTCACCGCGCCACATTTTTCCGGGGGAATACCCTTGGCAAGATTGGCGAAAAATCCACGATGGTAGGATTCCGCATAAGTATCAGGATGCTGCGGGATTTCAGCGGTCATAAACTGAATGTAATCCCGCAAAAAAATACTGGAGCTATATCGCCCATCATTGTTTGCAATACTGCGAATGAGCACACGCAGACAATGTAAGTTCAAGGTATTCTCACCCGCTGCCATACTGCGATGATAATGCTGATTGGCAATGCCCCAATATTTGCGCTTACCTTTTAGAATAATATCGCCCACCACCTGCGGAACATTGCTTGATAGCTGCGCGCCACGGCCACCAGCGTTGGTTGAATGCAAATTCATAATCGACGAAGGATGAAAAACAGGAGCAGCTTCAAACTTTTTTATCCCACCGGGAAATGCTTTGTAAATATCCAACGGATTGTAGAACCAATGCACTGGCATGGCCAATGCATCGGCAATAAAACTGAGCTGTAACGCGGCTGTCGCGCGTGCTGATATCCGGTAATTAGTCATTAAATACTCCTGTGACCCACAGCTCCGCCAAAGCCAAGCCCCAAAAAGGCAAAAGCCCGAGCAGACAGCCGACAACCGCAATGCGGTTTGCACTCAACTGTAATTCTTTTGTATTCACTGCCCCCACCTGCTATAAAAATTATTTCACTTCTTTATTCGATGAAAGGTGGGATTGGGATCAGGCGGAGGTGTAAAACAATGATGAGAAAGCTGCCGGACTGCATACCAGCAGCCTATTGGGTGTATCGGCAGTTACCAATAACCACCACAATAGCGGGGGAAGATTATTAACCTATCGCAATCGAATAATTTTTAACTCTTCGCGCGCAAGCTCCACACCTTCCTGTGCAGCCTCTTCCAACAACGTCAAGCCACGGGTTTTATCTTGCTGTACATCGCCAGAGCCATAATACAAATTAAAACCATAAGTAAATTTTGAATGCGAATGCCCTTGCGCAATGGCACGCTCGAAATAGTCGCTCGAGCTTTTTGAGCTGTTATCTACAAAATTGCCATAGAGATAAATAACCCCCAAGCGATAAGATGCCTCAGCAACACCGCCCTCGGACGCACTTTCCAACAACCTCATACTGCGCGCTTCAAATTCCTCCTCAGTTTCACCGGTACTCTCAACACTAAAACTGGAATACAAAAATTGAGCATAGGGATCATTCTGTTCGAGGTAAGGCGACAGCAATTCATACAAGGCCTCAACCTCACCATTTTCCAAAAGGTCTTCGGCTTGTTGTTTTATTTCGTTTTCCATAGTAATACTCATTCAATCTTATAAGGGTTAACAAAATTAACGGATTGTTACATCACTTAAACTCACCGATAAAAACACCAATAACAGTCACAAACAACACTACCACCCCAACGCCAGCCAACCAAATTTCACTGTTGGGCTTTTGCGGATGCAACCCGGGAACAATGACAGATTCAGCAGGGTTTTGCGGATTATAAAAAACCGAAACACGTGAACCTTGCGGGTATCGCTCGGCGAAATCAATCGTTTCGGGGTAATGCAGCGTATAAAAAGCCGCTCGGCTTCCAGTGAAATTTTTTCCATTCACTTCGTACTGATACTGAACACTCAAATTTTCACTATCAACCATCTCACCATTAATTCTACGCTTGCCCCATAACCGCAATTCCGTGAGGGTTCCTGTTACAAAAGCCCAATCATTACTGGCTCTGGCGTTGCGATGGTTGATAAGCGCATGGCGCAGCATATAAATACAAAACAACAAAAAACCCACTGCCACCAAAAAATACGTTGTGTTCATTCATTTTTTCCGAAGATTATTTCCATATCGAACGCGCTATTAGAGTTTGTAGGGCGCGCTTCGCGAAGCAAGNNAAGCCGCCGAACTTCGCAGTTCGGCCATTTGCGGACCTTAGCAGCAGTTTATGTAACGAGCCAAATAGAGGGTTGTGACGTCTGATTCGCAGTTTTTAACCACAGTCGCTTGTTAGATAATTGAATCCTGCACGCCAATATTTCTTGACTGATTTTCATAATGTGGGTGACAAATGCTTAGAAATGACTCTGGGTTGCCTAATGCATCAGTCAAAAGATTGTTATTAACCAAGCTTCTGAAGAGTGCGACAGAGTGAGCTTGGCAATTTATAGACTTTTTTGGATTAAATTCAATATCGCTAAAACCATCATATCCTTTAACCTCTTCAGCTAAGGTTTCATTTTGAGCCAATGCATTTATATATATCCAATCGTAAAAATATGTCCTTGGAACCAAAGGGAAATCCACACCAAAAAAACTGAACTTAGTCAAATTTCCAGACTCTTTCAGGCGTATATCTTTCTTGGCTGACCTTGAGTCAAGTCCGTACAAATCAACAAAAGGCCCCCCTCGCTCAAAAACCTTACTCCCCTGAAAGGCAGTCTCTACGGAGAGCTTTTTCCCATATTTTTTTGTGGTTATAACCAAATTAAATGCGCTCAACTGGATTCCAAGATCAACATCGGATTTACTGGAAATTTCTAAAACCGAATGCATCCCAGATTTATTTGCTTGTTCATGNNAATATAGATTTTTTCTTCTGAGATGCAGCCATTCCTGCATGCCACTTAAAATCTATAGGCTTCTCAAAAACCCCTACTGACGTTTCTTTTGGGATGAAAATTGGGCGAACAGCCATTACTGCCACTTCCTTCGGTATAATCTACTTGCGTATACGCCCTTTCCAGGCGAATTAATTGCAACCTTATATCCTTCCAATATGTCTTTATAATTCTTTTTGACTTGCCTATTAGAAACAACCACACCAAATATGTAATCGACAGGGATATAGTCAATAACCAGCACTTCGGCCTGCTTATCAGTCGGGTCGTAAGGCTCCAGACACTGCCCCTCTCTACTATCTAGCTCATCCAGTTCTTCGTACATCGATCTAAAGGCATCTATCCCGGACAATTCATCATCACTCTTACCGCTGATTCTGCCGTCCGCAGCGTTATATTTGAAAAACAGACAATCAAGCTCCCAAAGAAGCTTGCGATGGAGCGCTAAAACACACCAATCTTCATCCACCCCCCGATATTTAGTAAACATCCTATCGTTTGGGTGGGCGATAGATAGTGAAATGGTATTTATCCTACCATCATATCTACCTGCATCATTGGTAATTATCTCTTGATCCATAGCATCAACTGTTTCACGAGAGTAAAGCCCATTTTCTAAAATGCTTTCCAAATTACTAATGTGTGTAAAATGGAGTAGGTACGGTATATCCAGCTCCCTCGCAAATTTTTTTATTTCTTGTTTATTCATAATTCCGTATAACTCTCGTGACCGATGCTGTGATTTATTTAACCTCCGGATTTGCGGCTGGTTTGGAGCGCAGCGGAAAACCAGTTTGACAATATTTGCTTGTTAGATTTTTCGTATTGCTTTCAATGCAACAAGAAGATTGTCGCCTTTTTCAGTCAAGCACCAGTATGTTTTCTTATCCTTGACACTTCGATTTCTCTTGCTTTTTTGAATAAACCCTAGCGCACGAAATTGTACAATGATTGTGTCAAACACGTCATGCTCGAATGTGGTTGAAAGCTCGCGATTGCTGAACCCTTGTTGAGCACGGAGATTTTCTTCTTCAGTTTTAACTAGGAGCTGCTTAAGACGGGCTTGCAGTGACTGCTCATCTGCCTCATCTGCCATGAGGGGGGCGAGTGCGCCGAAAATAATATTCCACGGTACTGCTGCGATTAATTTAGCCTCATGGTAATCAAAATAATTGATCTTTGCCTTTCCCGTATATTCAAACTTAAAATTCTCATCACCTTGCGAAAGTTCATCAGTATTCACGCCAGCCGAGAAGGTTGAGTTTAGCTCCTCCTTCAACCGCTCAATTTCATTCTTGAGTTTTAGAATTTCTTGAGCCGAATCATCGCTTGGTACGAGATCTGCTTTAACCCAACCTACTGCCGGTGAACGCTTTTTAAGCTGAACAATACTTCGCCCAACTATGCCCGCTAGTTCCGCGGGACTCTCCCAGAACTTGCATAATTTTTTTTGAGCTAACTCTCTAAAAGAATCCAGCTTTTTGTTTAGCTCAGGATTCGATTCGGTAAACTTAGCGGGAATAGATCTAGGATCTTTATGCAAGAATGCAATGACCGGCTTCCCTGATTCAATTGCATAGCGATACTCCATTTCAGTGTATCCAATCCCTGAATCAGAGCAGGTCCCGTATCTTCCCGCCAGAACCAAAACGTAGTAATCACAATCATCAATTACTGATTTTATAAATGTCCACTGATCATCATCTGAAGCTGGAAATAACTCCATACCTATAGGAATGCAGTCAAGCTCCAATAACGCTTGAATAACTTCCTTTCTTTCGTCTAGTAGATCAATATAAGTTGAACTTACGAAAACTTGATACTTTTTATCCATTCTGTTCTCTTACAAACTGTTCAGCCAACGAAGTTGGCGATACTTGAGCGATTATCGGTGCTATTTGAGTGATGCCACTAACACTATTACATTATGCTTTCGCCCACAAATTCATTGCTTCACCAACTTCCGCTTTGGGCACAACTGAGTCGATCTGGATACATTGAAAATTGCCTCAGGTCAATTACATCGCATAACGGCCAATAGCGGATCTTAGCGGCAGCTCAATATCTTTAGTTTGTAATTTGAGGTGCCAACTAAAAGAGTAATTACCACAGTCGCTTGTTAGCTATTTTTCTCTTAAAGCACAATATTCTTCATCCGATATTTCGTCATTGGAATATTCAAACTGATCATTTACAACAATATTGGGGATTATGGATTCTACTTTATGTTTTGGGCCAACTAGTAGGGAGTTAGGGATAAAGATATGTTTTATTAAAGGTTTATTTTCCCATTCTTTTTTTATATACATTTCACCAGGGATACAAAAATACCACGGCTGTGTACCAAAGGCCGAAAACTGAATGCTGACAATCTCTTGTATCAAATGAATTGCCTCTAAAGCCAATATCTGATCATTGTGATCAGTTTCTGGATTAAAATGTATAGCCCTATTTCTCTTTTCGCTCAGAGCCCTAAACTTTTCTGCTGCCTCAGGAAGAAGCTCACCCCAAGACTCCAATGTATCAATAGCCAATGGCCAAAAATCAAATGACTGTTTTCGATATACTTTTTTATATTCTGGCGAATCCTTATGGTACTGTCTAAGAAGTATAATTAGATGATTCAATATTCTTTCACCAAGAGCACAAGCTCCAGTGAGAGCTGGGTAATAGCCGCCAACAACATAAGAGTTTCTTACTTGCTGAAGAAACTTATTATGAAAAGCAGAAATCGAGAAAGGTTTAAACTTTAAATCTTGGAAGTTTTTAATTTTAACTTCAAGTTGCTGTTCTCCATATTGATATGCGAGCCCCTTTATGGTTTTTTCTCTATTCGCTAAATGCAATTCCTTGGCCTTTTCATTCCATTCCTCAGGTACTGACTCTAAAGATTGCGCTCTTGAGTCAAAATCAAATGAAAATATTCTATACCTTTTCATATTTCCTCTAGCTTGTGCCGCAATAAACGGTGGTTTTTAAGTTGCACTTTTGCCATAAAATGAAGCGGGATGGAAAAAATGCAACTTAAAAACCATACATTTGATTGCTTGTTAGACGCTTTTATGCTTTGTACCATCAACAATTAAGTGCATATAATGAATGGCTACATGAACTAGCGAACCGATGTATTCATCGTTTTTTTCAAAAGCATTGGGTAGGTTTACTTTGACAGATGAAGGATGAACTATTTTTGAGCACAATTTATAGATTGCATCATAGTCCTCCTCCCAGCCAAGCTGCTTAGCGATGCCTTTTATGTTAAAAGGTTTGGATTGCTCTACGCCATTCCTCAAGCCGCTGTTGATAGTTTGTTCTCTGGCCAATTCTAGATTTGAATTGTGAATTCCATGCTTTGAGAATAACGAGATAAGCCCCTCTTGAATATCCAAGACGTCCTTTAAGAGCTGCCCGTACCATTGATTTATTATTTCATCTGATTTTTTCAAATACAGAGAAATCATATAAATTTCGAATAGATTTCTTACAGATATTGCAATTGTATAAATGTCTTGTGGTGATTCCTTAATTCTCTCTGCCTCTTGAATCGCACATAGGTATAAATTTTTTATTGCAACCACAGTTTCGTCACTAGGGAAATTCTCTAACTCCTCGCAGTGCTTTTGCAGAGTAACTATTTGTAAATCTATATCGTCAATCTTGCTCAGCACCTGATTTTTACTCCATCGTCTAACAGCCTATTAGATTGCGCCAATCTATATAACCCACGGAACATTATTTCATCCAATTTTGTGTATCGCCATGTAACTCAAAAATAGAGGAGTTACTAATCGCTTAAACTTACTGTGAATCAACAACCTAATCTTCACTTCGTATTAATTATGGAGCTATACGGCACAAGCAATCCTAATTAGTTGCCTCGCTCATTTGGTTTTGGCTGGCTGTCCGCTTTGGGCACTTCAACGACCTTGGGCGGCTTCGGCTTTGACTCCTGTGTCGCTCTACCTCCCGCATCCATGCAGTCGTGCTTCGCGAAGCACGCCCTACAAATACGCTATTGACTTACAATTTTTGGCGGTGGTGCCTGCCCTTCTATTGAATCTATATTTTCATCAAAGCATGCCCATGTGGGGGCGCTTTGTATCCAGATGTTCATGGTGGGGGAAATTGAGGAGGGTTCATCCAAGGTGCCGATGCGCACTACGGTGAATTGTGGCCTTGCAGATGAATTGGCAAGTAGGTGCGAGCCGCAGGTGGGGCAAAAGCGGCGGCGGATCTGATTGCCACTTGCTGCAACGCTAGTGAATTCACTCAGCTCACCATTAATAACGAGCGCATCAGTATTCACTATCGCATTCACTGTGCCGTTGGAGGCAATGTGCTGGCAGTCTTTACACCAACAGACACGCGCAGCTATTGGCTCGCCGGAAAATTGATAACTCACCGCCCCACACAGACATCTCCCACTGCGCTCAGTCATATAGCCCCGCTCTTTTGTATCTGAATAATGGAAACTCAATTAAAGACTATTACACCCAACCATACCAACAGGAATTACTGGATATTACAAGACAGTGGGATTACCGCAGCCGCTTAACATTTTCATTGATTCTGTCTTGAATCATTTTCAACGTATCCTTGGTAATTTGCTCTGGCAATGAGCTTTTAGCAATAGAAGGAAAGCCATCTGCAAGATCGCAAACTTCATCGATAATTTCATTCACTGCTCCAGTTGAAAGCTCAGCTTCTTGTTCACCCAAGGCAATCAATTGTTTGCGATTAATTTCCAGTGCCTCACCCATGACATCCATTTGGTGGTAACCACCGGGGCCTTCGCAGAAGGTGACATCGTAAGCGGGTGCGAGTGACCATTGGCCGGTGCGTGACATTAGATAGGAGAAATTTTTCGGGTGATCATCACGATTATTGAAGGCGACATTAAAAACAATACGTTTAAATGCGATAGCTTTTTCACGCACATCATTGGTACACATTTGTGTTGCTCGCAAAAAGTTGCGGTAATCCAATGCGCCGGGGGTTTGATAATCAGCGCCGGTAAATGCGGCGAGGCTTTGCATGGGTATGCGCAGTTCACTTTGGTGATCTGAGCTTGTATAACGATCAAATCGTTTAGTTGCAAAAGCTGCTTGCCCATTAGATAAATTAAAGTAGGCGGTTTGTGGCGTATTGATATTGCAGCGGCGCAAGCACTCTGCATAAGCAGCTTCAATTGCGCAGACTTCAGCGTGCTCGTTTTGGGCGGGAAATTTAATTAACCATGCTTCTAAATTAGGAGCGGCGGCAGTTGTAAACTCACCCGTTTTTGTATTGCGATAAAGCAATGCTTTGGGGCGCGCGCCTTGTGGCGAACCACCCAACTGCAACAATTTTTGTAAGAACTCGCCACCGACACCATTGAGCACATCCTTAACTTCCGCAGCGAGTTGATCGAGCGGAACGTGCAACTCAGGTGAAAATACATCTGGCGCAACCGGTTCAAATGACAATGCGCCCATCGCATTGGTATTGATATAGGTCAGCCGCTCCAGCGGGCCAATTCGTGCAGGGTTCAGGCCGCGACGCTTGAACAAACGATCCATCAACAACATGCCCCAACCATCGGGCATGGCATCGTAGACCGGGCCGGGCAATCCCATTTGGTGTTGTGGAAAATCTTTGCGTAATTTGGAGCCGTTTAGCGGCAAGCGATAAGCCGATAATTCCAAGCCGCGCTTTATTGCCTCATCACTGTATTCAAACGCAATGAGCGGACGACCAGTAAGTGCACTGGAGGACACCAAAGTGCCCCAGTGCCAGTGCTCACCCCAGCCATCGTAATAGACATTTATTTTTTCAGGCATTGTGTGGCTTCCTTTTTATCCGCTGCCGACTAGCACTTTTTTCATAGCGCAGAATGTCATCCAGACTTTCCAGCTTAGGCATAAACAACGCCTCCAACTCACTCATGCGACCAAGCACCATAGCCACGCGCACCAAGCTTTCGAATGAGACATTGCGCCCCGCTTCCAGATTGGACAGGGTATTTACACCAATGCCCGCACGCCCCGCCAATTCGGACTGGGTCATCTGCTGGGCGAGCCGCTCTTTACGTAACCGCTCGCAAAGCAGCTTGACCAGCTCATCAGGCCTTTTGAATTCTAAATCCATAATATTGTGTTTTATATTAATAAATATAATTTAAATCACAATATAGCAGAGTTATACAACCACGAACAGCACAAAATTTACCCAATAAAAATCCCCACCAGTTGATCTGCCGGGGACCCATATTACAAAGCATCAGTAGCAATAACCCGCAGTCTCTTAAGCCAAGACTTCACCGCTAACACAAGCATATTGATCATGAACTTCCAATACACGAGCAACATCCGGATGCACTGCGTCACTGCCAAATTCCGCGACCACTTTAACCGTGCGATAGGACTTGGCAGCTAATTCATAGTCCGTCAACCATTCAGAAAAGCCATCCAATTCATACTGCTCATGGCGAGGAAATCTAAAAAGTGGCCGATCAATGCCAATACGCCAAGGCTTGGGCGTCAAGCGAGCGCGGTAGCAAGACTGTACCTTGCATAAGGTAACGTAGAGAGGATCAACACCCAGCGAAGAAAACAGCGCGTTCACTGTAGCAAAATCTTGTTCAAAGACTCTGTTAACAATAACAACTCGCAGCCCCGCAAAAGTTTCATAGACCTTGATGGTGTATTCAGTATTTTGTTTTTGAAACTGTTCAACGTTAGCAAGATGATATGCCTTATCTTTTTTTGGTCTGCCGAATAACTGCAGCAACTTTGAAAAAAAGGTTTCTTCGGTAACATCAATATCACCGAAAAAAACAGATTCCGCATTAAGCACAATCGCACCATAGTTGTTTCTAGTTAGCACACCCAAGAGACGGCCATCCGCATCTTTAATTTCATCAATGACTTCCTCCCGAATATAACCATTCCAATATTCATATTCGCGCAGCGCCTCCAAGCCACGGCTAACAATTTGCGTAAGCTTAGCGGCTCTTTCCATGGCATTAACACCAGCCTGCTGTTGGCTTTCGTTTGACGCGCCCCACGTAGATAGAGTGTTTACCCCAAATATTTTTTCGTCCGCAGGTACAGACGCCTCCGACCAATATTTTGCGAATTTCACAAATGCACTCCTGACAATAATTATTAANNAACTTATGAAAGATTAACTGTTCGTTGAAACACGAAAAACGTCGCCCGAGGTAATCGTGACCTGTGCAGAGCTGTGTAAATCCATCAGATTATCCAATATCAATTCTCGCAGCTGTGCACTCACTACAGTGAAGCCTAGTTTCTTCGCCACCGCAGACGGGATTTCGTCTTTTTTCCCTCCCAGATTTTCGATAAGCACCTGTTTGATGGCTTGTTGGAGCTCCTGCGGAGGTAAATATTCCGGTTTACGCAAGTTGGCGGACGATATATCAGATCTATCGCGGACACGAACACTTCTATCGGGTATATCCAGAAATTCGCCACTTGCAATTATTGCGCCGTCACTTAGCGATACTTTCCTGGCTTCCTCTAACACATCACGAATTCGATTTCCTGCACGCTGAAGCCCCCACAGGCTTCTAATTCGCGTCACGACTTCGTCACTGCGTATTGGACCCTCAATTTCAACTACCCTTCGAACGATATTGGCTAACTGTGTTAAAGGAACCTCATGCAATTCCATTTGCTTGGGAACGGCAAAATCAGCTTCCTGATATTTGTTGGCCTCGTTTTGTAGTGTCGTGAGCTCGATGATGGAATGGTTTTCACGGTCAACAATATTGACCTGAACCTTACCGGCATCTTTTTGAATATCTCTTTCCTGACGAGCAGTTAACTCCGCTTTTGCTGCTTCAAGTGCACTAAGAATTTTTTTGATTTCTTTTGCCGGTTGTCGAAACCAATCCGTGCTCCAAACGCGATGCAGTATCCAGCCGTGATCCTCAAGAACTGACTGGCGCAGACGATCCCTATCACGGGCAGATCGCGATGAATGATAACTCGCACCGTCACATTCAATGCCAAGCAAATAACGCCCTGAGTTTTCTTGATCCAAAACGGCCAGATCGATAAAGAATCCAGCAATCCCTATTTGCGGATGAACCGTTACTCCAGCAGCTTCAAGCGCTGTTTTGACTTCTTCTTCGAAAGGCGAATCCATTTCACGGGTTTCACGACTCGCTAAAGATAACCTTCCAGTTTCTGCGTAGCTCAGAAAAACTTTTAACGCAGCAACACCTTTTCCTTTACCTCTATCGAGATCAATATCCTCAGCTTTTATTGAAGAGAATACTTCACACCGCAACTTCGCCCGCGAAATAAGTACGTTTAATCGGCGCTCACCACCATCCATGCTGACGGGGCCAAACTTCATCGGCAAATAGCCAGACGAGTTTCGTGCATATGCTACCGAAATAAAAATGACATCCCGCTCATCGCCCTGCACATTTTCCAGATTTTTTATAAAGAATGGTTCATTGGGGTGATCATTAAAATAGGGTTCCACCTCTAAATGTTGTCTTCGAAGTAATTCGAGCTCGTCTTGAATAGCTATTTTTTGCTGCAGGGAGAAGGCAGCAACACCTAAACTTTGATGCGGATTATTTTTAGCATGCTCGATGATTTTGCTCGCAATCACTTTTGCTTCTTCGCGATTGACGCGTGTTCCACCAGTATCAATCACACCATTTTGAACGTAGTTGAACTTTAAGCCCATGCCGGCTGCCGCTGTGTACGGGCTTGGAACAATAAATAATTCGCTTTTGTAGAACTGTTGATTGGAGACTGCAATTAACGATTGATGGCGACTGCGGTAATGCCACCGCAACATCATTTGCGGCATACCTCTCGCCATACAAAGACTCAGAATACTTTCAACATCACCGGCTCCCGCAACGAAAGATTCATCGTCATTTTCCGACGTTTCAACTTCCGTGGTCATACGAGAAAAGAATCGCGTTGGTGGCAGCTGACGATCATCACCCACTACAACAATTTGCTTACATCGTGCTACCGCACCCAAGGCATCAATGGGTTCGATCTGACTGGCCTCATCAATCACAAGAATGTCAAAGTCAATACAACCCGGCTCTAAAAATTGCGCCACTGAAAGCGGGCTCATCATAAACACGGGTTTGATAGATTGAATTGCCTCTCCCGTTAATTTGAAAAGTTTTCGCAATGGCATGTGGCCGCGCTTGCGAGCAATTTCCCCGTTTAAAATGCCCATGGGTCCGATACCACCAAGGGTTCTCGGGATTTGATCAAAATGCTTAAGTGCAGTTTCAGCACGCGCAAGTTCGATGCGCTGCTTATCAAGCGCTCTAAATCGCTCTACTTTGTTCGTGTGCTGATCACCATCAAACGTAGCTATCTCCGGCAGGTTTTGACTCAGCCCTTTTAACAGTCGTTCATAGTAGGCACGCTCAAAATACGCAATCAATTGATCAAGAGGAATGGTCGCTTTTTCCGTTTGCGCGATGAGTTCACTCAAACCCAATTCCCTAGCCTGGTTTCGTATTGCTTGATATTGCATCCAGTCGAATAAACGTTCGTGCTCGTCAAGCCAGGATGCTAATCGCGGTTGCAATTCCAGAAGCGCCACCGAGTTAGCGGTATCAACGCCGAATGCTTCAGTGAGATCAAGTTTGTAGTCCGCAACTAAGGAGCCGAATAACTTCTGGAACAATATCAATTGTTGAGCGACGACCACGCCCTGTTGCGCGCATTTCGCTGGCTCGGGCAAATTCGAATACAGAGTTCGAAAACTTTCGGATAGACCATTACCATCTTGACCTTTCATCCAGCGAAGAACGTTTGCCAGTTTGGACCAATCACTTGTCTCGCCACTCCAAAGCGAACCGAATGCCGAGCGCCCAAGGTCCTGTTTTTCAGCAAGCGATTTACGGAGTTGCTGGGACTCCATCAAGCTGTCCACTAACTCCAATCGCGCCTGCTTTGATTTTGGCAGCGCGTCTTTACTGAGCGATTTGATGGTTGCCAATGCCTTTCTATAATCGCCCATCAGGAAGCGGAATAGTGAATCACCATTTGCGGCTATTTGTCGCCGAGCTGAGTCCAGATCTTCTTTCCACGCTGATTCAACGAATAATGATTGAAGTCGCCCGGAACTCGATTGAAATTTAGTTCCCGTTTCTATTAATTGCTCAAGTTCCTTTATGCCATTATTCCAAATGGCATTAGCAACAGCGACACGGTCAAGCGAAGGGGCGGAGCCAATCAATTTACTGGTATGAATATGCTCTTCTATTTCTGCTGCTGTTTGTGCAGATGCGAATCCCAACACACGGGACAACACTGCACTCGCGGCAAGTAAGTCGTCCAAGTGTTTTTGTACTGCGGGAATTTTTTCCAGCAAATGATCAGCATCAAGCTTTAGTAACGCCGTGTGGCCACAACCGCGCCAGGGATGAGCAACTGCGGCACCGACTTTCTGCGCCTTTTGCTGGTAATCGTTTAAAAGCGTTTTGCGCTGCCGAAAGTCTTCGTAACTCCATACCTCTGGTTTTTCAAGTAGTGTGGGCAAGCCCGTTAGACGAGTATTCTGCAGACGAACCAAATGTCCAATGACATTAAACGGCGTAATACCGGTCGGTTTAACACGGGCGTGAAGAATCGCAACGTGACGATTTAATTCATCGCGCGTTTTGCCAAGCTCCTGAATTAATTCTTCGCGACGTTCAATTTTCGGGCGACCAAGATCGCGCGCTGCTTTCAGTTCATCCAATACGCGACGTTTATTGGTTCGGTTACTGTGTAGCTCAATGCACGCTGGCCCCAAACCAATTGCATTTAGTCGGCGATACACTACTTCAAGTGCGGCCATCTTTTCGGATACAAAAAGAACTTTTTTCCCATCCGCTACAGCAGCGGCAATCACATTCGTAATGGTTTGTGATTTGCCGGTGCCGGGCGGCCCTTGAATAACCAGATTTTCACCTTTGCGCACTGCCTCTATCGCCAGAGACTGCGAGCTATCTGCATCAACAACATGGCGCTGTTCTGCTACGGGAATAATCTTGTCCACGTGAACGCCATCAGGAAAAATTGCATCCTTCGCCGGAAAGCCCTCTTGTAGCGCCGCCAAAATGAGTGGTTGTTGATCTATGCGCTTATCGGAGGGCCAGGTCTCTGGATCCAGATCGCGATACATCAGAAATTTTGCAAAGCTGAAAAATCCGAGCACCATTGCATTGGATTGTACTGACCAGCTTTCTTGAGAGGTTATGGATTTAGCAACTTCGTCTAAATACAGTACAGGGTCAAAGTCATCCCCCGCTTTAAATTCTGGAAGAATCAGCCCAAAGTCCGCTTTTAACTTTGCGGCAAGCGATAAATTTTCAGAAGCATCATCTTGCAACCAAACCAATTGAAATCGTTCAGCCGCACTTTTACGCTCAAGTGCTACAGGCACGAGTATCAACGGAGCGGAACGCTCTTTATCGGGAGCATTGCGGTCAAACCATTTCAGCTGGCCCAAGCCAAGATACAAAATATTAACGCCCTGCTCTTCGATAAAAGTTCGCGCATCAAAATACATCTCCAATAAACGATGCTGGAGTTTGTCGGAGGCGAGCTTGGTTTGGAGCTTGGTATCTTTATGCCGGGAAGCAAGACCACCCTCGTCAACTTCTTCATCCGGTTGAGGTAGCGATACACCACTCTCATCATCTGGAGCCACTTCATTGGGGTCTTGTTCCACTATCCGCCCCGGCAAAAAGGTCATGTGCTTACCCTCAAGGACCAGTCTTTTATAGACCTCGGAGGTTAGCTCGTCATGGATATTCAAGATCTTACCGGTCGCTCGCGTAGGTAAGCTAAGAAGGCNNGGCGGTTTCGGGTAGAGAGATCAAGCAATGACTGGCGACTTTTTTCCAACTTGACTGCAACAGACTCGGCCATTCGGGTTCCCTTTGATTCGCTATTTTGGATTTGCCCGATATTAACAACTATGTGAACTAAATCAAATTTCATGGGACTACGGCAAGGCTTACCGGAAATCATCAAATAATCGGAGGGGATAAAACGAAAAATCCCCCGCCAACACTAGCTGACGGGGGATTTCGGGGTCACGTGGGTACAGACGTGATTTTTACTTCGCTAATGCTTCCAACGTTTTTTTGGCTTCTGCGCTCACGCTGTGATTCAGCTTCATCACAATTTCCGCCAGTTGTTTTTCCTCTGCCGTCGTGGATTCTGTTTCGCTGACGACTTTTAAGGTTGCGACATCATCGGCTTTGGCTGAGTGCTCTACGTTCTGGATTGCCTCAGCAATAGCGCGTGCAGCTTCGCTATTACCTTCGTCTTTACTGATCGCAGCCAGCGTTGCCTTGTGCTCGGCAGAGGGGTAATGATTCAGCTCGGTCAGAATACGCGCCATGGTGGCAATCGCGTTGGATTCTGCAAATGACACCGGGGCTATGACCAATAGCGTGAACAAAGCGATAACAGCGGCGGATATGGTGGAGGTTTTGCGTTTCATCTTTATTAGCTCCTACTTAGTTATGGTTGGAAAAGCTTGATTATAGGAAGGCACTGATTAGTGGACGGTGCCGACTAGCGTGCGGCGCTGATTATGGCACGGCTCGCGTGAGCTTGTGTGTGATGTGAGCCGCTGTCAGGGGATCTTTGGCGCAGTTCACTTAATACATAAATTCATGGTGTCAGAAAGAAAAATCCCCCGCAAAATTAACTGAGGGGGACTTAAGGGATTACCCAGGATTACTCTTTACGGTTAATACACATCGCGCAAATACCGTTTATCCATATTCAATTTACGGATGTAGTTAACGGTTTCCGCTTCGTCGAATTTTCCGTATTGCTGGATGATATCGCGCAAGGCTTGATCCACATCTTTTGCCATGCGACTTGCATCGCCGCACACGCAAAAGTAAGCGCCCTCTTCCAGCCAACTCCAGATTGCTTCGCCCTGTTCACGCATACGATCCTGCACGTAAATTTTTTTCGTTTGATCGCGGGAGAAAGCGAGACTTAATTCGGTGAGTACACCGTCTTTTTGGAATTGCTGTATTTCATCTTGATAATAAAAATCGGTTGCNNGGGCCGACCATGATTAATGGTGTGTCGCCATTTTCCGGCACGTGAAAATGTTTGCTGGGTTGTACAAAGATGGGGATGTCTACGCCATCCGCGCGATCTGCTAAAAAGGTTGATGCAACACCTTTGCGGATTTTTTTGCTGTCGCGGAAACGACTGTAACGCACGGCAGATACGGTTAAATCAATTCGTGTGGGTTGCGCCTTGCTACTTGATGCAATGGAATACAAACGCGGCTGCATACGTTTGAGCAAAGGGAGCAATTCATCAGCGCTGGCGCGGATGGGAAATTCTTGCAAAATATCGGCGAGTTGGCGGCCGTAAAGCCAGGTCTGTAATTCTGTTTTATGTTCTGCATCGAGTAGTTTTTTTAATTCTTTGCTGTTGGAGCGCTGCGCAATAAAATTCAGCGACTCCAAACTCGGGCGACAGATTTCATAATTTTCAAGCAGTGCTTTATGCAGTGGTTTTTCATGCGTATCCACCACCACTGGCGCATTGGCATTTAAATTTAACGTTTGCTCTAATTCAAATACATACTCGGGGCAATTTTTTGGCCAGATGCCAAGTGCATCGCCCGCTTCATAAGTAATGCCGGATTCGCCCAAATCAAAACCGAATTGACGCACATCTTTACCGGAGCCCTCGGCATTCAATCGCCTGTTGACGATCAAACGCGAGCCATAAGGATTGGCTTTGCTATAAGCAGCAGGTGAAGAGGGTGCCGCTGACGCTGTGGATGATGTGGTTGTAGTCGCGGTCATTGATGATGGCTGGTTCGCAGCTGAGGCAACAGAAGTTAGGGGTGCTAATTGCTCACTGAGCTTAGCAAACCATTCGGCTGCTGGCGATTCAAAATCCGTATCGCAATCGACCCGCTCTACCAGCGCTTTCGCTCCCAGTGTTTGTAAGCGGGAAAATAATTTTTTGCCGTGACCGCAGAACTGGTCGTAATTGGAATCGCCCAGCGCTAATAATGCGAATTGCAATTCGGTTAAAGACGGCGCGGTATCGCTACTCAATTGGCCCCAGAAATCGCCGCCGCTATCAGGTGCATCGCCATCGCCAAAGGTGCTGGTAATAAATACGGCGAGTTTATTGCTCGCGAGTTTTTCCAATGAATAATCATTCATGGATTTCACATTAACTGCCCAACCCTGCGCCGCTAATTGCTGCGCAAATTTTTCGGCGAGTGTTTCCGCATTGCCGGTTTGTGAAGCCCAGAGCAGCAGTAATTCCGGTTTAACGGCAGCGGGTGCAGCCATGGCCCCGACACCCATAGGTAACACGCGGCTAAACATACCCGCGAGCAAACCGTTTACCCAGGTGCGATGATTAGGATTAATAGGTGCATCGGAAGGCAATGCGGGCACCGCAGAAATTAATTTAGCGCTGGCTTGTAAGCCACTGATGTAACCGCCCAGATAAGTGCGCTCGGCCTCGGAGAAATTCGGCGCTACCGCTTCCACTACACCGATTTTTTCGGAGAAGGCTTTAATCAAGGTCATGCTGGTTTCCTCAGCTACGGCGGCAAAGGCCATTGGGCTGGTGTAATCATAAGCCCGAGTAGCGGAATTTTCTGCAGAATCCAAATCACTGGACTCAACAAACACTTCGACACGTTTAAGCGCAACAGCAGCAATTTTTAATTCCGGTTGCTGCGAAATCGCATCGATTTTATCGCTGGTCACTGAATTGATGCAGAGGTTATCGCCGTAGACGTCGTTCCAATGGATGGGTGCAAAACAGCAACCAGGTTGCACGCGATCGGTTACCACCGCAGGCAAAATGACGTAGCCGCGACGCGAGCGGATTTCTACTTTGTCTTTATTCTTGACGCCTAATTCAGTCGCATCCTGCGGATGAATTTCAACAAAAGTGCCGGGATTTAATTTATTGAGCGTAGCAATTTTTCCAGTCTTCGTAAGCGTATGCCATTGATGTTGCACACGGCCGGTGTTCAGAATCATCGGGAATTCGGCACTCGGCATTTCGGCCGGATTTACGTGCGGGCGCGCGTGAAAAATCGCCTTGCCGGAATCAGTTGCAAATTGAATTAATGGATTAGAGCCATCGTCCGCCACTTTCAGTGGCTGACTGATGCCGGTATTTAAATAACGAATAGGATTGCGTGTAGAGGCTTCATCTGCACAGGGCCATTGCAGTGGAGATTCGCGCAAACGCGCGTAATTTACGCCGCGTAAATCGTAGCCGGTTTTGGGGTTGTAACTTTGACGAATTTCATCGAACACTTCTGCCGCCGACGTAAAACTAAACCCCTCACTAAAACCCATTTCGCAGGCGACGCGCGCAATAATTTCCCAATCTGCCATGGCTTCGCCGGGTGGATTAACGGCTTCTTGCATGAGTGTGATATTGCGCTCGGAATTGATCATTACTCCTTCAGCTTCTGCCCATAGCGCGCCGGGCAATAAAATATCGGCGTAGCGATTGGTTTCGGTATCGAGAAAGGCGTCTTGCGCGATCACTAATTCTGCGCGCTGTAAACCTTCAATAACGATTTTTCGATTGGGTACAGAGGCCACCGGATTAGTGCAAATTACCCAGCAAGCTTTTACCTCACCAGCGGCCATGCGCTCAAATAAATCGACTGTGCCTTTGCCGAGTTTGGTGCTGATGCTACCCTGCTCAACGCCCCACATTTGCTCGATAAATTCGCGGTCTTTTTCCACCAACAATGTACGCTGGCCCGGCAGGCCCGGGCCCATATAACCCATCTCGCGGCCGCCCATGGCATTGGGTTGACCGGTAAGCGAAAAAGGGCCACTACCCAAGCGACAAATCTTTCCTGTCGCTAAATGTAAATTACAAATTGCGTTGGTATTCCAGGTACCGTGTGTGCTTTGGTTTAATCCCATAGTCCAGCAGGTCATAAACTCTGGCGCATTGCCAATCATGTCAGCAGTTTGAATCAGGGACTCGATGGAAAGACCGGTAATCACGCTTACATTTTCTGGTGTGTAATCCGCTAAAAATTCTGGAAAATTTTCCCAGCCTTGGGTGTACTGCGCGATAAATTCTGAATCGGTTTTGCCATTTTTGTGCAACAAAAATAACAGGCCATTTAAAAACGCCAGATCGGTGCCCGGCTTAATCGGCAAATACACATCAGCCTTATCGGCCGTTGTAGTGCGGCGTGGATCGACCACAATTAATTTTGCACCGGCTTTGACGCGATCCATCATGCGCAAATACAAAATGGGATGGCAGTCCGCCATGTTCGCGCCTATCACCAGAAACAAATCGCTGTGATCAAAATCCTGATAGGAACCGGGTGGTGCATCGGAACCGAGGGAGAGCTTGTAACCTGCCCCTGCGCTCGCCATACACAGGCGCGAGTTGGACTCGATATTGTTGGTGCGCAAAAAACCTTTCGCGAGTTTGTTGGCCAGGTATTGGGATTCAATCGACATCTGCCCCGAAACATAAAGGCTGATGGCATCGGGGCCGTGCTGGTCAAGAATGTCACGCAGGCGTTTGGCGGTAGTCGTAATCGCCTGCGCCATAGGTGTCATCACCGGATCACGATTGCGTTCACTGCGCACGAACGCGGATTCCATGCGTCCGGAATTGGTGATTGCTTGGGCACTGGTCTGGCCTTTGGTGCAAAGACGACCAAAGTTGGCGGGATGATTTTTATCGCCGGTAACTTTGATGACTTTTTTGCCGTCGGTCTCTAATACCATGCCGCAGCCAACGCCGCAGTAGGGGCATACCGAACGAACGGATTTCGGGTTATTTTTTAGAATGGATTCAGACATAGACTTGCAACTCCTCATTGGGAGAGGTTTAGCAAGCGTTATGCCAGTGGCCGGATTACAACGTAGAAACTGTGTAACTAATTGATTTATATAAAAGTAAATATCTCATCACACAACAGAATCCCATTTTTTAGGGAAGCGTCAATCGCCGTGCAATAATTTCTGCATCATCTAAATGCATATTTATGATGAGCGGGCACCAATTTGTTTTCGATTGGTGCATTTAGCATGGAGAGCTCTGGTGATTCGCAGCTCGCCCGCGCTCAATGCGCACCAATAAAATGCAAAAATCAGGTTTTAAACTGACCAATCAACTGCTGCAATTCAGCTCCCACTGTCGCTAGCTCATCGCCGGATTGATGGGAGCGGGCTGCAAATTGACCGGCTGATTCGGTAGCGTCAGCGATGACATGCATACTCCGATTGATGGATTCAACCACTTGGGTCTGCTCTTCTGCGGCAGTCGCAATTTGTAAACCGCGCTGGTTGATGGTGCTGACCTGTTGATCGATAGCGCCGAGCGCATCGGAAGTGGCGCAAACCATTTGTACCGACACATCGCCCTTAACCAGACTGCGCTTGATCGATTCGCTTGCATTGGAGGTGCTCGCCTGCAGGCGTTGGATCATGCCCTGAATTTCCTGAGTGGATGCTTGGGTGCGCGCCGCCAATGCGCGAACCTCGTCGGCGACCACGGCAAAACC
>DQHS01000128.1 GCA_003524365.1 Cellvibrio sp. | reverse complement strand
ATTTTTTACCACAGTCGCTTGTTACAAAATTACGGTTTTAGCTTTGCTTTACGAAAAGCAAAAAAAGGCCTTTTCTAGCAAAACGCCAAACCAACTTTCCGAAGCGGTACAAAAAACTAAAAATACCGCAACGGTTAGAACTCGAAACCTGCTTAGCAACGCGCGAATAAAACCTTCGTTCTTTCAATTGCTACGAAGCTCGCGCTTTCCGAAGCATAAAACAAAAAACACTCATTCTTCAACTTGCTAGGAAAACGAAACTAACCGAAGCGGAAAAACCAAAAACATTCATTCTTCAAAAAAATACAGCTTTTGCTTTTGCGGTGTTTCCGAAGCTGTAGCTTTAAATTTCTTGCCCTTTGTAACGTTGAGCGCAGGGGCGCGTTGTAAGTTGCGCATGTGCGATAAACTTCGCGCAGCGATTCGCTAAATGCGCGACTTACAATGCGTCCAGCAAACGAAGTTTGCGAGCCTGGCGCGATTTGTTATGGTATTTTCTTTCTACCTTTTCTACCCAAAAAGTCAGTAAAACGGTTTCTTACTACGTTTTCGTTTTCTATACATTATTTAGTAGCAGTTTATGCACAAAACTACCACGTTTGAGAAAATATATAGAGGAGGCAAAGCAGAAAACACCATTAGTTAATGGTGTCCAGTTAATATTTTGAAGGCGTATGGTTTTAACTCCATCAGTGCCTACAGTAACTGACGGCTCAATTGAAAGATAAACCAACAAGTATATTGCTAACTGATAAATGAAATATAAGGAAAAAATTATCAATATTACCCCGATAAATCTAATTAGTAGCCAAGCTAAATTCTCTTTGGTCATGCTATTTCCTTGGGTTTCCATAACGCCGCGATAAACCATCCGTTTGATTGCCTTGTTAGAATTATTGCTTTTTGTTCTTGTAGAATTCTATTACCGTCTTAGTTGCTTTTGGATATGTAGACGAAACCCAAGATGAGCAACGACTAGTGTATAATTTTTCATTCTCTTTATACGCAAAAATCACATACTCTTCCCTTTCGTTGAAAAATTGACCGCAGCCAAAAAACATTTTTTCACTCCATACCTTAACCTTTTCATTTGGCTCACCTTTTAAAAAAGTGATTTCTTTAAATTTGAAACGATTACTGGAAATACTTAGAAAGCCATTTTTTCCGGCAGGCTTTGCAATAAATACATATGCAGCTTCTGAGTCACTTTCCTCCATATTTTCATCAGGAAAGTAGCAGCTACATGAAAGTGCATAATTACAAAATATCAACGGCATAAAAGCAATAAGATGAGTAATTTTCAAAGTTCATTCCATTCTAACGTTGCGATTTGCGGTGACTTTTTTGTTGCGCTTTTGTGTTACACATAATGAGCACCGCGAATGCAAAAGCGCAACAAAAATGGCATCCGCAACATTGCTTTGTTATAACACATTACTAAAGGCTTTTGCCTTTTCTATTAGGCAACTTAAATTTGCTTAGAACAATAAGAATTATACCGACAACTGTGAATAGAGCAATTTGAAAGCCCGCCCCAGCAGTAGGAACAATTTTATAAAACTCACCAGGCTTACGCTCTACAAATAGGTCAATTATATAGCTCCAGAATTGCACAGGAAGCAGACCAAGGAGCAAGCCAAAAACCACATAGATAAGACAAATTACGCCACTTATAAATGCTACTTTTCTCATATTTGAATTTACTCATGTTACTTACACTTCAAAGCTGTTGATTAAACCAAGAATATTTTTCTACTTTTTGCGTTATCGACTGGGAGTGGCTTTCTATGAAACACGTTTAGCAATAAATCGAACAGGAAAAATATTGCTGGCACAACTGAGTGCTCTCTACATATAACATTTGTATACCGAGCATGCGCGTTATCTCTCCTAGCTTTTCCCCTTAGAAAATCACATCAACTCGTTGAAATATCAATTTATTTCTGCGGTTTTATCAGAGTATGAGAAGGGACTAAACGCGCGTGCGTATTTTTCTGCTGGAGGTGGCTCGTTTTATGGCGCAGTCCAGGTTGCAAGCCTCTGAATATAATCGGGTTTGTAGTTTTAGGAAAGTGGAATATTGCGCATTGTAAAGGAGGTATTTGCGCATTGCAGGTTGTTCGACAATAATATACTGTATGTAAAACCAGTATTGGTGTATTTCATGGAGTATTGTGATGACGGGAAAATCCAGTCCGTTTTTGGAAATGGTTCGTGGTGAGATTCGGCTGAGGGGTTACAGCATTCGCACCGAGAAGAGTTATTTGTATTGGATTCGACAGTTTATTTTGTTTCACCAAAAACGCCATCCAGCTGAAATGGCAGGTGCTGAAGTGAAGGCGTATCTCACTTGGCTTGCAGTTAAACAAAATGTTGCTGTAAATACCCAAAAGGTCGCTTTAAACGCGTTGGTGTTTCTGTATGCAAAGGTGCTCAAACAAGAGCTAGGGGATTTGGGATTTACGCTTGCAGTGAAGCAGCGTCATTTACCTGTCGTGCTAACTCAAGAGGAAATTTTACGCATTCTTGCGCACATGGAGGGGCGCAACCGTTTGATTTTTGAATTGTTGTACGCAAGTGGATTGCGCATTACGGAATGTTTGCGCTTGCGTGTTCTGGATGTGGATTTTTCTCAGGGCTCTATTTGTGTACGCGATGCCAAAGGTAATAAAGACAGGCAGACGTTGTTGGGTAAATCCTTGGTGCCGCAATTGGAAAAAGTGATTGAAGAGTCTTTGAAGTTGCAGGCGGAAGATAATAAACGCGGTATTGGACCTTCGCTACCCAATCAGCTTGCCAGGAAATTCCCCAATGCCTTTCGCTCCCCGGCATGGATGTTTGTATTTCCATCATCGAGCTTTTCAGAACATCCTGCCACCCAAGAGCTCTGTAGGCATCACTTGCATGACTCTGTGGCGCGTAAGGCTTTGCAGCATGCAGTTGTCGCTGCAGGTATTGATCGTAAGCGCGTAACTTGTCATAGCTTTCGCCATTCGTTTGCAACCCATTTATTACAGGCAGGTTGTGATATTCGCAATGTGCAAGAGCTCCTCGGGCACAATGATGTAAAGACAACCCAGATTTATACGCATGTTTTGGGGCAGCACTTTATTGGATTGAGTAGCCCGCTTGATCGTTTAAGGCTTTTGGGCGGGTTATGAATTTTGCTATTCTGGTGTTCTTGCCGTTTTCTGAGTCAGTTTATGCGTGTTATCTATACTTCAATTTTTTATGTGCTCTTGCCTTTTGTGCTCCTACGCTTATTGTGGCGCTCAATAGCCTCGCCCGCTTACACCAAGCGTTGGGCTGAGCGGTTTGGTTTTTTTCCGTTATTGACGACTACTAAAAGAGTGGTGTGGCTACATACGGTATCGGTGGGCGAGTTTCTGGCCGCTCTGCCGCTGATTCGCCGTTTGCATTCCGATGATCGTTTGCAGTTGGTGATTACGACTACTACCCCAACAGGGTCGGAGCGTGTGCGTGCAACCTTGGGTGATTCAGTCGTTCATGTTTATGCCCCCTATGATTTGCCTGATGTTTTGATGCGATTTTTTGCTCGTATCAACCCCTCCCTTTATCTGGTGATGGAAACAGAGCTCTGGCCAAATACGCTTGCGTTATGTGCGCAGCGCAATATTCCAACGCTACTGATTAATGGTCGTCTGTCTGAAAAATCCGCGCGTGGTTATGCGCGTTTCGGCGCATTGACCAAGCCTATGCTGCAAAACTTATCGCGCGCTGCAATTCAAAACCCAACCGATGCGGCCCGTTTTGTCGCATTGNNCAACCGATGCCACCCGTTTTATTGCATTAGGTTTACCGGATGACAGGGCGATAGTAACGGGCAATATTAAATTCGATCTGAGTTTAAATGATGATCTTCGCGCGCAAGCAACAACGCTGAAAACTCAGTTGTCAAATAATGGTCAACGCCTGGTATTGATTGCAGCAAGCACTCATCAAGGCGAAGATGAAATTATTCTCGATGCTTTTGCGCAAGTACGCGCAAGTTCTTTTGAATCAGTACGTACTGCTGTGCTGGTGTTAGTGCCACGTCATCCTGAGCGGTTTGAACGAGTAGGGCAGTTGTGCGCCAGTCGCGGTTTTACTACGACAAAGCGCAGCGAGCGTAGTTGGAATAATCAGAGTGATATTTTGCTCGGCAATACCATGGGCGAGCTGATGTTGATGTTTGGTGCGAGCGATATTGCGTTTGTGGGCGGCAGTCTGGTGCCAAATGGTGGGCATAATTTTATTGAACCGGCGGCTTGGGGTTTACCTCTGGTTAGCGGTGAACATTTATTTAATTTTGCAGAGGTTGCGCGGTTGTTGATGGATGCTGGAGCCTTAACAACGGTTAATTCGGCGCAAGCACTTGCCGATGAATTTATCCGCTTGTTAGGAGATGAATCTGCGCGAATGGAATCGGGTGCTGCCGCTTTGCGGGTCGCGGTGGATAATCGCGGTGCTTTGGATAAAACCTTGTTGGTGATTGCAGATTATCTAAAGTGATAGACCTGTAGTTCTATGTGAACAAACAATAAATAAAAACGCCGGATTTTCAGTTGATGAAAATCCGGTGTTTTTATTGATGCCTGATTATTAATGCTCAGTGCGTAAATAAGTGCACATTAATAGTTAGTAATGCCTGAGCTGGTGCAGCTTGCCCATTTGCCAATACAAATACTGCCTGCATTTCTCAAGCGGCTATTAGTGATTTTTGCAGTACTAGTAGAGCTATCGGTGCGGAAGATGCCTTCGCCCATATTGGAGATTTGGCAACGATCTACGCTCACGGCCACTTTGAAAGTGGTGCCGCCGTTTTGACGCAAAAATTTACCCATGCTATCGACTACACAATTGGAAACGTTGAGTGTAGAGGCGGCATTTACCTGAATGAATTTATCAGAGCCTGCAAAACCGGAAATATTTTTTACATTCACTGTGCCTGACGATTTAATCGTCATTGCATCTTCGCCCACGTTAGTCCAGCGAATATTGTCGATGTTGCCGCCGTTGTAAAAGTGAATGCCATCAGCAGCGTTGTTGCCGAAAATCACGTTTTTCAATGTTGCACCATTTTCTACGCGGAACACCGGGCTTTGACCTTCGCTTTGATTGCCGTCACCCAATGCGCTGGTGGCGTTAAATATTTTACAGCCGCCGTCGTAAACACCACTGGTCACGCGAATGGTAGTGCTAACACTTACCGAACCATTAGCGGTACAAGTTGCACCAGTAATAGATCCGCTTCCGCCACCACCACTGCTACTGGTGCTACCTGAAGATGATGTAGATGGCGATGAGGCTCCGCCTGACCCGGACTTTGGAATCGAACATTCCTTCACAGATTTTGACGGGATGGGATCTGAACCAAAGGTCGCGACTGAACAAGAGAAGCTTCCACTGAGAATTTTATAAACAAATTTTCCGGATGCGCCAAACGCAACATTCGTAGAGCCGCTGACTGAACAGGTTTGCCCGATTTTACAAATGGTGACGTAGCCGTCAGGACGATTGGATGCAGAAAATGCGCTGGCAGCGCAGCCGAGTAAAGCAGTAGTGATAAAGATTTTTTTTAGCATGATTTCAATCTCGTCAGTTATTGGATAAATGAACGGATTGACCGAATATGGTGCCTGCTAAATTCAAGGGAGACAACTTTCCAGTGAAGTAAGGGCAGACTATTTATTGTTATGTGTGCTCTTGATACGGCGAAAAGCGGGTGGACTATACGACTATTCTTTGTGCAATGAAATTTATTTACGCGACAAATTATTTTTTTGTGAAGAGTTTAGTAATTAATTCAGACATGAAAGCGCCAAGTGCAGCTGACTTATTCACCAATAAAAAATGCCGAGTGGTTAGCTCGGCATTTTGTTATTAACAAGCTGAATGTTATTGCAATTAATTTTCGTACTTGCTGCGGCTCACCAGTGAATCATCCAGCAACCACTTATCAATTTCCTGTACATCGGCCGGCGTCAGGNNAGCATGCCTGCCACTTCGCGCAATTTAATGGTGTCGATAACATAGTTATAAAGCGCATCAGAATAGTTGCGGCGCGCTTGATAAAGGTTGCGTTGTGCCAGCAACACCTCTACCAGGTTACGGGTACCCACTTCGTATCCAGACTGTGTTGCTTCCAGCGCTGATTGGTTAGACACAATCGCCTGCTTACGCGCTTGTACACTGGCTACATCGGTTTCCACTGAGAGGTGCAGGGCGCGCGTACTTTGAATTACGTTACGTTGGGTGCTGTTATAGAGTTCCTGATTCTGGGTGTATTGGGCGTATGCCTGACGGCTGCGGCCAGAAGTTGCGCCGCCACTGTAAATGGGAACATCCAGGCGCAAGTTGACGGTGCTGCCATCAGTCCCTTGGTCAATTGGACANNGTCCCTTGGTCAATTGGGGCGCCGCGGCTGGTGCCATCAGTTTCATAGTCGGAGTAACCAAGAGTCGCCCCTAAAGTCGGCAGATGGTTTGATTTATTGGCTTTTGCATTTTGCAACGCGGCCTCAGCTTGGAGCTTTGATGCTTTCAGGTTGTAGTTGTTTTTCAGCGAAAACTCGACCCACTCAGCGCGATTGGCTGGAACGGGGGTAATGACTGGAAACTTGGGGGATAGCGGTGCAACCTTGTCTTCCGGTTTGCCAGTCAGTACTTCGAGGGCTTCGTAATTGATACCCAGGTTACCGCGTGCTTCCAGGGTCGATGCTCTGGCGCTGTCGAATGCCGCTTGTGCTTCGTGCACTTCAGTAATGGCCGTCAAGCCCACTTCAAACCGTTGTTTTGTTTGCTCAAGCTGTTTCTCTAGCGCTTTTTCTTCGGCGATGGTCGCTTCCAGCGTTTCTATGGTGCGCAGAACATTAAAGTAGGCCTCGGCGGTGCGGACGATCAGGCTTTGCTGATCGGCACCAAATTGTGCTTCAGCTTGCTCGCTCAACTTCACGCCTTGTTTGTAGCTGTACCAGGACGACATATTAAACAGCGGTTGGGTCAGCGAGAGATCCCAACCGGTATTATCCGTGTCGTCACCCAAGGTGGTGTTGTTTAAGTTGTTAACCGTGTCTTGATCACTATTGGAGTATTGAGCTTTGGCATTAATTTGCGGCAACAGACCGGAGCGACCAATAGTCTTGTTTGCCATGCCAGCTTCATATTTTGCTTTGTCGGCTTTTAATTGCGCATCGTTTTGTACTGCCAGTTCATACACATCCAGCAAGCTGTTGGCGCTAGCGGTAAAGGGAGTGAGGGAAATAAGGCTAACGAGCAGGTAAAGCTTGGTCTTTTTCATAAAGGTTTCCAAAGTCCAGAGTTGAGAATTCCAGTTCAGCACCCGCGGAGAATCATGCATGCTGCCTTGATCGGCGCGAGTGTAATCACAAATAGGCGAGTTGCGGGGGAGTTTAGCCGCTTGCTGCCTTGGGGTCGAGAAATGAACGAGGGTTCAGTAGTTAAAAAGGGTAAAACGCGCTGCACTCGACGTGAAGTTACAAATGTAAGCTCAGTTGTATGTTTACCTTTCTAAACCATCCCGTCCGGTAAGACGGCCTCCAGTTGCAAGGGATTAGACACAGCTGTGCATGATACAGATTCACCGTGCAAAAAATTGTCAGTGACTGTAACGAAACTGCTGTTAGTCAATATGGATATTATGGAGCGGTTTTTGCCTAATTTTTCGCGTGATATTGAAGGATCGCCGCAAGTTATTGATTTTCTCGTCTATTCTGACAATGTTTGATTGCTTCATCGCAGTGCAACTTTTATCATGCGCGCCCAATTTGAGCACCGGCAAGCTCGACATTGTCCACTTGCCCAGCTGCCACATCTGCTCGCCGGTCGCGATGCCTTTCTGATGTGCCCTGTCTGTTGTCTCCAATACGATTTTTTCATTCTATGTAAGGGTCTTATATGCCTATGTCGTTGGAAGTTGTCCTGATAATTTTTGCGGTGCTTGCCCTGCTCGGGGTGGTGTTCGAGGAAGTTATCCACATTAATAAAGCCAAAACCACCTTGTTTTTTGGCAGTCTCTCCTGGCTGGTGATGTTTATGTTCTCCGGCGGCCATGCGCAGCAAGACGTGATGTTGGAAAAGCTCAATCACAACCTGTTGGAGATCGCGACCCTATGGTTATTTCTGATGGCGACCATGACCTTCGTTGCCTACCTCAATGCTAAAGGCATAGTGCAGTCAGTGGTGCAGCGCTTGTGCCCCGCGCAGATGAGCACGCGCAGTTTGATGATCATGGTGGCGCTCTTTGCGATGACCTTATCGATGATCTGCGATAACGTTACCGCCACCCTCGTAACGCTCGGTTTGGTGCAGGCGTTTGATGTTGATCAGAAAACCCGCATCAAACTGGCCGTATTGGTAGTATTCGCTGTGAACTCCGGCGGCGTTGCCTTGATCACTGGCGATGTAACTACTATGATGATTTTCCTTTCCGGTCACGTCACTATGCCGCAACTCCTGCTGCTGTGGGTTCCTGCGATTGTGGGTGTGATGGTACTGGCGGGCTTGATGTTCCCCGGTGTCTCAGGTCAGGTCACTACTGAAAAAGATCCGCGTACTTTTACCGGCATGGATTGGGCAATCGTAGGGACTTTCTTTAGCACTATCGTCTGCACCATGTTGTTTAACTTCTTCTTCCATGTGCCACCGGTACTCACCTTTCTGGTCGGTTTGTCCGTAATGTTTTTTATCGGTCATTTTATGGATATGGATCCGGATGAAATTCGTATTCTCGAATATGTACGTCAGATCGAATATGAAACTCTGTTGTTCTTCCTCGGGATCTTGTTGTTGGTTGGTATGTTGAAAGAAATTGGAACTCTGGATTTGCTCACCGGTTTCTATGTTCAAGTTGCTCCCCAATATGCCAACTACCTGATGGGGCTGTTTTCTGCCTTGATTGATAACGTACCCTTGACTGCAGCCTTGTTAAAGTCCGAACCCGTACTGCCAACAGCTGAATGGTTAGCGCTTACATACGGCGTGGGCGTAGGCGGTTCATTGCTGGCGATTGGTTCAGCCGCCGGTATTATCGCGATGAGTAAAGTGAAAGGTCTGACATTCGGCGCTTTCCTGCGCTACACCCCGCTGGTATTCGTTGCCTACACCTGTGGCTACGTTGTTGCGTTGAGTCTGGCCCAAGCTGTTTTTGGCTAGATACAACATCTGTTTCGTTTGATAGAAACCGGAGCACACCTCCGGTTTTTTTATATCTGCGATTTGGGTTGANNGTTGATGAGCCATGCGAGCGAAGCAGGGGGAATTTACACGTAATTTATAATGGTTTTGCGAATTTACTGTCAGCATGCACCCGTTTTCAGCTTCACGTTTTTTAACTTTCACCCCGGAGTTGTCATGTCGTCATTAGATGTTGCCAAGCTCGATCTTATGTACGTTGGGATCATCATTTTTACCGGTTTGTTAGGCGGTGTTATCGCCAAAAAAATCAAAGTTCCCGATATCGTATTGTTTCTCTTGATAGGTATTGGTCTTGGCCCCACCATTGGCGGCTTGTTACATGTACCTGCCGATTCCACAATGAATCAGTTGATCCTCACTATTGGTGCTTGTTACTTGTTGTTTGAAGGTGGTGCGACCCTGCGGTTCGCAGTGTTAAAACAAATCTGGATTACCTTGACCGTTATTTCTACGCTCGGCGTGTTAATTACCGGTGCAATCATCACTTACGCTGGAGTCTGGTTGGGCATCCCTATCGGTATTGCGCTGGTGTTGGGTGCATTAACTGCATCGACCGACCCAGCAACTCTGGTACCGATTTTTAAACAAGTACCCATCAAAGATCGAGTATCCCAAACAGTGATGAGCGAGTCAGCGCTTAACGATGCAATGGGTGCAATCGCAACTTTTGCCGTAGTGGCTTATGTAATGGGTACCGGTGAAGGTTTCAGCTTGACGCATTCTCTCGGTGAGCTGGCTTATGAGGCTGGTATGGGTTTGGTGTTAGGAGCGATTGTTGGTTACAGCGCTGCGTTCCTGATGGCGCACAACAGTTTGGGGATATTCCGTGAAGTGACCCCTTTCGTGATTATCCTTGCGGTAATTACTGTCTTTCTGTTGGCCGATGCGCTTGGCGCGTCCGGTTTTATGGCGGTATTCACCTGCGGCGTGGTGATCGGCAATAAAGAGTCATTTAATTTGCCGCTGGATCATCACGAGCACGAATACCTGGAAGATTACGTAGGTAATACCGCGCTGTTAATGCGCATGTTTATCTTCATACTACTGGGCTCTCAAGTCGACTTCCATTTGCTAAAAGAATATTTGGGGGTCGGTTTGATTTTGTTGTTTATCTTTATTTTTATCGCCCGCCCACTGACGGTATTTATTTGCGCAGGCCCTGACCGTCGCGCCAAGTGGACTTGGCGAGAGCTGGTATTTATGAGTTGGACGCGTGAAACCGGCGTTATTCCTGCTGCCTTGGTTGGTATTCTGGCAGGTATGAAAGTGCCGGGTATCGATGTGGTCGGCGCAATCACCTTCATCTTCATTCTGGGCACTATCTTGATTCAAGCACCAACAACTGCATTGCTGGCAGGTAAGTTGGGCCTATT
>DQHS01000167.1:975-5774 GCA_003524365.1 Cellvibrio sp. | reverse complement strand
CCCCAACTATTACTCACAGTATAAACACAAGCAGCAGATGCGGCGGTTGTTGTGAGTGCGCCAGCGAAACCTAAACTAATAATGCTGGCCATGGTTAATTTGCGCATAACAAATTCTCCTTAAATTCGGATGCAAGATCCGATCTAAAAAAATGAATTGATTAATAGCTCTCGCTTTTCGCACAAAGCAAAACCTGGAGCGGAGCTATAAAAAGAAATTGCCCGATCACATGGGTGATCGGGCAGAAGATGAATCAATTACTGATAATGCTTGTCGTACAAGGGCGCCGTACCCGTCGCAGCTTCAAGCAATTGCAAGCGATAGTCGTGTTTGCGTGTGCGTGTTTCTTCTCCGTTATAGAGATGATCCACGTTGCTTACCACCGCGACTACTACACCGTTTTTCGGTGCTTTAGTGAGATCCAAACAAGCTTCGCCGCTAGTGACGGGTTTGCTGTAAACCGCACTGCCATCCGCTGCGCGATACGCCAATTGCACACGCATGTTTTGACCGATGGGTTGGAAGTTCACGCGCACTTTATTACCGGTGACTTTTAATGGAATCTGATTTGCGCCAGACCAGCCTGGTAACGTGGTGGTGCTCGGAATTAGCGTTGTGCCTTCCTGTGTGGTTGCTGAGTAGAAAGTTAAACGATGTGCACCCGGATCTTGCAAAATTCCGCCATCGATTCGCTCCGCATTAATCGTTCTGCCCCAGTTATTGTTAATAGGCACTTTAAAAGCGTTAGACCAAGGGCCGAAATCCACCATCGCCTGACGTGCGCGGAATTCCATAATCATGCGTTGCGTTTGCTCTTCACCAACACCACCGGCGAGTGAACGCAAAATATGATTGTGTGCACCCTTGGCCCAAATCCAGGCGTTTGCACCTTTGGAAACATGCACGCCGAGGAAGTGCGGGAAAGCCGCGTTGTATTGATTGCCGCCCAGATATTCACGCCAGGTAGAAATTTGTTGGCCATTTACACGGCGATCAACACCTTCTGCATTCGGGCCACCGAAAGTGCCATCTTGTAACCAGCCGCTGTAATTTTCGATGGGCATATGCGGTGCGAGAAATGAAGTTGCATCCAAAAATCCTACACCGTAATTACCCGTGCGCGATGCTTCCAGATTCATCTGCAACCAAGTATTGCCTCCTTCATTAAACCAAGCCGCTTTGTTGCCGCGCGTTGCCATAATCGTGTGAATAAATTCATGCGTAATTCCGCCGCGTTCACTGGGAGTGATGACTGGATAGTAAGATAACAACACCATCGGATAACCGTTGATCCCACTTTGCCAGCCGCCTCTTTCGGTATTCGCTGCGCTGTCGGTACACAGGCCTGAACCATAGAGATAAATATTGCTGAAGTAACCTTCCGCTTGCAGTTTATCGACCGGCCAACCCATCACATTGTGAATGTAATCTGCATCTTCATTGAGATTGGTAAGTACACGATCTATGTCCGCATCGGTGATAGCAGGGTTACGATTTTTACCCCAGATAAATGCAAAGCGACCTTTGGTTTTTACACCGGCAATCGTGCTTGCCGGGCAACCGTTGTAGACCTTGAATTTGCTGGTATCCACCTGGCCAAAGTCGGTGCGGAAATCGTAATTTAAATCCGGCTCGTATTTCGGCCAATCGTAAGCGCTGCACTGCGCAACACTCAGTGTACTGCTACTGCTACTGCTACTGGTGCTGCTCATTGCTGGTGTGCTGCTTCTTACAGATGAACTGCTTGCCGGTGTGCTGCTGCGCGCTAATGAGCTGCTGCTTTTTGGAATTGAGCTGGCAGCGAGAGAGCTTCTTGGAATCGAACTCAGCGCCGTGCTGCTTTTGGATGAGCTGACTACCGCACCTGCTGCAATGCCCGAAACGCGCCATTCCAAAATGCCGGTCGATTGCTGGGTGTTCAACATGGAAACACGCACGCGATTAGTCACAACATTGTTGAGCGCGAGCGTATTAAATGCATTTTTTGCGAGTGGAACATTGCCTGCATTTACCCAAGCGCTGCCGTTCCAATATTCGAGGTAAGCGCGCGTCGGTGTTAATACGCCGCCGTTATCATCAAACCAATAAATTTGCGTTGAAGTTAGATTGTAATTTTGCGGCCAATCGTACTGCACCCATTGAATCGAATTGGGGTTATTCCAGTTGCCATAAGCACCAGCGGTTTTGTCATTCGAGTTAGCGGGATTGCTGTTGTCGTTAACCGCGCGAATGGTTTCCCAAGGTGATACATAAGACGTTGTTGCTGTCGCCAAGCCGGCGATATTCACACTATTGGCAACGGATGCAACTGACGAATTGGCTAGGCTCGCCGCTTTGCTGGAGGTGATACTGGAGCTGGCACCAGTCTCTGTACCGCAGGCAGTACCGGTGACTTGCGGCACTTCCACTGCGCCGCCATTGGTTACGCCCTGCACACCAAATTCCGCTGATTGACCGGGGCGTAGGTTGCCGTTCCAGCCTAAGTTACTTGCGGCGTAGTTGCCGCTAAGCCGTGCATTCCATGCATTGCTCACTGTGTTTTTGCTGTAGGTCCAATTGACTTGCCAGCCATTAATGGTTGCGTTGCTGTCGTTGGTAACGCGGATCGCAGCAGTAAAACCGCTGCCCCATGAATTAGTAACGGTATAGCTACAGCCTGCAGAAGCGGCATCGCCCCAGATTGTGGTCATTAACCCCAATCCGAGCANNAAGAATTTATTGTTTTGAGCAGTAATAACTTCGCTAATCGATTATTCAATCGGCGAGAGCAGGAAGGGATTGACCGTTTTTATTGCCTATTGTTATTCAGCGAGCTAATGCAGGGGGTTGAATGCATTAGTCTCTTTTTATCTTAGGTGAAATTATTTTTATATTTGATGCGGAGAGGTTGCATACTAGTGCTGCGAGATACCTGTATACAAGAGATTGAAGCGCCACTTGGCGCGATAATTAATAAAATAAGATTTAATGCCGGGTTAGGGGTGATCTACTTGGCGCTTTAGGTGTGGGGAATGCATACTTACCCGCCGCACGAGCATGTTGATGCGCTGGCTATTTCTGGATCAAAAAATTATCGATGGAGAAAATGATAGTGAAAATAAAAATTGCAGTTGCCTTGTTATTGTTAACGCCCTTGATGAGTTTTGCTGATATCTGCAAAACCACCAAACCAATTAATACCGATCCTTACATTGCTGAAATTGGCACTCGCAAAGTGACTTTTTTGGCGGTCGATTTAAATAATAACCACTGCTGGGCGATGAATGAATCAGGCTTGAACCAGCGCCATAGCCCTTATTCCAGCTTTAAAATTCCTCATGCTCTAATTGCGCTTGAAACTGGCGCCGTCAAATCGGTCGACGAGCGTATCGAATGGGATCAGATAAAATATCCCGCAAAAGATTTTTGGCCAGCAGCCTGGAAACAATCGCACACCTTGGCATCGGCTTTTAAACATTCAGCTGTCTGGTACTACAAAGCATTGGTGCCGCGCATAAAGCCCGCTGACTATAAAAAATGGTTAGTCAAATTCAATTACGGCAATCAGACTTTTACTCCGGGCAGCAATGAGTTTTGGTTGAATAATGAATTACAAATCTCGCCCGTAGAACAAGTGGAATTTATTGCTTGCTTGGTAAAAAATCGCTGCGGTGTTAAGGCCAATCATTTTGCTGTTTTTGAATCTGCAGCATTCCAAGAAACAAAAAATAATCTAACGCTCTACGCCAAAACCGGTTCCGGTCCGATTGATCCTAATAATAATGATGGCGCGTTTGAGGGTTGGTATGTGGGTTATATCAAAAATGCAAACGGAAAACCTGTTGCGGCCTTTGCGCTTTATATGGAGGCGGAAAATTATTCAGCGTTGAAGGATTACCGTAAGGCGTTTTCGTTGAGATTACTAAGCGACTTAACATTGTGGAATGATTAATAAAACGAGCTGATACAGCAGAATCCGTTCTGCTGTATCAAGAAAAAACTAGTGTTTCCCTATCTGACCTTCCTTCAGCCACTGCATAGGCGATACCCCGCATTGTGATTTAAATGCTCGTGAAAGTGCCGCTTCGCTGCTGTATCCGGCTTCTTCTGTAATCAATCGCAGTGGTTGGCCCTTCTTCAACCATTTCTGCACCAGACCAATCCGCCAACGCTGTAAATAATTCGCGGGGGTATCGCCCACTGCATCGCGAAATTGATTTGAAAAAACACTGCGCGACATGCCTGCAATTTTTGCCAACCGTTCAACCGACCAATCCTCTTGCGGTTTCTCATGCATCGCCACTATCGCGCGCCGCAATTGTGTGTGCGCCAAGCCTGCTAACAATCCCAGCTGCGGGCTGTCGCTTTCCATCAGCTCTCGCAATAACTGAACCAATATCACTTCAAATAAACGGTCGAGCACTGTCTGTCTTCCGCAATAGTTTGCCTCTGCTTCTGCGAAGAGTAGCGAGAGCAGGGCGACACTGTGGGGCATTTGCGCGAGCGGAATGCAGATGCACGCGGGCAAGGCATTGAGCAGCGGGTTGGCCGAGCCGCCCTCAAACAAAATATTTGCGCACACGAAGTCGGCGCCGTGTTCGCTATCGGTGACGAAACTGTGGGGTGTCGGGCGCGGATAAAACAGCAGGCTCGGCTCNNTTCCTCAGAAGATGCAGCTGCCCATAGGGTTTACTGCCGTCCAGCGTGTTAATGCCACACAGCGGGCCCGTTTGAAAGGTTTGGGCGCTTATCGAAAAGTGCCCTAGAAGTGCTGCCAGACGATCAACCATAAAAAATACGATTCGTTAAATATTGAGGAT
>DQHS01000167.1:0-940 GCA_003524365.1 Cellvibrio sp. | reverse complement strand
CAACCGGTGGCCGCGAAGGCCGTTCAGAGTCTAATGACGGCGCCTTATCAGTACAACTTTCCACACCCAAAGCTCTCGGCGGTGCTGGTGGCTCTGGCACTAACCCCGAGCAGTTGTTCGCAGCCGGTTATTCGGCCTGCTTTTTAGGAGCACTCAAATTTGTTGCAGGCCAAGCGCGGGTGCAAATACCGGCCAGTGCACAAATCGCTGCAGAAGTAGGCATCGGTCCAATCCCAACCGGTTTTGCGTTGCGCGTTAAATTAGAAATTTCATTACCCGGTTTGCCGTTAGCGCAAGCGCAAGAGTTGGTTGAAAAAGCGCATCAGGTTTGCCCTTACTCGAATGCAACACGCGGCAATATCGAGGTCGAGCTGGTAGTTATCGAACAGTAAATTCACACATAACGCTTTCACAAACTCACACACATTCTTTACGGCCTGAAAAAATCTGGAGCTTGATCATGAAAAAATTTATGCACATCCTGAGCGCTTTTGTTATCACGACCGCAACTTCTTTNNCAAGCACAAGCAGAAACAAAAATTGCACACACTGCAAGCACGGTGACCACACGCGACGGCGTAGAAATTTATTACAAAGACTGGGGCCCAAAAAATGGTCAAATCGTTATGTTCAGCCACGGCTGGCCATTGAATTCCGATAGTTGGGAATCACAAATGCAATTTCTGGCAGAAAAAGGTTACCGCGTTATTGCACATGATCGACGCGGTCACGGCCGCTCCAGTCAACCATGGGATGGTAACGACATGGATCATTACGCCGATGATTTGGCCGATGTGATTAGCGCGCTTAAGGTGGATGATGTAACTCTGGTGGGTTTCTCAACCGGCGGCGGGGAAGTGGCTCGCTATATCGGCCGCCACGGAACCAAACAGGTTAAAAAAGCTGTACTGGTCAGCGCAGTACCGCCGATCATGTTGAA
>DQHS01000314.1 GCA_003524365.1 Cellvibrio sp. | reverse complement strand
AGATCAAGTCGCGACTAGTACATTTTAATAAAGGGGAGCTTAAAGTATCTATTTTACGGCCAATTAATTTTTCTACGCTTTTGCGCAAATCATCCAAAGACACTTTGCGGAGCACCATTAAATCCTGCACAACGTCGTCAATGTTATATTTATTATTGCTGCGCTTACGGATCTCTTTATCCAACTCATCCAATAGTACAACCGCACGCGCCGTTACTGGGCCAGTAGACTTACTTTTACGTAAATGTTTTACTTCTGCGCCCCACTTAGCCAGGCTTTTAATGATTTTATTGCGGCGGGATTTGGTCATACCATCGGCGCGATACAGCAACTCAAATGAATAAAATTCAGCAAGCCCTTCAGCAATCCAATCATCATTGGTTTTGGATGTTGATATACCGCTAATGCGAGTCACCATATGAGTTAATTCGTGTAGCAGGGGACTAGTGCCATTTTCGCTAACCAAAGGGCGATCTGAATGCAAGAATAGCGAATTGGAAGCCGACAACCCACCACGCCACATAGGATCACCGGCACCAACTACCAGTAATTTTTTCGGCGTTTTTTTAAATGCTGAATATACTTCTGGCCAAACAAAATTAAAAAATGTCAGTGAGTCCATACGCTTGAAATTTTGCCCAATGGGAGCACTGACAGCAATTGATGTTTTGGATACAGTGGCACGGCGTGTGCCCATCTTGCCTGCAATCATCCAACCTGTAGGGCGATCAAATCGACGCTCAGGATTATCAATAGAAAACAGATTTTCTTTTATTCTTGGCCAACCAGTTTCGATGCTCTTCCAACCCTCAGGTAATTTGAACTGTAATGTTGCAATCGAATATGAATTAGGTAGATCGCGTGCATGCGCGGCAGGATAAGTATGGATAGCAGGAATCAGATCATCGCCCCGAAACAACGCCCAGTCGGTTGTCATTCGTGAATCAAATTTCCCCGGTGACCGCTCGTTTGTAAGTGAAACAAAGTAAGTCAGACCGGCATCTTCGGTCGGCAACTCCCAAACGACATCATTATCGATTATTGTTAATTTCCCATTTGCATGTATGTCACTGTAAATGGCTCGCTGATTGCTGAAGCGTATTTTATTGAGCACTTGCCCTTTATCAATGCGAATTTCTACCTGCGCACCTTGTTTCTCCGGCACCAAGGTTACCAAATAAGTAACTTTATACTCCCTCGCCGACGGGTTTTCATTCGCCCATAGCGGGGCCCCCGAAACACAACAGCATAGAAAAACCAAACACTGACTAAGGATTCCAAGCAGTAATCGCATGTGCATTAACCTCATAACAGACTATTCAAATCAGAGAGTGTACTGCATTTATCATTATCCAAATCTGAATAAAATAGTAATCGAATAGAGACTTCTCACAATATTCCTTAGTGTAAGTAGTCAATTTCCTACAAACAATTAAGCTTTTTACGACTATTGCAAATACATCAAGCAAGCGATAATGATCTCACCAAGGAGGGAACAATGATGTAATGCGACCAAGAATGGCCAAAAGATGCCCCAAAAAGGATATGGGAATGGAAAGCTGTAATGAGTTAAGGACAACCAATGGAGCAAGCAACAAGGATGACACTGGGATAAAGCTATTACAGGAGTTAATGGCAATGGAAGCCGAGGGCGAAGGAATTGCAGCTAATTGTTACTTATTCCACCAATAAAGGAATATTACAGGATCGATGCATATGGAATATGAGATGGATCAACTCAGGTGGACTTGGGTTTTCAGCAGGAAGCTGAGGTAATCATTAGATTACTACACCCAAGATGGGACACACTGTGGGGCTTTCCTTAATGGAAAGCCCCTTTCTTTTTTGCAAAAAGAAAAATTCTAACGGAGGGATAGGTCCTCAGCTTTTAAAAAAGCTCGCCTATTAATCAGGAATGACAATTAAAAGTTATCGCTGAGGAATTTTTGCGCCAATCGCGCTGCATCCGTAGAACCAGCCGCCACCTCCGACAACAATGACTTGGCTTTTGCCTTCTCACCCATCAAAAAATAAACCTTACCCAGATCCAACTGAGCATCAGGCACTTTTGCAGCACTGGGGAAATTTGCAATCAATTCAGTAAACCAACTTTTCGCTTGGGGGTAATCCTTTTTGAGCATTGCGACTTTGCCTAGCCAATAATGGCTGTTGCTAGCAAAATCCCCGCGAGGGAAACGATTCAAATGCTCGTTAAAGGCGGCTACTGCACCATCAAAATCTTTTTGATTCAGCAGATCATAAGCAGCTTTATAAACATCGCTCTCACTGGCGGAATCAGGTAGGTTCGATACAGAGCTGGCTGCTGTGGTAACGACGGGAGGTAAATCATCAACACTAGCATCGTCGATTACAGGACGCACACCACCGGACAAACGCCGGTCAAGATCCATGTAATTATCGAGCTGCAATTGTTTGAGCTGTTTAAGCTCATAAGTCTGCTCTTCAAGCAGGCCGCGTAGTAGCGTCACCTCATCTTGGAGGGCACGAATTTGGGAGTAGACATCAGTTTCAGCGGAGGCAGGCAAACCAGATTGAGCCACCCCAGAGCGAATGCTCTGGGGTGAAGACTCTACAACCCGTACTTGCGCCTGTAAGACTGGAGCTGCAGCAATTACGACAACAGCAAGCAGATTTTTAAGCATACGGGCTCAGACTCTTAGTACTTAACTTCTACGCGACGGTTTTGAGACCAAGAAGACTCATCACTACCGGTAGCAGCTGGTTGCTCTTCACCGAAGCTAACAACTTCCAGAGATGAACCATTAACACCTTGAGTCACAAGGAAATCGCGAACTGCGTTAGCACGTTTTTCGCCCAAAGCCATGTTGTATTCGCGTGAACCGCGCTCATCAGCATGACCTTCCAAACGTACAGCAACAGATGCACCTTTCAACTTGTCAGCATGAGCCAACAAAACAGCGCGGCTTTCAGCGGTCAAAGCGTATTGATCAAAGTCGAAGTAAACAACATTTGTCAGGGTAGCTTCTGAACTTGAAGTATCGGTAACAGGAGCAGTACCAGTTGTTGGCGCTTCGGTAGCAGCATTATCGCTGCTTGAACAGCCAACCAGAAAAGACATAACAACAGCCAGAGTAAGACCTTGCTTGAGTGCCTTGGTGATCATGTGTGTGTAACTCCAATGAAGTTTTGATCTATTTTACGGGGATTTAGTTAAAGAATGGCGACCATGCGGGTTCCCGCACATCACCTTGTTTTGGAGGCTGGAGGATTTTGACACGCGCGTCAAGAGACACGGCCGCCAACACTCCCTTACCACCAGAACGAGTCGCATACATCAGCATAGCGCCATTGGGCGCTATAGTAGGTGATTCATCCAAATTTGTCTCGGACAATATGCGCAAATTGCCAGATTTTATATCTTGTGCCGCGATGTGGTGACTTGTGCCTGGGCGCTTATTCAACATGACCAAGCTTTTACCATCCGGCGACACACGAGCACGGGCATTATAATCACCATCGAAGGTGACGCGCTCCTGCTGCATACTTGCCAAATTTACCTGATAAATCTGCGGTTTTCCTCCACGATCTGACGTAAAGAAAAGCGATGCGCCATCAGCAGACCACGAAGGTTCGTGATCGATTGCAAAATGATTTGTCACACGAGTTAATTGACGCGTCAATACATTCATTACGTATATTTCCGGGTTGCCGTCTTTCGATAAAGCCATTGCTAACTTCTGTCCATCTGGAGACCACGCAGGTGCGCCGTTCAAGCCGCGAAAATTAGTCATCTGCTGACGTCTACCTGTCGCTATATCCTGAATGTAGATAGCAGGTTTGTTATCCACTTCAAATGATACGTAAGCAACCCGCTGTCCATTGGGCGACCACACCGGTGACAGCACTGGATAGCGCGATTCGAGCAACAAGCGCGGACGGAAACCATCTATGTCCGACAACATTAATCGATATTTTTGAGGTTTCTTAAATGCTTCAACATAAATCAACTTGGTGGAAAAAATGCCTCGAATACCAGTAATGGTTTCATAAACCTTGTCGCTAATGTGATGCGACAAGGTTTATGAAACCATTAC
>DQHS01000319.1 GCA_003524365.1 Cellvibrio sp. | reverse complement strand
CATACCCGCGAACACGGGTATCCATAGCGATTAACACCGTGGATAAGCTGCGCTGGTCTGGCGGCTCCTGCATGCGCAGGAATGACGAACAACTCAATAATTTTTAAGGTGCATTGTTATGGATTTTGATCGGTTATTATCCTTGATGGTAGAAAAGGGCGCGTCGGATTTATTTATCACCGCCGGCGTGCCACCCTCGATCAAAGTCCACGGCAAAGTGGTGCCCGTCACCGCTACACCGCTAGCGCCTGAAAAAGCGCGCGAGCTGGTGCTGAGCGTGATGAATGAAAAACAGCGTGCTGAATTTATTGAAAAGAAAGAATTGAATTTTGCGGTGAGCGCACGCGGTATTGGCCGCTTCCGTGCCAGCGCGTTTTACCAGCGCAATTTGGCCGGTATGGTGTTGCGCCGCATTGAAACCAAAATCCCGGCACCCGACGAATTGGGCCTGCCGGAAATCGTAAAAGAATTGGCCATGACCAAACGCGGCCTGATTATTTTTGTGGGCGCGACCGGTACCGGTAAATCCACATCACTTGCAGCCATGATTGGCCATCGCAATCAAAACTCCAAAGGCCATATCATTTCTATCGAAGACCCGATTGAATTTATTCATCAACATCAGGGCTGCATTATCACCCAACGCGAAGTGGGTATTGATACAGAATCATTTGAAGTCGCGCTGAAAAATACCCTGCGCCAAGCACCCGACGTGATTTTGATTGGTGAGGTGCGCTCGCGCGAAACCATGGACCACGCGATTGCGTTTGCGGAAACCGGCCATCTTTGTTTATGTACACTACACGCCAACAACGCTAACCAGGCGCTCGACCGCATCATTCACTTCTTCCCCGCCGATCGCCATCGCCAATTGTGGATGGACTTGTCGCTCAACTTAAAGGCGATTGTCGCGCAGCAATTAATTCCTACACCTGATGGCAACAGTCGCCGCGCTTGTTTGGAAATTATGATCAATACCCCGCTGGCGCAGGACTTAATTCGCAAAGGTGAAGTATCGGATCTGAAAGAGTTGATGAAGCGTTCAACTGAATTGGGTATGCAGACGTTTGACCAAGCGCTTTACGCACTTTACGACAACGGCGAGATTACTTACGAAGATGCACTGCTGCATGCGGACTCACCCAACGACTTGCGCTTGATGATCAAACTGGGTTCGGAAACCGATGCGAGTTATTTGTCACACGCTGCAGATAGTTTGTCGATTCAAACGGACGAACATAATAATCGCGGCAAAATGTTTTAAATTTTATGTGGGAAATGCGCTCATGTGATTAACATGAGCGCGTTAAAATTAATTCCGCTCCAACCAACTCTCCAAAATTAAACGCGCGGCAATTGAATCGACTGGGTTGTTTTTATAATCGCGTGAACCTCCACGACCCATCACTTCGCTCTTTGCTTCAAAGCTGCTTAAGCGCTCGTCCACCATTTCCACTTTTACACCAAAGCGACCGTGCAAGCGGTTGGCAAATTTGCGCGCACGCGTGCTGAGCTCACTTTCGCTGTCGTCCATATTGAGCGGCAAACCTACCAATACTAGATCCGGTTGCCACTCTTTCAATAATTTTTCAATTTGCGTCCAATCGGGAATACCATCTTTTGCTTTCAGAGGTGGTTGCGAATTGGCGGAACGTGTAATGGTTTGGCCCGAAGCGACACCAATATTTTTGGTGCCGTAGTCAAAGGCGAGCAGGGTTTTAATCATAGTCATGACGGAGGAGTTAAGTCGCGCTGTTACTAAACATTTAGGCGTGGCCAGCGGTGCTGGAAATTAAAGTCACATCAATACCCAAGGTTTGCGCCGCTGACGTCCAGCGATCTTCAAACCGGGTACTGAAAATAATGTCTTTATCGGCGGGCACGGTGAGCCAACTGTTTGCAGCGATTTCTGCTTCAAGCTGACCTTCGCCCCAACCGGCATAACCGAGTGCGATCAAACACTGCTTGGGACCGCGACCTTCAGCAAGGGCTGTGATGATGTCACGCGAGGCGGTGAGGCTAATGTCAGGTGATATTTCCAGCGTCGATTGCCATTTGGCCTCATTGCTATGTAGCACAAAACCGCGCTCGGGTTGCACTGGCCCACCGCTCATTACAATCAAATCACCTTGATCGGACAAATCATCCAAGTTCATTTGCGAGAAAATTTCTTTGAGCAACATGGGTGTGGCGGTATTGATCACCACCCCCATAGCGCCCTTGTCACTATGCTCACAAATATAAGTCACGGTGTGGGCGAAAGATGAATCGTTTAGACCGGGCATGGCGATAAGGAAATGGTCGCGCAAACTGCCCGGGGTAAGTTCATCGTAGCTTGTCTTCATTTTGCTTTTTTCATTCATAGATTCAGTATGAGGCCTAACAAAGGTAAAACAAGCAGAGGCGGCAAATTTATTGGGTGCCTATCAGTTGGCCGAGGTGGTGATAGTAGAGTTGTTGCCGGTAATTTCAAAATTCCAGGTGCGGATAATCTGTAGGCGGTCTGCCTGTTTGCGTATCTCTGGCGGGAAACTGGCAAATGGCGATGAGAGACGCACAATTTGACGTGCAGCATCATCGAGAAGACGCTGCCCGGAGGACTGCAGCACTTTGATTTCGTAAATAGTGCCATCGGGATTTATCACTACCGACAAGCGCAGGTTACCGGTGATATGACGACTTAACGCTTCTTTGGGATAATTGCGGTTGCCCACCTGCTCGATTTTAGCGCCCCACTCATGTAAGTACTTAGCATCAAAAGATTCTTTGGTGGACACCGAAGTAAGGGTACGCACACGTGGGCGCTTGGCATATTCCTGTCTCTGTTTATCTAACTTGGCTTGCAGGCTGGCAATTTCAGTGGACACCAGCGGCTGGTCCTCGATCAATCCATCTAACGCTTCGCGCTCTTCGCGTTCATCAGGGTTCAGTTTTAGCTGGGTAGTTTGTGTGCTTTTGGCTGTGGTCGATAGCAGTTGCTGCTCTTTGATTTTTTTCGTAGACGCGGCCTGCTGTTGCGGTACCGGATTTACATCGCGAACTTGTGTATCCGCAAATTCCGCCTGCCGCTCGGTGGTGAGTTGCTTGGCCTCATCAAGAGTACCACTTGCCTCTTGATTGTGTTGCGCGAGAAAATCGGCGTTTTCAGGCGCCCGCGCAGCCTTGTGTGTCGCCAAGGTAATTTCGATGGTTTGCGAGGTATTGCTGTGGTCCGGCAATTTAAAACTAAAACCCAATATCAAAAACGCGTGCAAGGCGATGGCCAGAAAAAAGGTAAAGCTCAGGCGATCACCCGTATCAACCGGTGACACAGCAAGGCTTTCTTCTTCCAAGGTAACGGCCTGATTCATTACATCTACTCTGTAGTTCAAACTGGTAGTTCAGCGGATTGTTCAACGAAATTACTGGGCGACGCAGTCAGTTGATTATTGCGCCGCTAATTTACGCTCAATAGCATCAATTAGCCGTGAACCAATTCCGGTGTCGAAGGCCTTGTCGATTTCACGCGCGCAGGTGGGGCTGGTGACGTTGATCTCGGTTAGGTAGTTGCCAATCACATCCAGGCCGACAAACAGCANNCCTTTGGCGGGAATACGCGCGAGACAATAAGGGACAGGCTCGCCGTCCACTACCAGAATACGCTTGTCACCTTCACTGATCGCGGGAATATAGCGCTGCGCCATAATAGTCTGGGTACCAAATTCAGTCAGGGTTTCCAGAATCACGCCGACATTGGGGTCATCATGACGGCAGCGGAAAATACGGCTGCCGCCCATGCCATCGAGCGGCTTNNACATCGCCATGGCTGCGGTGAAACTCGCGCAGGCGCAGCATATCCCGGCTAACTAACACCGGTGGGCAACACTGGGGGAATTGCGTAGCGAAGATCTTTTCATTGCAGTCGCGCAGGCTGCGCGGGTCGTTAACTACCAGAGCACCTTGAATTTGCGCAGCCTCGAGAATATAAGTGCTGTAGATGTATTCGTTATCAAACGGGGGATCTTTGCGCATGATGATCACATCCAGATCACCGAGCTTTTTATCTTCATGCAGCCCCAGCTCGAACCAGCTATCGCTATTGTCAGCGACAAACAAATTGCGGGTATTAGCGCGTGCCTCACCCTGCAGCAGATAGAGAT
>DQHS01000093.1 GCA_003524365.1 Cellvibrio sp. | reverse complement strand
TGGTGGGTTGTGCATCTTTGGGTTGAAGGTTTTTTTGAAGTGTTTGCAACCGCTGCACTCGCGTTTATCTTCTGCAGTATGGGGTTGGTATCGCGGCCCATGGCAACAGCTGCCACACTGGCATCGGCATCGTTATTTATGTTGGGCGGCGTGCCAGGTACTTTTCATCACTTATACTTCGCTGGCACCACCACACCGGTAATGGCTGTGGGTGCGACCTTTAGTGCGCTCGAAGTTGTACCGCTTGTAGTGCTAGGTTATGAAGCTTGGGAAAACTGGCGCTTGAAAAATCGCGCGCCCTGGATGCAACAAATAAAATGGCCTTTGACCTTCTTTGTTGCGGTTGCATTTTGGAACATGCTTGGTGCGGGTGTGCTTGGATTCATGATTAACCCACCCATCGCGCTTTACTATGTGCAAGGTTTAAATACTACACCGACACATGCCCATGCGGCTTTGTTTGGCGTGTATGGATTCCTGGCGCTGGGTTTCTCGTTGTTAATCCTTCGCTATATTCGCCCGCAATTAGTGTTTAGCGATAAGTTAATGAAAGTGGCGTTTTGGTGGATGAACATAGGTTTGACGCTAATGCTGTTCACCAGCTTATTACCAGTCGGGATTATCCAGTTTGTTGCAAGTGCATCCGAGGGGTTGTGGTACGCGCGTAGCGAATCGTTTATGCAATCAGATTTGCTCGTGACCTTGCGCTGGGTTCGTACATTTGGTGACGTGGTTTTTATCGTCGGTGCTTTAGCAGTGAGCTGGCAGGTTGTGGTGGGTTTATTTTCCTTATCAACAGGTGGTGTGTTAACAATCGATCCAGCTAAGACGCCTGAAAAAAAAGAAACTGTGTGCTGCGGTAGTTGTGGCGGCAAATAGGGTGTAACAGTTAAGCCTTAAGCCGGATATTGAGTTTAATGTCCGGCTTAACTTAATGTCATATGATGATGGAGTTCTCGTCAATCCAAAATGCCTAGTATCCTAGCGCACTTTTTATGTAATATTTTAGTGATTCGAACAAGGTAACACCTCAAAATATTTTGTACTACTGAGTATTAATCTCCCTCCAGCTGTTCGTTAAAATTTGGCTGGCTTGTTTAATTTCGTCGTCAGTTGTTGATATCCCCACCGACAATCTTACTGAACCGCGCGCGCGGTCAGCAGATGCACCTATTGCCGCCAACACACCGCTGACCGCATCGCCATGTGAGTGGCAAGCTGAGCCTACTGATGCAGCGATCTGACCTGCTGCGCTTTCCAGAAGTGCCCTACCACTAACACCAGGGAACGAAATATTTAATGTGTTAGGAAGTCTATGCTCTGGATGGCCATTCAAAATGATTCCGGGAATACCTGCTTGTAAGCGGCTGAGTAATTCGTCGCGTAATTGTTTTAAATAAGGTTCAGCCTCCGGTAGCCGTGCGGCAGCTAAACGGGCGGCTTCGCCCAGTGCTGCAACTGCAATAACATTTTCTGTTCCAGGTCGCAGGCTGCGCTCGTGACCTGCGCCATACATGATCGGGTTAATAGGTGTGCCTTCACGCACATACAATGCACCCACACCTTTTGGGGCATAAAATTTATGGCCTGCAATGGTTAATGCATCAACTCCCAATTCGTTCACATCGACTTTCACTTTGCCAATGGATTGAGCAGCATCTACATGCAGCAGTACGTCCCGCGCCCGCGCGATCCTCGCGATATCGGAAATGGGCTGGATGGTTCCAATTTCATTATTGGAATGCATGATACTAATCAACGCAGTATCCGGACGGATGTGATTTGCCAGCACATCAAGATTGATCAATCCATTGGCATCAACTGGCAATACCGTAAGATCCCAACCTTCACGTTGTAATTGCAAACAGGGTTGCATAACAGCTGGATGTTCAATTGCGCTGGTGATGATATGTTTTTTATTTACGCTGGCGCGTGCCATCCCGAGGATTGCGAGATTATTCGACTCGGTTGCACAGCCAGTAAAAATAATTTCTGCTGGATTGGCGGTAATTAGTTGCGCGACCTGCGCACGTGCCAACTGAACCAATTCATTGGCGCGGCGACCGTAGGCGTGACTGGATGATGGGTTTCCAAATTCAGCCAGGCACTGAGTGATCACGTTAATCACTTCGGGCGCAATAGGTGTTGTTGCGTTGTAGTCGAGATAAATTGGTGTGGTCATAACATAAAACCCTATTGGTAATCAGTAGGCAAGGCGCAGTGTTAAATAGAGGTTGTCGTTACGATCAAACGCACCGAACATGCCTTGCGAATTTCCTGAAAAAATATTTGTTCCGATTTCACCCCAGAGATTATCGTTAAACGCATACCTGAGTGTGGATTGTAAAAATCTGTCGGATTCGCTCAAGCCCCAATAGCTAAATACATTAACCGTTAAAGTTTGATGCATGAGGAATTGTGTAAATCGTAGCGTAGCAACTCGGTTCCATTCCGATGATACTGCCATAGCCGATGACGCGGCGGCTCGGTATTCCGAATAGTTTTCCATGTGCTCAATATAAAATTGCACACCCAGTGTGGAGTCTTTCCAAAGCTGCCGATTGTATCCGCTCAACAGGCGGGTCTGGCTATTTTGAATGAAGGGATTTGAACCAGATATATCATCACGTGAATCGTAGTAACCCGCTTCAAGATTAAAGACCCCGTTTTTAATTTGCCCTGTAAGACTTGCACCATAGGTGTTCAGTCGTGGGTAGAAAACGTTGGTTCCGGGCGCTGCAATGGCCGGTTGATACGATGCTCTGCGCCAATAACCTCTCGATGCATAACCGCTGACATCCCATCCTGAAAAGGAGCGCGATAGTTTTCCAGCGTATTCCAAATCATCATCATTCGATTCACTTGTAATCGGAGGCGCTAATAACGGGAATTGCATTTCAAAGCGTCGCATCTCCGGCAAATGATCTTCATCGAAGCGCGCTATAACGGTTTCAATCGTTGTATCGCCAGGATAGAAATCAAACTTGATAGCATCGGTCGGACGCTTGAGGAAGTCCATTGGCATTCCACCAAAAAAGGCATTCCAATCTTTGGCGAACACATCGTTAATAAACAGCATATCACCTGTGCCCCAAGTGATCATTTGACGCCCGGCTCTTAACTGGATGGCGTCTTTTGTCCAATCCCAATAGAGTTCACGCGCCCGTGCACTGGTTTCGTCGAAAACAAAATCCTGAACCAATTCCAGATTTGCAGTAAACGAATGCGCATTGTCATTGGTTGCATAGTCTGCTTTCAGTTGTGCGCGCAGTTCTGAAAATGGAATCTCACAATCACTACTATCGCACGATTCGGTGTAAACTCTGGCGGCGGTGTGTGACTGTAGAATCCCATTCACCTCGGCGTAGGCTTCCGGGTTAATAAGTAGCAAGAGACTCATTGCCAACATCGGTAACGATTTACTGTAAACAAAATCCATGCGCGTCATTTAACCCATTGCTGCGGTGGGTTGCGCAGATAGCGTTCCGTAAAGATATCAACCTCAAGCCCGGAGTTATAATTGATGTCTTGATAAGTGACATCTGTGCGATATCCGGTTTGCAGGTTTTTCATTGTTCTGGCGGTGATCGTCCATATATCGGAGATGCCTTCCACTTTAACGGCACTGAATACACGGGATGGACGGTTGCGTAAATCGAAATATTCTTCACTCAAGGGCAACCAGCGCTCTTTGTCGATCAATGAAACACGGCGACTATAATCAATTGGTTTTACTGGCTTGCTTTCAATGCGATAGACCGGCCTGCCTTCAAATGTTTCTTCACCGATCAGCACATGCGTTTCATCGGCAACCTCTCTGCCAGAAACATCTTCGTAGGTAAAATCCGATCCAACAAACGAAGAGCGTTTATCATCAGACGCAATACGTTTCACTAATTTAATCGCGGGCACAAAGATCCAGCGATCATCTTCTTTGCCGGTAAATTTCTGCACTAAAAATGCAGTCCCTTTCACATCAGTGGGGCGATGGAAATAGGTGTAGTAACGTTGCTCACCGTCAACTCCATTTAAACGGAGCATAGTCATCTCGCGTTCGCGTATGTCACCTTTTGGATTCACTAACTGCATGGTAACTTTGGTACGCATATCGGCACCGGCATAGTAAGTTGCATCCAATGAACGCTGCACAATCTCTGTTGCGTCCATTGCTAAACTCATTGAGGGCACGGCGGCCAGACCCGCCAAACAAAGTCCGGGATTGATGAGTTTTTTAATCAAGGAAATCATGCGCCTTCTCCAATAGAAGTGATTGCGGATGCTGAAGAGCGGGTATCAGGCAGCGCTTTTGTGACGAATAACCAACGTTGAAATAGTAGGATTAACGCCGGGAGATAAATTAATGTGGTCAGTGCGCTCACTAACATCATGCTCAGGATGAATGCGCCTACCGTAATGTAAGGGGTCAGTGGTGCAAACATCATTACCGAAAATGCAGCAGCGAATAAAATGGCATTACGCATGATGCCTTTGCCGGGGCGCGCAGCTGTCCAGAGCAAATTATCAGCAAGGGTTTCGCCGGTTGTCGTTGTTTCGTCCATCCGCTGGCGCAGACGGCTAATGAAATGAATGGAAAAATCGACAGCCATGCCGAGGGATAGGCATGAGAGTACGGAGATGGGCATATCAAAATCTTTGCCAGTAAATCCGATCACGGCATAAATCATCATGATGGTAAACAATAGTGGGATGTACCCAATCAGTGCCCACCGGATGGAGCGGAAATTAAAGGCGAGTAATATAAAAACAACGAGCAGTGCCAGAATAAATCCTTTGAGCATGTCCCAGAGAACTTCGTCATTCCACACTACGTTGAAATACGCTGTGCCTGCTGGCTTGAATTCCAGATCGATGGGGTTTTGCTGTTGGTAGTCCTCAACAGCGCGAATAACAGTTCGCATCGCCTCCGCATCCCAAGTCTTCAATTGCAACCAAATGTTGGCTTGCTGGAATGGGTAGTCAACCACGTTATCGAGGTCGGACTGTTTAGCAGACATACCGAACAAAAACAGATATTGGGCAATCGTATCGGCATCGGTTGGAATCACATAAAAATCGGCGTCGTCTTCGTGCAATACACGATTGATGCGTTTGACATAATCGACAATCGAAAAGGTTTTACCTACCTCCGGTAGAGACTCTAAATGGCGCTGCAAACCATCAAGATATTGCATAGCTTCTGGTGTTTTTATCCCTTCGGCTTGTGGTGCAATGGCAACAATATAGCCTGATGCTGTACCACCGAGAGATTGGTTGATTTTTTCATCTGCAATTCGCACTTCACTGCTTTTGGTAAACCATTCAACCAAATTATTATTGATGGTTATTTGGGTAATACCGATAACGGAAACTCCCATCAACACAGCGCCAATTGCGATTATCTTTTTCGGGTGGTTGACGCCGATACCGGCAAGTCTTATTAGCCAATGTGTGGAAGCTTGTTCTTTGCTGTTTTCACGAGCGACGGCGGCGAGAATTTTTTTCTCATCCATCATCATCAATAACGCGGGGATTAAGGTAAAGCTCAACAGGCGCAGCAACAAGGTACCGAAAACAATCACGCCACCGAAGACTTGTACGGGAATGATTTCCATAAACAGCAGCACTGCAAATCCGGCGGCTGTTGCGAAGGCCGTATAGCGTACCGGGCGACTTACAGCATCCAGGGTTTCATGAATGGCCTGTTGTTTGTTGCCGCCACTGCGATAGCGATGATAAAACTCATTGAAAATATGAATACTGTCAGTGGCAATCGCCATCAAGAAGACAGGTGCCATGGAACTCATAATATGCACCGGAAAACCCAATCCAATTAATAATCCCATGCTGCATAAAATACTGACCATGGCGACGGCCATCATGGACATGGCCAGTGGCAAACTGCGGAACATCCAGAGGATGGCGATAAACATGATCATCCCAGCAATGGGGGCAAACAGCCCCATCATGGTGAACATATCCGCACCAAAGGTATCCCTGACTACCGGGTCACCGGCAACATAGAAATCATCGCCGCCCTCTTGCGCAGCGATAATCGTGCGAATGTTATCGGCTACCTGTTTGCCGTTAGCACCGTCTTCCAAGGGCACATAGAGAGCGGCCATGGTTTCGTCAACGGAGATAATCCGGTCGGTGAAGAGCGGGTTTCCAATTAGTTTGGCCCGAAGGGTCTCAAGTGCGGCAGTAGTCGTTGGTGCTTCTGACATCAGCGGAGCGACATCAAGTCCCTCACTGTCGGCGCTGATATGGTCAATCGTGTTGAAGCTGACCAGGTCGCGGGCTGCGACACCTTCTATCGCCAATATCTGTTCAGTAACCTGATGTATTTTGCCCAACGTCTTGAGATTGAGGACACCTTCATCGTTGTGCACAGCCACAACAATGGTGTCTTCATATAGCCGGAAGGTTTGTTCGATCTCATCATTCCATACACGTACCGCCGAGTCAGGTGGCAGCATATTTTTCGGATTGGTATCCAGAGTGATGCGCGGGAACTGGGTGCAGAATAACGCGGTAATGATGAGTGTTATGGCTGCAACCCAGCGGGGATGATGGGTCGCGAATGCCACTAATGTGTGTTTGCGCATAGGGTTAAGGAATCCTTTTAGCTACGGGTGCTTATATCAATACCTGACACCTGAAGCGTCATTATCTTATATTCAATTATTTAATTGAATGCTTGACTAGAATATCTGCTTCAAATAGATTGTCAAGGCAATGAGGATTCAGGGGTTGATCAGCAGCGGTCACCAATGAGAGTTTTTTGCAGGCAATACCGTTTTATTCAGTGAATTAGAGTCTGGGGAGCACATAGCTGTTTGATGAATGGCGTTTGGAATCTATAATTCAAGCAATCAATTGAAAAATGGAAAATCCATGACCTCCTCAAATAGACAGTTCAAAGATTCACTCTACGAACAATTGGCACGTATCGGAAAAGCCTTGGCGAGTCCCATTCGATTAGAGCTGCTTGATGTATTGAGCCAAGGGCCACGCACTGTTGAATCGATTGCCAATGAAGTAAACCAGAGTGTGGCGAATACGTCGCAGCACTTGCAGATTCTTCGATCTGCGCGGGTGATTGAGTCCGAACGCAATGGCGTTAACATCATTTACCGGCTCGCTGATCAGGAAGTACTTGGATTATGTGGGGTACTTCGTCGCGTAGGTGAAGCGCGATTGTTGGAAGTGCGCCAAGTGACCGAAGCATTCTTACGCGAACGCGGCGCGCTTGAGCGAACCGACAATGAAACATTGCTTGAGCGGGTCAGGCGTGGAGAAGTCACTGTATTGGATGTGCGTCCAACGGATGAGTTTTTGGCAGGCCATATTCCGGGCGCAATCTCTGTTCCCCTGTCTGAGCTGGAACAGAAAATGGCTGATCTACCGCCGGATCGCGAAATTGTCGCCTACTGTCGTGGGCCATTGTGCGTCATGTCGATTGAGGCCGTGAATCGGTTAAACGAAAAAGGCTACCAGGCAACACGTTGGGAAGAAGGCGTGGCGGATTGGGTAGCGAGAGGATTTGCAATACAAACGGGTGCTGTTTGACGGAAGACTAGTAGGAAGTTACGAACGTCCCTCTTGATCCAGTGCCTACCAACACCACAGGAAATCAAGAGGAAACAGACGTGAGCAATATTTTATTCATATTGAATGATGGACCATACGGGACCGAACGTAGCTACAACGGTGTACGCCTTGCAGGCGCTATCGCCAAGCGCGCGTCTGACGATGTGCGCATATTTTTGATGGGAGACGCCGCTGTCTGCGCCAAGCGCGGCCAGAAAGTTCCGCAAGGTTATTACAACCTTGAACTGATGTTTGGGCCGGTTATTCGTCGTGAAGGCAAGATTGGTGTTTGCGGCACCTGTATGGATGCACGCGGTATGACCGAAGAAGAGTTAGCAGAAGGTACCCATCGCGGTACGCTGGAAGAACTCACTGATTGGACACTTTGGGCTGACAAAGTCCTGGTTTTCTAAGTAGTACTGAGAATGTGATACGCCTACTGGCGTTTTTTAATAATAAATAGTCAAGCAATCAATTAAATAATTGATTGCTTGGCAAAACCACTGACTCAGATGCATTACTTCAACACTACCCAGCGTCCAGGATGCCGCTGTAGAGAGTGTTGTAGACGTTTATGAGCAGCCAGTAAACCCCGTGAAACCTGACACTCGGGGGAAAGGAGTCAAGTTATGAATCCACATATTTTGCCAAGCTCACAACCTGTGAGTGGCCAAGCTCCCATCCTCGAACTCAAAGCGGTATCGCGGTATTGGGGTAAACGGGCAGCCATCAACAATCTCAATTTGACCATTAAACCTGGCGAAACGGTTGCCCTTATTGGGCCAAGCGGTGGCGGAAAATCCACGCTTATCCGCCTGTTGGCAGGTGTACTTAAACCCACCCAAGGGCGGGTACTGGTTGCCGGAAAAGACCTGGCCAAAATGTCAGCCAACGAGCTGCGTTATCACCGCGCCCATTCACGCATTATTGAACAAACCCATTTACTGGTGCCGCAATTGTCGGTTCACCAGAATGTGGTCGCGGGAATATTGCCCTTGTGGCCATGGCACAAGGTTATGGCCTCAGCGCTTTGGCCGGTAGAAAAGAAACCAGTGCATTCCCTGTTGGAATCCCTTTCCATTGGTGAGCACCAATGGCGCCCGGCAAGCGACCTTAGTGGTGGTCAAATGCAGCGCGTTGCCATTGCGCGGGCACTTATTTCTGCGCCCACCACATTGCTGGCCGATGAGCCAACAGCGTCACTTGATCCAGCCACCGCCCGCGCGGTAACCGAAATTATCCTCAATCAAGCCAAAGAACGTGGCGTCACTTTGGTTTTTTGCACCCATTGGCTCGATGCAATTATGCACCGTTGCGACCGCATCATCGGATTGCGTGAAGGCACATTAGTACTGGACGCCAAACCCTCAGAAGTTACCCAGGATGCACTCAACTTGCTTTATCAAGGGAGTGAAGAACTGCATGAGGGAAACAATGAGCGAATTTAACCGTAAGCAGGAGCTTAAGCGTTACCTGGTTTGGTTCGTCGTTGGGCTCACCTTTGTTCTGGCGATGGAAGGAACCCGTGTTAATCCGGGTGCACTTTTTGATCGCGATGGGATACGCAACGCCGGTGAATTGCTAAGCGGCTTGCTTAGCCCAAATCTCTCGCCGGATTTTCTCCAGCGTATTTTCCTGCTGTCTTTCGAGAGCTTGTTTGTCGGGATTCTTGGGACAGTGTTTGCCGTTGTTATCGGGATTGGTTTGGCGATGTTTGCCATCCGAATACCTGAATTACCCGATCCTCCAGGGCGCCAGGGGCGTCGTCAATCTTTTGTGGTTGCCACTGCCAGAACAGTGTCCCGTTTTACGCTGGGCTTTTTCCGGTCAATTCCCGAGATTGTGTGGGCGTACCTATTTGTGCAGATCCTCGGTCTCGGGCCGGGCGCGGCGGTACTGGCTATTGGCTTAACCGTGGGTGGTTCTATCGGAAAGCTCTACGCTGAACTCGCTGAGGCAGTAGATCGACAAATCATCGGTGGCCTGCGAGCTGCTGGCGTGGGGCGCTGGGGCATTTTAATGCATGGCATTTTGCCGCAGGTAAAGCGCCAATGGGTCGCTTATGCGCTCTTCCGGATGGAGTGCAACATCCGCACGGGCACAATTCTGGGTGTGGTCGGCGCGGGTGGTTTGGGTAGTGAAATTGCCTTGAGTATTCGCTATCTCGAATTCGATAAATTGGCTACCACACTCATCGCGGTGCTCATGTTTGTGATCGCACTCGAATGGGTAAGCGCTTATCTACGGCGTCACCCGGTTAAATGGTCATTGTTGTTTGCCGCTGTTGGCGGGATAGCGAGTTTTGCATATCTCGATATTCCCTGGATGGATTTGCTAGCAGGAAATTGGAGCAATTTGCCGGGCACTACCGAGTTCGATCTCAGTGCCGAATTTCTCGGTAAAACCGCCACGCTGGTATGGCAAACCTTATTGATGGCATGGATTGCTACGCTGCTCGCCGCCGTCTTCGCATTCTTCCTTGCTCCGCTATCCACTAGATCGTTAGTAACTGGCAGCTACTTGAGTCAAACCTACGGTAAGCGAGGACTTTCTCTATGGATGTCANNCACAATATTGGCGTATTGGGTCGCCTCTACTCCGATGTTTATGAGGAGGTAGAACCCGGCCCAGCCAAGGCGATGCAAGCGAGCGGTGCCAGTGGTTTATCCACTTGGTTGTACGCAGTGCTACCTCAAGTTAGTCCGCGCGTACTGGCGTTTACGCTTTACCGGTTTGAGGTCAATGTGAGGGCAACAGCGACGGTCGGGTTCGTGGGCGCGGGTGGTATTGGTGACTCGCTCTACAC
>DQHS01000155.1 GCA_003524365.1 Cellvibrio sp. | reverse complement strand
CTCCTGCGAACGCAGGAGTCCAGCGGGCATGACGAGGATGCTTTTAAGAAAATAGGTAATTAACGAAGCAATACTTAAGAGAACTTTTTATGAATTTTTCACTTAGCTTTTCCCAACAATTTTTTATCGGCTTGCGCTTTTGTTTGGTGATGTTAGTGCTGTGCGGAATCCTGTATTCCGCCAGCATCACCAAACTTGGCGAACTATTGTTTCCCTATCAAGCCCATGGCAGTTTGCTCGAATACGAAGACGAAACACGCGGCTCGGTATTAATTGCGCAAAATTTTAGTGGCGATGCGTATTTTCACGGGCGCCCCAGCGCCGCCAACAACGACCCTATGGCCACGGCAGGCAGCAACCTCGCGCCCAGCAATCCGGCGTTGCGCGAGCGGGCACTTGCCGATAGCGCAGCGATCCAAACGCGCGAGCAGATTACTGCAACGCAAATACCGGTGGACTTAATCAGCGCGTCCGGCTCAGGGGTTGATCCGCACATATCCCCCGCCGCTGCACAGCTACAAATTGCACGGGTTGCCAAGGCGCGCGCGATTAGAGAAATGCAGATTGCCGAATTAATCGCACAGAATACCGAACAAAAACAATGGGGAATTTTCGGACAAGTGCGTGTTAATGTGCTTTTATTAAACCGCCGGCTCGATCAACTTGTCCCACGCTAATCACTAGATAACACTTGCTATGAACGATGAACAAACACAGCGTCACCAACAAGCCGATGCGCTGCTAAAAACAGTGCAGCAGCAAGGTGGCGGGCAGTTGAAAATATTTTTAGGGGCGGCGCCCGGCGTAGGTAAAACCTGCGCCATGCTCAATGCAGCGAAGGAATTGCAGCAACAGGGAACGGCAGTGTGTGTCGGCTTGGTAGAAACGCACGGGCGCGCCGAAACCGAAGCCTTATTGCAAGGCTGTGCCATATTGCCGCGCAAAACCATTCACTACCAAAATCAACAATTCACGGAATTTGATGTGGATGCCGCACTTGCACTGCGCCCCAAAATTATTCTGGTGGATGAACTCGCTCATACCAATGTCCCCGGCAGCCGCCATAAAAGACGCTATCAGGATATTGCGGAATTACTCAAAGCGGGCATCAATGTTTACACCACCCTCAATGTGCAGCACATCGAAAGCCTGAATGATGTGGTGCTGCAAATTACCGGCGTACGTGTGCAAGAAACGGTACCCGATTCGTTTATTGATCAAGCCCACGAAATTGTCTTTATCGATTTACCACCGCAAAACTTGATCGAGCGGTTGCAGCAGGGAAAGGTCTATGTAGAAGAATACGCACGCTCCGCGCTGGAAGGTTTTTTCTCGCCCGCCAATTTAACCGCACTGCGCGAATTGGCGATGAAAATTGTCATCGAACATGTGGATGACTCGCTCAAAACCAGGCTAGATTCACGTGGCGAACAACAGCATTTAGTTATCAACGATAAATTACTGGTATTAATTTCCAACCGCAGCGCGCACGAATATTTAATTCGCATCGGGCGTCGCCTTGCGGAAAAACGCGGCATGAATTGGTTGGTGGTATGGGTTGACACTGGCCAGGTACAACTGCAGCAAGACAAAGCGCGCCTGCAATCGGCCATGACACTGGCGGAGGAACTCGGCGCACACACAGAGGTATTGCGCGGCCCCAGCACCTGGCAAACCATTATTCCGTTTATTCGTGAAGAGCGCGTTAACACCGTTCTGGTAGGTTCAGGCACACGCAAATGGCGCTGGCGAAAACCACTCTATCAGCGCTTGATTAATAGTGGTTTGGGCTTGGAAGTCAGTGTTTATCGCGACCCCGATCAACACAGCCGCGTGAATCATTTTATTCAACCCGCAGAAAAATTCTTGCCGGGTGCACGCGGCTATTTGCTCAGTATTTTTGGTGTCGCAATCGCGACCCTGATAGCAGTATTATCAAAAAACTGGTTACCACCGGATAATCTAGTGTTAATTTATGTGGTCGCCGTGATTATCAGCGGTCTGCGGTTTGGCGCCGCACCGGCAGTTGCATCGGCGATTTTTTCTTTCTTCAGTTTTAATTTTTTTCTCACTGAACCCTTGCACACACTTACGGTGCACAATCAAGACGATATCACGCGGTTAGTATTTTTAGTCGTGATTGGTTTGGTGTGTGGCCCTGCCGCCTCACGTATTCGCCGCCAATTTTTATTACTCGCCGAATCCAACCGCTACTCTGAATCCCTGCAAAGGCTCGCTGAACAATTTGCTGTTGCCGACGACCAGAGCGCACTATGGCAAGCACTAACCAAAGAACTTAACAGCTCACTGCTGGCAGAAACCTGCATTGTACAGTTTAATAAAGATAATTCTTACGATGTTTTTCCCACTCGCACAGATACATTCAGCGAACTGGATATGGCGGCGATTGAATGGACGCGCAAACAAGCAGCGTCGTCCGGGCGTTTTAGCGATACGCTAAGTAAATCCAGTTGGAGTTGTTTTCCTATCGCGAAAAATAATAAAACTGTCGCCGTAATATTGGTGCGTTTGCACAATGAAAAATCCAACCTCACCGCTTATGATCTGGATATTATCAACGCCATGACCCAACAGGCGGCTAACGCATGGCAACGTATCTACCTCACCAAAGATCTTGAGTCTGCGCGAGTAAAAGCAGAAATCGAACAGCTGCGTTCAGCACTGCTCTCATCCGTCTCGCATGATTTGCGCTCACCGCTTTCAGCCATGATTGGCGCCGCCGACAGTTTGCGCGTATTGGATCAACAACTTAGCGCCGATGATCGCAGTGAATTAATCGATACTATTTTGCAAGAGAGTCGCCGTCTGGACCGCTATATTCAAAACCTGTTGGAT
>DQHS01000349.1 GCA_003524365.1 Cellvibrio sp. | reverse complement strand
AATCAGGTGTGATCGATCAGCTGCTGCCACAAAGCGGTGACTTGCGCGCGTTCGGTCAGAAAGTGATTGTCGCCTTCTAGTACCGCCTCCTGACGCTGTAGCGCGAGGCGGTGCCCGGTGGATCGGTATGCTTTGTAAGCCGCGATCAGGTGGGCCACGGATTGAGCATCGAGTAAACCTGCCTCTTCCAGTGATCCGAGTATGCGAATGTTGTCCGTGTACCGGATGATCTCGGGCTCTTTAGATGCCCAAGCCAAAGCCGCGTATTGAACCATAAATTCAATATCCACGATACCACCGGAATCCTGTTTCAAATTAAATAACGCGGGCGTTTTCGGCGCGTTTAGAAGGTTTGGTTTGGATTTTGTCTCGCTCCCTAACTGGTCGCGCATTTTGCGGCGCATCTCGCTCACATCCGTACGCAATTTACCCAGATCCCGCTCCCGCGTGAGGATGCGCTGGCGCACCTGCTCAAAGGCCTCGCCGAGTTTTGCATCACCCNNGCCTGATGCTCCCAGGTCCAGGCTTCATTGGCCTGATATTTCTCAAACGCCGTGAGCGACGAGACCAGCAGCCCCGAGTTGCCAGAAGGGCGCAAACGCATATCCACTTCGTAAAGTTTGCCCGAGGGCGTGTAGGTATTAAGCACATGGATAATGCGCTGGCCGAGGCGGGTGTAAAAGGTAATATTGTCGATGGAGCGCTCGCCGTCGGTACTGAGATTGGCATCGGCATTGTGGATAAAGACCAGATCCAGATCCGAGCCGTGCCCCAACTCGATCCCGCCCAACTTGCCGTAGCCGACGATCACAAAATCCGGCGCGGTATCGACCGAACCATCACTGCGGCGCGGGCGACCGTGGCGCTCGACCATATGCTCCCACCCCAAATTCAGCACATGCTCCAGCACTACCTCGGCGATCCAGGTCAGATAATCGCTCACCTTCATCAGCGGCAATGCACCTGTCACCTCGCTCGCCGATACCCGCAGCGCATGCGCCGAGCGGAAATAACGCAGCGCTTCCATGTGACCTTCGAGATCATCCCAATTTAAGCGCAACACATCGCGGCGCAATTCATCGCGCAGCAACTCTTTATCCGGCGGCGCATACAAACTTTCCGGGGTGAGCAATTCATCGAGCAGCGCGGGATATTGCGCAAGCTGGTCTGCGATCCAGGGGCTGGCCGAACACAGCGTAATCAGTTGCTGAATAGCGGTAGGATTCTCCACCAGCAACACCAAATAGGCACTGCGGCGCGCAATCGCTTCAATCAACGGGACGACTCGCGCAAAGGCCTCGGCAATCGTCAGCGGCAATTTTCCGCGCTGCGCCTCTTGCACCAACATCAGCAACAAACGCGGGACAAACGCTTCAAGACGCGTGCGGCTGGCCGCCTGCATCGAGAGCACTGTGCGACTCTCACGCAGATCGGTAAGGTTTTTAATTAACGCCGCCGCACCCTCAATGTCGTGCGCCTCCAGAGCGTGAACGGCATCCTCACCCTGCAAACTTCCCTCCCACAAACCCAACCAAAAACTAACGGCTTTTTGATCGACAGAATCTTCTTCATCAGGCGCGGCAATCACTGCTTTAAATTCGGCGTTCACACAGTGGCGATAACGGCTCAGCGTTTCAAAAAAACTATCCCAATTTTCAAAACCCATCGCCCAGGCCAACCGCAATTGTCCGATGGGATCAATGGGGAGCGATTGAGTTTGTTTATCCTGATAACCCTGAATTGCATGCTCGGTATTGCGCAGAAAAATATAGGCTTCAAGCAATGCCGAGCCCGCACCCGGTGGCAAATAATTTTCCTGCTCTAAAAATGGCAGCAGCACCGGCACTTTGCGTTTACGCAAACGCGCATCGCGCCCGCCGCGAATTAATTGAAAAACCTGCACCACAAATTCCACTTCGCGGATACCGCCCTCGCCCAGTTTTACATCGAGATTCATGCCTTTGCGCTGCACTTGCCGCGCAATTAATCCTTTCATCTCACGCAGGGATTCAATCGCACTGAAATCGATATATTGGCGATAGGTAAACGGCTGCAACATTTTGCCCAACAATTTGCGCGCAGCAATTTGCCCTTCTCCACCGGCCATCGCCACCGTGCGCGCCTTGATCATCGCGTAACGCTCCCACTCGCGCCCCTGAGTTTGGTAATAATCTTCCATACCCACAAAACTCATCGCCAAAGCGCCGCTCTGGCCGTGTGGGCGCAAACGCATATCCACACGGAACACAAAACCGTCCGCAGTAACGGTATCCAAACTTTTAATCAGTTTTTGGCCGAGCTTGATAAAAAATTCCTGATTGCTAATCACGCGGCTCGTGTGATTGGTTTCGCCGCCTTCAGGGAAGGTAAAAATCAGGTCGATATCCGAGGAGACATTCAATTCCCCCGCGCCCAATTTCCCCATCCCCAATACCATAAACGGCTGCGCCAAACCCGACTCGCGCCCAATCGGCGCGCCGTACATTTTTTCCAGCGCGCGATAGTGAAATTCCGCCGCGAGTAAAATGGATTTATCCGCAAAACGCGACAACTCCGCTGTCACCTCGCGCATACCCGCCACCCGGTTCAGGTCGCGCCAGATAATCCGGATCATCGCCATCTGCCGCTGCTGCCGCAGGCATTTATCCAATTCCGCGTCGGCATTACACGTATTAATCGCCGCCGCAAACGCCTCAATATGCGCATCGGTTTGCACTTCAAACAGCGCACCGGATTGCACCAACTCAATTAAATATTGCGGCCGCTGCGCGGATGTCTTGGCAATAAACTCACTCGCGACAAATGCGCGGGTCAACTGGCGGGAAAACTCTTCAAACGTAACGGAAGGCGGTAATAAATCGCGCGGATGCACCAGATTCTGGCTCTGCACCGCAGCTTCAAATTGATCCCAGTAACGCTGGGCGGGGGCATGTAATTCGGCGGGGATTCCGGAAAAATTCAACATAAACGCAGGACTCTATCGCAGTTATTGGGGACGCGGTTATTGGGGTGATAGGGGAATACTAGCAGTTTATGCGGGATCGCCAACCTTTACATGTGTGCAGGTGATAGTAAACTTGCTTAAAAATAAGCCATTCGATTCAAAAGGAAACCCGATTATGAAAACATCAGCAAACCCTCATATCGGCAGCGATTTTGAAGATTTTCTGGCAGAGGAAAACATGCTGGATACTGCCGCTGCGATTGCCATCAAGCGTACGCTTGCATGGCAAATTCAAACTGAAATGAAGTTACAGAATCTAACCAAAACCAGCATGGCAAAACGCATGAACACCAGCCGTTCATCACTAGATAGATTATTAGATGAAAACGACACAAGCCTGACATTAGCAACACTTGCCAGTGTCGCACAGGCACTTGGCAAGCAGATTAAAATTGAGTTGGCTGAAGCAACCGGGTGACAGAGGCCGTCATGCAATTCTATAAAAACACTAGCAATGTTACCGCAGTCAACTTGCCTTCAGCATTGAGAGTCAACTCAATTTCTTTTTTGTCTTTTCGATAATTTTCCGCATCGATTTTTACATCAATCGCTCTTTTCAGCAGCGCCAAAAACTATATTTCCATCTTTAAACTTTAACGTTGCAGACTCACTTGGATATTTATCCATTTCTTCATTGTAAGTTGTTTTTAAAATAGACAGCTCGTTATTATTAACCCAAGCAACGTCGGATACCCCCCAAACATCAGAAACGAAACCAAACTCCATTGATGGTGCACTTTCTATATTATAAATTGACAACCCATTAAAACTGAAACGTGCATGAATATCGAAACCAAATACAGCGATCCTCTTTCTATCTGGTGATAAAACAGGGAAACCGCCAATATGGCGCTTATTACTGTAAAAGGCCTTAGCATCTTTTAGGGGATAAAGATATACGGATCTTATTTCGCCACTGTATTCGACTGTTTCAATAGCGGCGTAATTCACCTCTGGAAAATAGGCTATCAAGTAATATTTGATATCCTCATCTTCTGAGTCATTCAGCGAAACAGTTGCACCATCAATAAGCTTGAGCTTCAATGACTCCCCTTTCCGCTCAGCAAAATCAGCACTGGATCTCAATACTTTTACTTCAATAAATTTGTCACAATTGTGAACCCAACAGTTCTCAGCAACTGAAGATGTACTAACCGCCATCAATAACAAAAACAAAAATTTGATTTTCATCACTACTTATCCATAAGTTAATTAAAAATGAGCTGGGAAAAATAACACGGAACAAATGTTGGTTATAACTCTGCAGCCATCCACACTACACCTCATCATCATCATCATCCGTCTTCCTCCCCGCACGCGGATGCGCCTTGTCATAAACTTTCGCAAGATGTTGAAAATCGAGATGCGTATAAACCTGAGTGGTAGAGATATTGGCGTGGCCGAGGAGTTCTTGGACTAGACGTAGATCGCCGCTGGATTCAAGCATGTGGCTGGCGAAGGAGTGGCGGAGCATGTGGGGATGGACGGGGTTGTCCATACCTTGTTTGATGCTGAGTTGTTGCATGCGCATTTGCACNNGCTTCCAACCAATCTTTGAGCGCAGTAAGTGCATGAGAACCTACGGGGAGTGTGCGGGTTTTTCTGCCTTTACCGGTGACGGTGAGCATGGCATCGCCCCAGTCGATATCATTGATATTTAAACTGACCGCTTCTGCCAAACGCAAACCAGAGGAATAAATTAATTCCACCAAGGCGCGGTCGCGTTTGTTAATAAAATCATCACCTTCTACTTGCACAAATTGCGCGGCTTGGTCGGCATCCAATACTTTGGGTAATGCTTTGGGGGATTTGGGCGCAGCTATGCCGTCGGCAATATTATTTTTAAGCCAGCCGCGCCGGATACAAAACTGAAAAAAACTGCGCAAGGATGATAACCAGCGCTGCAAGCTTTTCCCACCCAACCCCTCGCGATGCAACTGCGCAACCGCCATGCGGATGTGATTCACCCCCAGCATATGCAATTCTTTAATGGATTTTGATGCGCAAAAAACCTGGAATTTTTCCAGATCGCGCGCGTAGCTGGTTTGGGTATGGATAGAGAGCTGCCGCTCGCTACGGATATAAACGTAAAACGCCGCGAGTTGTTCGGCGAAAGGCATGGGAATAGCCGGTGGAGAAAGCTCGGTCATAAATCTCCGATTGGCAAAAGGTGTTAACGCGGCAAATATTTTGGCAAAAGACGATTAAGCACTTCTGCAATATAGCTCAAAAACAAGGTACCCATGCTGGAGCGATAATAGTGTGGATCGCGGTTGCCGATGCTGAGCAAACCAAACACGCTGCCGTGAATGAGCGGCACCGTGGCAACCGAGCCGATTTCAATCGCGTGTTCGCCAAAAATAAATTGCATTTCTTTGACGCCGAGAGTACCGCAGACTGCGCGGCTGTTTTTTAGCAGCGTGCCAACATGTTCACGGGCTTCAGCGATAGTCACAATGCGCGCCTGACTGCTGGGGATTTTGTCGGCATTGCCAAACAAAATCACGCTGGTGTAATGGATATTGAAATCTTTATCAAAACTGTAGTGCAGCGCATCGATAATATCGCCCATATCCTGGCCTTCTAACAAGCTCAGCACCAAGCGTTTGGTTTTATCAAATAACTTATCGTTGTCGCGCGCATTGTCGAGCAATTTGCTCAGGCGATGGCGCATATCGATATTGCGCTCGCGCAATATTGCTACCTGCCGCTCTACCAATGACACCGCTGAACCCGATTCGTGCGGCAGGCTAATTTCTGCCAACAACTCATGGTGTTGTTCAAAAAAATCCGGGTGCTCACGCAAGTAAGCTTCGATTTGTTCCGGCTCCAATGGATCGGCGAGCGTGGGCATTTTTTCGTTCATAGCGTCAATTCTGGGTGATTAGATTTTTATTTGTCCATGAAATACGGTGACTGCTGGCCCCGTCATAATTACTGACTGGCCTTCGCCCGGCCATTCAATCTGCAAACTACCACCAGGCAAATTCACTTTAACTTTCTCGTCGAGCAAACCGCGCAGACGGCCAGCCACAACTGCACCGCAGGCGCCAGTGCCGCAGGCGAGAGTTTCACCTACACCGCGCTCAAATACACGCAAATTAATTTCATTGCGCGACACAATCTGCATAAAACCAGCATTTACACGCGCCGGAAAACGCGCATGGCTTTCAATTAGCGGGCCCAGCTCGGCAACCGGTGCAGTTTTGACATTATCGACCACCAACACAGCATGGGGATTACCCATAGAGACGGCGGAAATATCGTAAGTCTTACCGGCAACTTCAAATGGATAAGTCACTGCTTGCGCATCGGCGATAAAAGGAATCTGCGCTGGTTGCAAACGCGGCGCGCCCATATCGACGCTGACTTGTTCGTCTTGCTGCACGCGCAACTCAATCAAGCCACCAGCGGTCTCCACTCTAATCACACTTTTGCCAGTGAGTTTGCGCTCGCGCACGAACACCGCGAAACAGCGAGCACCGTTGCCGCAGTTTTCGACTTCGCTGCCGTCGCAATTAAAAATGCGATAGCGAAAATCCACATCAGGCGTCTCGGGAGTTTCGACCAATAAAATTTGGTCGCAACCCACCCCAAAATTGCGGTCGGCGATATAGCGGATTTTATCCGGTGTTAAACGCACACTTTGACTGACACCGTCGATGACGACAAAGTCATTACCCAAGCCGTGCATTTTGCTAAAACGTAAACGCATGTTTTTTCCTATTACTTCCGGACAACCGATCCGGTCATTTATTCGGGCAACAACATTTCGCCGCGAATCATATCGTCAAACGTTTCGCGCGCACGCGCCAAATGCATTTGGTCGCCATCAACAACAATTTCTGCGGCGCGGCCGCGGGTGTTGTAGTTGGAGCTCATGCTGAAACCATAGGCGCCTGCCGACATTACTGCCAGTAAATCGCCCGCTTCAATCGCCAAGTCGCGATCTTTACCGAGGAAGTCGCCGGTTTCACAAATCGGGCCGACCAGATCCCATTTTTTTACTTCGCCCGCGTGCGGCTTCACCGAACGAATGTCTTGCCACGCCTGATACAGCGATGGGCGGATATTGTCATTCATAGCGGCATCGATCACCGCGAAGTTTTTGTGTTCGGTCGGCTTGAGGAACATTACGCGCGTCAGCAGCACACCCGAGTTTGCCGAAATTGAACGGCCAGGTTCAAACATTAACGCTAATTTACGATCGCCCAATTTGGTTTTGATCGCGGCCATGTAGTCTGCCACTGGCGGCGGTGTTTCATTGCGATAGGTCACACCCAAACCGCCACCCAAATCCAAATGCGAAATATGAATACCCTTGCTCGCCAATTCATCGACCAACAATAACAAACGGTCGAGCGCATCTAAAAACGGCGTGAGCTGGGTAAGCTGTGAGCCGATATGGCAATCCAACCCTTTAATTGCCAAGCTCGGCAATTGCGCCGCGCGTGCATAAACTGCAGGTGCGCGCTCAATCGCGATACCGAATTTGTTTTCTTTTAAGCCGGTAGAAATGTACGGATGAGTATTGGCATCTACATCGGGATTTACCCGCAGCGACACGCTCGCCACCTTGCCTTTTTGCGCAGCGATTTGCGCCAGCAATTCCAACTCTGCTTCTGACTCTACATTAAAGCAAAAAATACCCACGTCCAACGCACGCGCAATTTCATCGGCACTTTTACCCACGCCGGAAAAGACGATGCGCGATGGCTGGCCACCGGCGAGCAGCACACGCTCCAATTCACCGCCGGAGACGATATCGAAACCGGCACCGAGTTTGGCGAGCATATTTAAAATCGCGAGATTGGAGTTGGCTTTGATCGCATAACAAATCATGCCGGGATGAGAACCCAACGCCTGCGCATAAGATAAATACTGCTGCGTAAAGGCTGCGCGGCTGTACACATAACAGGGCGTACCAAAACGTTCGGCAACGGCAGCCAGTGGGGTATCTTCAACGTAGAGTTCGCCATTGCGTTCAGTGAAATGCTGCATAAAAAAATCTCGATCAAAATGCGGTAGGGCGGATTGTTTGGATTATTCCGGGCTAGCAGCCGGGCTTGGCGTAGGCTTGGTTGCCTCGGGCTGCTTCACTTCCGGCTGCACTGGCTCGGCTTGTGGAGAGGAAGCTTCGGGCTGCGGCTTGTTGGGCAGATAGAGCGGGCCTTTCTGGCCGCAAGCGCCGAGGCTCAGGCAAAGCAACATTGATACAACTGCAATTTTCATAACCAGAGTCCGATGACACCCTGAAATATAACAGGGTCGGGATAAAAGACGGGGCAGTATAACCCTGCACTTGCAGGCTCACAACAAAGGGGAAGCAGAGGGTGGGAGTTAATTCAGAGGGCAGATTTTCATCACCGCAAACGCGGCGATGAAATTGGGAAGAAAAGGAATAAGAATTACATCAATACCGAACGCAACTCATCCGCCGAAACCAGCGAATCGTTAGCGATCAGCGCAAGTTTTTGAATTGCCGCCTTTAATTGTTCGACATCACGCACACGATCAGTAGATTCCAGCAACTGCCAGGCCTCTTCGGTCAAATCAAATTCGGCAGTGAGTGCAAATTCGCGGATATAAAACTGCGCCAGATCGCGCAAATCCCCGTAGCGTTCACTCAATGCAGGTAAGCGCAACTCTTGTGCATTCTGGGCTAACCACTGGGTTTGAAATGAGGCGAGCGGCGCATCCTCACTGCTCAGGCTCATTATCAAACGCAAACTGTAAGTACCATCAAATTGAGTGCCGGCGGCCTTGAGCCAAAACGCACGCAGCGCTTGAAAACTGCTGCTGGAAAGCGCATCGATATTGCGCACAAAAAGAGTGCCGCCATTGGCGTAGGTGTGCAGCGATTGCAAAATACTCGCCACCGCACATTCCTCCCATTCATTGCAATCGGATTCGATAAAGGGTGCGGTATCCGCGCGCGATAAACAGTGCAGGCTGCGCGCCGCAATCACTTTGCCACTGCCTTTATTGGCACGGATCAATACCGGCTGATTCCCTTTGGCCAAAGAGTCAATCCTTTGATCCAATTGGCGCAATGCTTTGCTGTTGCCGATCCAAAAACTCTGGTCGCCATAAATATGGATCGCGCGGTAGCGTGTTTGGTAGCGGCCAATGGTACGGATAATTTCATCGGCAACCAGTGAAAGCTCTTTAGTTAATTGTTTATGCTTTGATTCCATGCCAGACATCGCCAAGCCCGACGTAGCAACACCCGGAGCTAACTGTGCGACCAAATAACCCAGGCGCTGCGGCTGCCCCTGTGGCTGCTTGAAATTCAGCGGCAAGCTAAACGCGGTTTCGGCTACNNAGACGCGGTTTCGGCGATGAAATCCTCAAAGGGCGTGTTGTTCGCCTCCTGAGTAGAGATAAAAAATTCCTCCACCTTCCCTGCTGCTGCGAGCTGCAAATCCTGTACATCATTTACCAACAGCAAGTGGCGATACCCCTGATGAGTGACGCAGCGCAGCGTGATAGCCGCGTGGGCAAGACCAAGGCGTTCAACCGCCGCGCGCAATATAATTTTGCTCAGGGTGATAAAACTTTTATTGACCGGCACCCACTTAGCGGTAGTGGATTGATTGAACTTGTGAATGGACCGGGCAAAGGGTTTGTTATTAATAGCAGCTTGAAACAGGGCAATCATGGCGACAGTCTCGTGATTCATGCAGACAATAGGTGGGAAACCTTGGGCATCTTGTGGCAATCTATAGCCCTTACAAGAAATTGCCCATTACAGGCCATTACAGCCAGACGAAAACCTGAACGATTTACTGACCAGCACACGAATAGAAGCGCGGCCAACATTACCCAAGGAGTGACAGAATCAGCACCGCCACGCTCTGAGATGCTTACTTTTTACGCGGAAAACCTATGGCTTATTTGCTGGATGTCGCTACAGAGAATTACTTTCCTCTCGCGCCCCATCACACTTTTGGCAGGCTCGCGGCGAGTGTGGATACCCACATCGATAAACCCTACGTGTCCAAATTACACGCGGCGATTGAATGGAACGGTAGTCATTGGCGCCTCACAAATCTCGGCCTTAATGGTACTTGGGTAAATGGTGTGAGCCTGAATCAGGGCGATACGCGCGACCTGAGCATTAATGATGAAATCCATTTTGCCGAACAAACTGACCCCGGCTTTAAAGTAACCAATCTGGCACCACCTGCTGATATGCTCTGGCCATTGGAAAACAGCAGTGCCCAAATTGAACCTATTTATCTTTCGCGCTACCACCTGCTACCCAATGCCGACCAGCCGGAACTTGCGCTGTTTTACAACGAGCAGACCCAGCAATGGCATCAGGAAGCATTGAACCAACAGAGCGAGCACGAGCAACCGGAACTCAATGATGGCGATCTAGTGCAATTCAGCAACAGCCACTGGCAGTTTGTGCGCGCGCAAATTTATGGCCCGACCGAAGCAAAAGCATCGCGCCATATCAATGATTACGAATTTATTTTTAATATGAGCATGGATGAAGAAACCACCCAGCTCGAATTGCATCACCAGCAGACGCTGGATCTCGCCGTGCGCACTCATCACTACTTATTGCTACAACTCGCCCGCCACCGCGCGGAAGATGCCGAGCGCGGCTTGGATAGCAAAAGCCAGGGCTGGGTTTATGCAGATCAGCTCGCGGCGGAATTGGGGTTAGATAGCACCCATATGAATATCCAGATTTTCCGCGCGCGCAAACAATTGGTCGATGTACTGCCCGACGCCGTTGGCCAACAAAATTTATTGGAAAGACGCGGTGGCAAAATTCGTTTTGGCTGCGAAAAATTTAAAATCTACAAGGGCGACAAACTCACCCTCGCCTCACCACTCAAATCCTGTTGAGTGCTGAATGAATAATTCCTTTCCACCGAATGCAACTACAGCGCCCGCCGAATTAATCCGGCTCGGGCACTACGAGCTGCTCGACTGTATTGGGCGCGGCGGCATGGGCTTGGTGTATCGCGCGCGCGACACGCGCCTGGATCGCCAGGTCGCGATTAAATGCCTGCGCACCGAATTATTTGAAGCACATTACGTCGCACGATTTAAACGCGAAGCGCTGCTGCTGGCGAAACTAAACCACCCGAATATTGTGCAGATTTACGATTTTATCGAAGCGCCCGACCAACTCGCGCTGGTGATGGAATTGGTGGAAGGCCAGAATTTACAACTGCATCTGCGCGAACACATTGCTCCCTTTGCACAGCGGATGCGCTGGCTGACGGAAATCGCCCAAGGCCTTGCGGTTGCGCACGACGCCGGGATTATCCACCGCGATCTAAAAGCGGAAAATATTCTGATCAACCAGCGTAAGGTCGCCAAGATTACCGATTTGGGTATCGCCAAATCGCAAGACTACAACGCGACCCTGACCGATCACGTTGCAGGCAGCTACTGCTCCATGTCGCCCGAACAGGCGATGGGCGAAGCCATCGATTTTAAAAGCGATTTATTTTCCTTCGGTATACTCGCTTACCAATTGCTGTGCGGCGCGCACCCCTTTGGTGACACCAACAATAAATTGCAATTAATGCAGCGGATTATTTCCCATCCGCCCGCTGCACCTAGCAAGCACAACCCGAATTTACCCGCTGAGATTAATGACCTGCTCGGCCAGCTGCTCAGCAAAGATCCCGCCAAACGCCCGGACAACACCCACTGGGTTGCAGCGCAGTTTGAAGCGCTGAGCCACATACAACTACAAAATGAATTTGTCAGCGATGAGACACAAGCACTGATTCCTAATGGCAGTGCGGCGAATCAATCGACTATAAAAAATACTGGAATTAGTAGCGCAGTTAGAACGCAAGATCACCCCACCTTTGAAACTCGCTTTGTCGCGGTTAATACAGCACCGAAAAAATCGCGTTGGTTGTCGATTAAGAATTATGTGGCTGACAATAAAATCAGCGTGGGTTTTGGGTTGTTCAGTGTGTTGATTCTTGCAGCTGTAGCGGTGTGGCAATTGCAGCCACTAAAAGCCAGCGATGGCATCACCGCAAGCCAGACCGAGGAGCCCTATTCGCAAGCGCGTGAATTTAATAAGGGATTGGAAGCACTCAAATTGTTTGATAGACCCGGCAGTTTGGAGGCAGCAGAGAAAAGTTTTAACAGAATTCTGTCGCACACCCCTAACAACGCAGCGGCAGTTGCGGGCCTATCTTTGGTATACAGCTATCGTTTTGAAGGCGATAACGAAGATCCAATCTGGATGCAAAAAGCGGATGCAAGCGCGCAACAGGCTTTGCAACTAAACGCCCAGATTGCACTGGCACATGTCGCATCGGGACATGTGTTCATTATTAAAGCTGAACACGATAATGCCTTTGCCTCGTTTGAGAAGGCGCTCGCACTTGAGCCGACCAATATTTTTGCATGGCGCGGCAAAGTTGCCGCTCTACACTCGGCACAGCAATATGGCGAGGCAATTCAGCTAGCTCAACAAGGCTTAGAGCAGTTTCCACAAGAGCGTTTTTTTGCTGATGCATTAGGTTCCGTCTACACACATCAAAATAAATATATAGAAGCAGAAAAAGCCTTCCGGCTAAGCATTCAACTTCAACCCGATGCTGTTGTTGCCTATGCCACCCTAAGTATGGTGCTTGAATACCAAAACCGTAGCGATGAAGCCATGCAAATTTTGCAGCAAGGTCTACAGATTCGCTCCAGTGAATGGCTGCACGGAAACCTTGGCACAGCCTTGTTTATACGCGGGAACTATGTGGATGCAGCCGCGTCGTTTGAAGCGGCAGTATCACCAACTAAAGGCAACCCAAATAGCCACCTCGCCTGGGCGAATTTGGCGGATACATTACTCTGGATTCCCGGGCGCGAAGCTGAAGCAAAAAATGCCTACCGTAAAGCACGTGATTTACTAGCCCCACTCTTAGAGCGTAGAAAGGACGATGCAACACTCGTGTCCCGCATGGGATTGTACTCAGCCCGGCTGGGCGACCGCACACAAGCCGAACCCTTGTTAGGGCGTGTAATGGCACTTGCGCCAAAAAGTGCTAGTGTTCATTTTCGTGCGGGTTTAGCGTATGAGTTATTAGGTGAGCGTGACTCCGCTACAGCAGCGCTCACCAAAGCGGTAGAGCTTGGTTACCCACTGAAGTTAATTCAAGCAGAACCCGACCTTTTAGAGCTACGCCGCGCAAGCGGAAATTTTTAAACTGTTAACAAAAGGATTCAACATGCCAACAAAACCAACAAAACCAACAANNCAACAAAACCAACAAAACCAAAGAATACCAAATATACATTCACGCTTTTGTTTCCTGAAACAATAAAAGCCAGCCAAGTCACTAAAGTGGATTATCAGGTAACGGGTACCCCGGCAATTAAGCCACCCCTACCGCAAAATAAAATGCCTGCAAGTTTTTCGGTAGGTGATACGCTTACATTTACCTACCAAAAAGCCAACCCTGATGTCACCGTTAAAAGCAGTTTGCTTACCCAATATAACGTTGAGACATCAGAGAAAGAGACCGACGAAGACTTTATTGATCAATTCGATAAGCCCATTACNNGTATAAATACAAAGGTAAACGCGCTGCCTATTATGTTGACCCTGAGTTTACGGGTGGCATTTAACCGTTGAAGCATTATTAGCGTCGAATGCACTCGCTTATTCAGGAGTGCACAGCAATATCTTCCTACCGATGGATTGATTCCACTTCCAAACTTTTACCGACCTGCTCAATCAAATCACACGCATTCACAATCGCACTGCTGTTACTAACATCCGCAGAATAGTGCCGCAATGCTTTAGAACTTTTAGCTTTCTGCAACATATTGGCAATCATCGGAGCAACCTGCTCTGCTTTAAATTTTTCCGGCATTACATAAGTGCCCAAGCCCAATTGATAAATGCGATCAGCATTATCCGGCTGGTCATATTTGATGGGGCGAATCAGTTGTGGAACTCCCGCTTTAATCGCTTGCGCCGTGGTGCCCATACCGCCGTGATGGATAATCGCCAAAGCTTTTGCCAAGGCGTATTCAAAATCGATGTAATCCAGATGCAAGCAGAGTGAAGAACCTTGCAAGAGTTCTACGCCGCTCGCGCCGCCAACAAATACGCCGGGCACTTGTAATTGCTCGCAAATTTTTCGCCCTTCGGTAAACAGCTCGGCAACATCTTTTACACCAGTGCCCGAGGTAAAAATCAATGGCGCACCCTGCTGCTCAATAAACGCGTCTAATTCGGAGCGGCTATTCATACTGGCGAGATTCTGCAATGGAAACCCCACCAGTTTTAAATTCTTTGGCCAGTCTTTCGCAGGCATACCAAACCATTCGGGGAAAAAACCAATTTGCAATATGGCTGCGGATTCCGTTTGAAACACCAATGGGCATTGCAAACGTTCACGGGTGGCTAGGTAGGCGGCGTTATGCTGCATTCTGCAAAATACGTTAAAGCGGGTTTTGCGATTCCGGCGCAATAAAAAGCGCACAATAAAACGCGGAATACGGGCGGGAATTGCCCACTTCATAGGTGCGGGTGGGCTATAGGCGGAAAAAATCAGGTTGGGCGATAAAATCATTTTAATAAATGGAATATTACATTTTTCCGCCGCTACGCGCACACCGTTTTCTTCACCTAACGCCAGAACCAAGGTGTTCGTACCCGCTAGACTCATTACATAGTTAAACGCAGGCTCAAACGCAGGGGCATGATAGTACTCAAAGTTGTCGGCGTGATTCCTCGGCTCCCACGCAGTAACACTATTGCCTTGGTGATATTGCTCGATAGTGCCGACCGAAATAAATTCACAGCCTGCCGCGACAATTCTTGGCTGAAAATAATCATTGGATAAAAAACTGACGCTATAACCGCGCCGAAGCAATTCAATTCCCAGTGCGACCATAGGGTCTATATCGCCACCAGTACCCAGCGCATAAATAACAATATGTTGCATATCTCTACTCAACCACACTAGCTGTTAGCTATTAATTTTAGTTCGTCACAACCGCTGCTTGTTGGCGATACTCCGAGGGTGTCTTCCCTACCAGTTTTTTAAAGAATGTGTTGAACACGGATTTACTGTTAAAACCGACTTCCAGATAAATATCGGTAATGGTTTTGTCTTTGTTGGCGGGATCGAGCAAACGCTTTTGCGCCTCTTCGATGCGGTAACCGTTAATAAATTCGTAGAAGTTGTGATTGAAATGGCGGTTGATAATCATCGATAAATCTTTCGCCGGAATGGCGAGCCTCTCGGCGAGCATATCCAGCGTCAACTCCGGATTGAGATAGGTTTCTTGCGCGCGCATCAGGCCGTCAATTTTTGCGGCGTAGTCCGGGTTGAGCAATTTCTCTTGCGTGGATTTTTTGGGCGGCTCTTTGGTGTCCTTTTGTTTAACCGCCTCAAAGTTACTGAAGTAGCGCATGCTGGTGAATACCAAGGTACACACCAGAAAAAAGAGCGCGTAATAGCCGCTCAACCCAATGTATTCAATGAGATTGCCATCCGGGTTGGGATGGAGAAAGTCGTATCCGGCAAACAACCCGATTAATTTGGAGCAAGCCAACAGCGCCTCCATAAGGGTGATCACCATAAAACCGACAACCAATATTTTGAGCCAAAGAATATCGACCTTTTCGATATTAGAGTGGGTATTTTTGAGGATGTCCTTGTATTTGAAAATCAGCAAGAACCCAGCCACACAGTAACCGACGCGGGTGCATTTGATGAAAAAGTCCATGCCGATATAACCCTGGCTGTATGCAAAAGCCTCGGTGTTGATCCACTCCAGACGAGTCGCGGCCGGGAAGCGGTAGAACGCAATCACCATAAAGAGCGCAAATAAACCAAACGGAATCAGGTGCAAATAATCCTTGGGGTGAATATGGAAATCGCGGAACACTAATGACTTCACATAAAAGTAGAGCAGCACCGCATCCAGATAATAGGCAAAGGCCCCAACAAAATAGACTTCTGGCCAATTGGCGCGCACATGTAATTTAAATTCTGCCCCCCACATGATCAATTCATGCAGAGGAATAAAGGCATGGGCGATCAGGAATGCTGCGAGAAAATAGTTGCTGGTATTTTTGGGCGGATTGGTAGCGATCAGTAAGAGCGCAAAAAAACAGCAGAGTATTGCCGTCATTAATAGGATGACATCGTGGAAGTTGAAAACGACCTGGTTCATGGTTTCTCCCCAAAACTTCTTATTTTTTATGGCCACAGTCATTGCTGCAGTCATTTGTTTCACGCCGGATACTATAGAAGATGAATCGAGCGGGCTAGAGCAAATCCGCGTACGAGCATTTTTACGCTAGTCGAACCCGTTCGTGTGGGAATTTTTTCCGGTGCCACTTTTGCTCTCGAACGACACTATCCCAGCAGCTCCCTATGCTCCCATCAACGAAAACCAGCGCATTACCATCACGCGTATAACAACAGGGAATGCAGTAATCCGGAACCCGGCTTTCGTACTCTGTGACAGATAACAATAACTTAACAGGTACTCAACTATGAACAAGTCAGCACTTGCGCTTTGCCTTAGCGGCGCATTATTCAGTCAATACAGCCTTGGTCAGGTAAACACGCCCGCCACCATACAAGCAGAAGCCTACAGCCATATGAATGGTGTGCAGCTTGAAGCCACCAGCGATACCGGCGGCGGCCAGAATGTCGGCTGGATAGATGCCAATGATTGGCTTTCCTACTCCAATAACCCCGTGAATATCGCCACCGCAGGCGCTTACGATATTGAATATCGCATCGCCAGCCAAAGCGGCGGCGGTACTATCACCTTTGAAGAAGTNNAGAAGCGGGCGGAACCCCCGGTTATGGCAGTATCGCGGTGCCCGGCACTGGAGGCTGGCAGACCTGGAGGACTATTAAACAGCGCATCACATTGAGCGCTGGTGTGCATCGCTTTGGGATCAAAGCGAACGCGGGTGGGTTTAACATCAACTGGTTCAGGATTGTGCCGGTACAAACCCAATCATGGACGCCATTACCCGCCATCAAACAAAGCGGCTCGCTCTGGGTCAACGCCAATACTAACCAGCGCGTAGATTTGCGCGGTACCAATATCGGCAACTGGTTGATTCAGGAGTTCTGGATGATGGGCGGGCTTATGTCCACCGACAACGGCGGCATTAACGATCAATGCACACTTGAATCGGTCATGTCCCAGCGCTTTGGTAACGCCGAAAAAGAGCGCTTAATGAAAGTGTTCCGCGACAACTACATCACCACCCGCGACTTTGACATGATGAAAGCCATGGGCATGAACGTAGTCCGNNATCAATGAAGCGGAAAAACGCGGCATGTACACCATTCTCGATCTGCACGGCGCCGTGGGCGGCCAAGCCGCAACACCCGAGCAGCACGACGGTTGTATCGGCGCGGCAGAACTCTGGACCAACGCCAACTACTGGGATCGCACCAAGTGGCTGTGGGACATGATCGCCCAGCGCTACAACGGCCGCAGCGCCGTCGCCGCCTATGACCTGCTGAATGAACCTTGGGGCACTGACGCAACCACCCTCGCTAACCGTTCTTACGAGTTGTTCAATGTAGTGCGCGCGAAAGATGCCAATCACATCATTCTGCTGCCGGGACATAACTCCGGCATCGATGCCTATGGCAACCCGAACAACGGTGGGCGGACCAATGTCTCCACCTGGATGCACTTCTACCCCGGCTTGTGGGGATGGAATAGCGCCTCCGAAGAACCCACTTACCAAGCCAACATGCATGCGAACTGGCTGCACTGCAACAGCACCGCCACCAACCCTGCAGGCACCGGCGAAAGCTGCGATTGGCGCAATCGGATCAACGGCATCCAAACTCCGTTCTTAGTCGGCGAATTCCAACCCTGGACACTGCTCGGCAGCTACGGCGGCCAGATGACACGCAAAACCTACGACATCTACAACAGCTACGGCTGGGCAGCAACTAACTGGGCGTGGAAAACCACTTCACAGAACGGATCCACTGGCGATACCAGCAGTTGGAACTGGGGCATGATCACCAACTCCAGCAATGGCGGCGGCATGAGTGGGATTAACGTGAGCAATGCGAGCACGGCGCAAATCGAAAGCTGGTTCCGCCAGTTCTCAACACAACCGTTAGTGCGCAATGAAAGCATCGCCACCTGGATGAACTGGAAACCCACCGTGGGCACGCGTATCGAAGCGGAAATGTTTAAAGATCACAGCGGCATTCGCATGGAAACCACTACCGATGCCGGTGGCGGTTTCAACGCCGGCAGCACCGACGACAACGACTGGATGAGCTACCCCATCAACATCCCCACTGCAGGCAATTACACATTGCAAGCGCGCGTGGCATCGCCCTACAACGGCGGCACTTTGGTGTTGAGCCGCAATGGTAATGATTTAGGTGTAGTGACTGTGCCAAATACTGGCGGCTGGCAAAACTGGCAGACGGTGAGTATCACCGTGAACTTACAAGCAGGTCAGCAAGACCTGGCGATCTTCGTGAGAAAAGGTGGCTGGAATATCAACTGGTGGCAACTCACCAAGCAATAGTTCAGCGCGGGCGGCTAGCCCTGTTAGTGTCTACGAAGCTTTGGCCGGCACAGCAATGTGTCGGCCTTTTTTGAAACGGTTTAAATCCCGTGTTTTAAACTCTCGTGTTATCTCCATAGCCTTCATGGTTTTCCACCCTGGTTAATCATGAGCCTTTTCGCCGATGCAGAAATGTATCGGCTTTTTTGTTTGTAGACCGCAAAAAATGGCTAGACTGCAATGCACTCCAACAACTTAGCAATTTCGATCAGGAACAACTCGCAAAAAGCTCGCATGATGCGCGGCACCTGAACAGAACGATTTCAAACACGAATGATTAAATGAGCAATAATCCGATCAATAGCTACGACAAACGTATAAACAGAGTGTGCGGATACATCGATCAGAACATCAACCAAGAGTTAACGCTTGATGCACTGAGTGATGTAGCCGCATTTTCAAAATACCATTTTCATCGGGTATTTTTGGTTTATACCGGCATGAGTGTGACTCGCTATATTCAGCTCGCCAGACTGAAACGCGCCTCATACCGCTTGGCTTTTGAAAATGAAAAACGGGTTATTGATATTGCACTGGAAGCGGGCTTTGAAAGCCCCGAAGCATTTGCGCGCGCTTTCAAACGCACCTTTGATCAATCGCCATCTGAATTCAGGGGTGAACCCAATTGGCCAGATTGGCATTTGCGGTTTCAATTTCAGCC
>DQHS01000066.1 GCA_003524365.1 Cellvibrio sp. | reverse complement strand
CATGCAAGCGCTCGGCGGGACTGCTATTGTTTTTGTTGGCCTCTCCGCTTACGTACTTACAACTCGCAAAAACTTTAACTTCCTCGGTGGATTCGTTGCCGTCGGCATGATGGTCATGCTCGCTGTGATGGTATTTCTATTAGGAGCCTCACTATTTGGCTACCAATTTTCCGGTTTGCAATTGGCTTTTTCCGCCGGTATAGTTTTACTGATGTCTGCACTGATTCTCTATCAGACCAGTGAAATTATTCATGGCGGCGAGACCAACTATATTATGGCGACTACCAGCCTGTTTCTCTCAATCGTCAATCTGTTTACAAGCTTGCTGCATTTACTCGGCGTTACCAGCGACGAGTAATTAATCAAAAGCTAACCCCAAGGCTCCCTTTGCGGAGCCTTATTTTTTTGGCCTCACTTCGAATTATGATTTTTTCATTAGCTGTTTACGCCGCTCCTTATGCATCTCAGGCAAGCTACAGCGCTTATCAATTTGCGGTAGCAGCCCTTAGTCAAGGGCACAACGTGCACCGGGTATTTTTTTATCAGGATGGCGTACATAATGCCACTAATCTGGCAACCCCTCCTCAAGATGAATTTAATTTACAGCAAGCATGGCAACACCTAGCCAACGATCACAACCTTGATCTTGTCGTGTGCATAGCCGCAGCCTTGCGAAGAGGAATACTCGATGCAGGTGAAGCCAAACGCTATGACAAACTCTCGCATAATATCGCGCAGGAGTTCACCATTAGTGGCTTGGGGCAATTAGTCGAAGCCGCCGTTATATCAGATAGATTAATTAGTTTTGGTTAACCGGAATGAACAAAAAGATACTACTGATTAGCCGACAAGCGCCTTATGGCAAGAGCGCAGCCAGGGAAGCAATAGACGCTGCGCTAGCGGCGTCTATTTACGATCAGGATATTGGGATTCTATTTATGGATGATGGGGTTTTTCAATTACTCAAAAACCAGCAAAGCCAATTGATTGATCAAAAAAATATTGGCTCTATATTACCGGCGCTAGCCTTGTACGGAATAGAGAATGTTTATGTACACCAGGAATCTCTAGATGCAAGAGCAATAAAATTGGATGAAATCATCTTTGACGACCCGCAACTGCTAAACAATAAGGACGTGGGAAACTTGCTAAACGAGCAAGATCAACTCCTGAGTTTTTAATATGAGCACACTTCATACCATTAACAAATCACCTTACGCCCACAGCACCCTCACTTCATGCCTTAGAGTATGCACGGAGCGTGACGGAATTTTACTGCTGGAGGACGGCGTTTTCGGAGCAACTACTTCTGCCCCTGGAGCAGACGAGCTACAAATGCTAAGCCAGCGCGGCGTTAAGATATTTGCATTGATGAACGATATAAAAGCACGGGGACTGGAAGGAAAGGTAGCACTGAACATCTCGTTAATTGATTACAACGCTTTTGTACAATTAACGCTTGATCATCGCTGCGTGCAAAGCTGGTATTGATATGCAGCTCAATATAAATAAGCGCAATATTGCGCTGGATAAAGATGGTTATTTAGTCAATCTCAATGACTGGGACAAGGAGACAGCCAACGTACTTGCAAAACAAGAAAATATTTCTCTCACGCCCGCCCACTGGGAAATTATTGCGCTACTGCAAGAATTTTATCGCGAATTTGAAATATCACCGGCAATGCGGGCACTTGTAAAATATACCGAAAAAAAACTTGGCCATGAAAAAGGTCGCAGTATTTATCTGTTACAGCTATTTCCACCAAGCCCCGCAAAGATCGCCAGCAAAATTGCTGGACTGCCACGCCCAACCAATTGTCTGTAGATAGTTGTAATACCGTAACTAAAGATTATTTTTATCGAAGTAATCTTTAGTTAATTTCAGCACCACAGGACTCAATAGTAGCAACGCAACCAAATTTGGAATCGCCATAAGTGCGTTCAACGTATCAGCCAGCAACCATACAAAATCCAATTGAAAAACTGCACCACCAAATACAGCTAGAACCCAAAATATACGAAAAGGCAAAACCGCTTTTCGCCCTGCTAGATAAATCCAACATTTTTCACCATAGTAACTCCAACCCAATATAGTGGTAAAAGTGAAAATGATTAGTGCTGCCGCCACTAAATAACCGCCCACACCTGGCAACGCTGATTCAAAAGCTGCCGTGGATAAACTTGCGCCTTTTGCGCCAGTAGTCCAGACACCCGAACAAATAATTGCCAAGCCAGTCATACTACAAATTATGATGGTATCGATAAATGTACCAATCATTCCTATCAAACCCGAGCGTACTGGACTATTTGTAGTTCCCGCGGCCTGGGCGATCCCAGCTGTTCCAAGACCAGCCTCATTAGAAAAAATACCGCGGGCAACGCCATATTGCATCGCCATCAATACCGCTGCACCAGCAAAACCACCAGTAGCGGCAGCAGGAGTAAAGGCATGCGTAAAGATTAGTGCAAAGGCATCAGGTACACGATCAATATATATACCCAATACAACAAGCGACATCACCACATAACCAACGCACATAAACGGCACCAACGACGCCGATACTTTTGCAATTCGTTTAATACCACCTAAAATAACCAGTGCAACAATAATCGTCGCCACCAAACCAGTGACCCAACGTTCCACATGAAAAGATGACTCAATAACTTCTGCCATACTGTTGGACTGCACCATATTGCCAATACCAAAGCCAGCCAAACCACCAAAAATAGCAAAAACGAAACCCAACCATCTCCAGGATTTACTCAACCCGTTTTTGATCGCATACATAGGGCCACCACAGTACTCACCGCGCTCATCCTTCTCACGGTAGTGTACCGCCAGCACTATTTCGGAATACTTGGTAGCCATACCAACAAGCGCCGTGCACCACATCCAAAATAAAGCGCCTGGCCCCCCCAAAAAAATGGCTGTAGCAACCCCGGCAATATTACCAGTACCCACAGTGGCAGAAAGGCATGTCATCAGCGCCTGAAACGGGCTTACATCGCCCGTGGCTTCATCGCCTTTAATTCTGCCGCCCCACATGAGCCGAAACCCCATGAGGATCCGCAGTAGCGGCATTCCCTTTAGTGCCACCATCAAAAATAAGCCCGTACCCAGAATAAGGATAAGCATGGGGACACCCCAGACCACACCATTTAACCAGACTATATAATGATGGATAAGCTCCATAGTGACTCCAGGACAATAATGGGGGCGGCAAGCCAGGCAATAAAAAAGGGGCCTAAGCCCCTTATTGGTTTTTTAAAACTTAGGCAGCTTCAATCGATTTGATAGTACCTTTTGGAAGCACTGCATGAACAGCCACTTTTTGAAATTTGAGTTCAACACTGTTACCCGTTTCAATAACGACATAGTTGTCGTCAACTTTGAGAATCTTACCCAGCATGCCGCTGGTCATTATCACCTCATCGCCCTTTGCCAAAGCCGACACCAGATTCTGGTGCTCTTTTTGACGCTTACGTTGAGGGCGAATGATAAGCAGATACATGAACAGGAACATGCCACCAAACATCAATAAGGTAATCATAGGATTACTTTGTGGTGCCGGTGCAGTTTGAGCCTGGGCCATTGCGGATGCTATAAAGAAACTCATGAAACTAACCTCGTAGAATAAAAGGCACCAACTCTACCTGTTTTGAAAGACACAGGCAATTAGCGCTTTTTACTCGGCCAAGATTATTAGAGAGGAATAGAGAAACTAGGCGTAATCGCGGAATAACTTCCTGAAAACACTGGGAGACAAACTCGTCCAACGTTTAAAAGCATTTGTAAAGCTGGTCCGATCTGAAAAATCCAATGCTTTGGAAACAGTATCAACACTCATGTGCTCATCGATTAAATACTTGATCGCAAAATGAAAACGCAAAATGTCACGCAACTGTGCAAAGTTTGCGCTCTGTTGCTGCAGTCGGCGCTGCAAGGTTCTCTTTGAAAGCTTAAGATCTTCAGCTATTCGATCGATAGAGAGGTCGTCGCGACCGACGCGTTGCTTCAGGGCATCAATGACTCGCGCCGATACCCCTTCAAATTTTGGGATGTCAGCCATAGCCAAGTATTCTTCGTAGGATCTTACTTCAGAACCCTCGAATGAATTCTCGGAATAGTGTTCGCTGTTTCGATAAATTCGTTGTAATTGGATCATCCGGCGTCTCCTTTGCCAATTAAGGGCGTTTATGAATCATCAGAAGTGTTTCTCTCTTGGCGCTACAGACCCACTAAATTTCAAGCATTATTTGCGAATCAGTCAAGTCACACTCAGTTAACAAGGATTATAGACGAACTATCTTCGAATCAAAGAGAAATGCGTATAATTTCCAATCAAAAGGCGAGTTTTTTATCACGAGTAATTATATTAAAGACGGTTTAAATGCCATCGCGCAAAATGCTGAGCACTTCTTGATCATGGGTCTTAGTGTTAACTTTATTGAGGATATGCCTTAGACGCCCTTCTTTGTCGATGATAAAACTGGTGCGGAGGATCCCCATGAACTCACGCCCCATAAATTTTTTGAGCCCCCAGACACCGTATTTTTCCGCAAGCGCATGATCTTCATCGGCCAGCAAATCAAAACTTAAATCGTATTTATCAATAAACTTTTGCAGCTTAACCGGTGCGTCCGGACTAACACCAAGAACTACAGTATCCAATGTATCAAACTCCCCTTGCATGTCTCTTATTCCACAGGCCTGAACCGTGCAGCCGGGAGTTGACGCCTTCGGATAAAAATACAACACGATGTTCTTTTTACCTTTGTAATTCTTTAATGCAACATCAAGCCCTGCTTGATTTTTAAGAGTGAATGCCGGTGCGAGATTGCCAATTTTGGGGAAAGTCATTGTTTAAAAACCTTAGATGAGTCATTCATGTAGACGCAAGCAAAAGATATACTTACTCAGAATTAGCAGATCAGCAACTGAACCACCATCAAAAATAAGTGCATGGTAGGAGCAGGCGCAACTAATCACCTGATCCAAACGCACCAAAAAGTGCATCCTTTTCTTCTATCGTAACTGTAGTACTAACATCGGCTGACGGAATGACGGGGCCATTCACACAGTTGCGCCCGGCATGTTTTGCCTGATACAACCATGCGTCGACACGCTCAAGGAAACTTTCGGGGCTATCGCTGTGATTACCTCGGTATTCATCCACTCCCAAACTAGCGGTTATGGTGATCGAATCCTGCTCGTGCAGTAGAGGTGTATTGGCGATTATCTCGCGTAAACGTTCAGCAACGTTCATCGCCTGTCGCAGATCAGTGTTTGGCAACAAGATTACAAACTCTTCACCACCAAAGCGACAGGCAAAATCCAATTTGCGAATGGTCAACCCGATTAATTGGGCAACATGGGATAGCGCCCTGTTACCTACTTCATGTCCCCAGCGATCATTGAATCCTTTGAAATGATCTATGTCCAAAACGATCAGAGACAGCGGTTGAAACGAGCGGCTTGCGCGCTCCATTTCCAGCGGTAGCGCATCGGAAAAAAAACGAAAATTGTAAAGCCCGGTTAGCGCATCGGTACGTACTTGCTCCTTAAGGACATCAACTTCTTGCCGCAAGGTGCTCAGTTCCTGCAGGAATTGACAGGAGGTATCACCCAGCGGACAAGAAAGCGAGGCTACATGGGATGACGATGCGGGAGATTCCATAAACGGTGCTTTTAATCAGGAGTATTAAATAAATTTGTTGACGCAAGTCTAGACGAAATACTCTGCCGTAACCAGAAACTATTTTCAGGTACATCCAGTAAAAAGGCCGCAAAAAATTGCGGCCTTTTGTGCATATTAATCACGATAAATTTTTACTAGATCACTGTAGTGCTCAACACGTCTATCGCGCAGATAGGGCCACATACGGCGCACTTGCTCACTACGCAGCATATCAATCGCTACCACCTGAGTCTCTTCACGATCAACACTGGCGCCAAACAAAAACTCACCTTGAGGACCTGTGACAAAACTGCTACCCCAAAAATTTAACCCATCTCCACCTGCAGGATCAGGCTCATATCCGACGCGATTAACACTAATTACTGGCAGACCATTAGCAATCGCATGGGCACGTTGAACCGTAATCCATGCATCGCGCTGCCGTACTTTTTCGTCAGCATCCTCGGCAGGACTCCAGCCAATTGCCGTTGGATAAATTAATAACTCTGCCCCCGCCATTGCCATCAAGCGCGCGGCTTCAGGAAACCATTGATCCCAGCAGACAAGAATACCCAATTTACCTACAGACGTCTGGATGGGATGAAAGCCTAAGTCACCAGGAGTGAAATAAAATTTTTCATAGTAGCCGGGATCATCCGGAATATGCATCTTGCGATATTTCCCGGCGATACTACCGTCGCGCTCTATTACCACAGACGTATTGTGATGCAAGCCAGCTGCGCGTTTTTCAAATAATGATGCGACAATCACAATATTCAGCTCTTGGGCAAGCGCACCCAAAGCCTGGGTGCTCGGCCCTGGAATAGTTTCTGCTAAATCGAAATAATCCGCAATTTCCTGCTGACAAAAATATAAACCACGATGCAACTCCTGCAGCACGACCAACTGTGCTCCCTGCTGCGCAGCGACACGAATTTGTGTAATCGTTTTTGAAAAATTAGCCGCGAGATCCGCAGAGCAGGATTGTTGCACCAACCCAACTTGCAAGGTTTTTATGACAGAATTTTTCATCAGATATACTCCCTCACACCTTCAGGAATTTGCATGGTGATGCAATGCAAACTCCCGCCCTGTTCTATTAGTGATAAACAGGGAATTCCGAAAATTTCATAACCAGGGAATGCTTGCGATACGACTTCCAGCGCATCCTCATCCATCGGCAAGCCATAAATAGGAACCAGTACAGCCTCATTAATAATTAAAAAGTTAGCGTAGGTCGATGGCAAGCGGGCGTCACTCTCATCACCCAATACTTCACCAGCCCAGGGCAGCGGCAACAAACGATAAGGCTCACCAGCTACATTAGTAAAAGATTGCAACTGCGCTTCCATTTTCTTGAGCTCAGCATAATGTTCATCCTGCTCATCATCACACGCTGTGTAGACAATCGTATTGTTGGGACACAAACGCGCAAGTGTATCTATGTGGCCATCAGTGTCATCGCCCGCAAGATAACCATGATCAAGCCAATTAATTTTTTGCACACCAAATGCAGACATCAGGCGCGCCTCTACTTCCGATTTGGATAAATTGGGGTTGCGATTTTCATTGAGTAAGCATGATGAAGTTGTCAGCAAAGTGCCCTGCCCATCTGTCTCAACTGAGCCACCTTCAAGCACCCAATCCTGAGACTCAATTGTTGCGCAGGGAAATGCGTTTTGTTCGAACAATTGCTGCGAAATTTGATCATCAAGGTCATGGGGGAATTTATTTCCCCAGCCGTTAAATTGAAAGTCCAGCAATTTAAAACCGTCTGGGGTTTCAACGGTTAAGGGGCCGTGGTCGCGTGCCCAGCTGTCATTACTTGCGCAGGGATAAAGATGAATATATTCAAGCGGTGCGCCCATAGCTTCAAGGCGGGATCGAACTTCTTCTAACTGAGCTTCGGGTACAGCGATAACAACGTCGGCATAATCGCAAATCACCGTAGCCAATGCTTCATAGAGCTCGACGACATCATCCAGAATCCAATCCCAAGGAGAGTTTTTGTGCGGCCAAGTCAGCATGACGGCATCTTGTGGTTCCCATTCGGCGGGTAATCGTTGGCTTGACATAAAATTTCCTCATTAAAAAGCAAAATGGCCAGTCATCAGGCTGGCCATTATAAACAAAGCTGCTGCCGCAATGAATTAGCGGGGAGAAATAGTCTCCTGCGCAGGCAGTGAGATAACCTCGCTCGAATCTTTCGCTGCATTCTTTGCCGCTGCTTTTTGCGCTTTCACAGCAGGCTCACCCACCTGCAGAATAGCCGCAATAACACGCGACGAAGACTGCCCATCCGTACTAATTGATACATGCAACTGAATATAAAAGCGCCCTTCCACACTAGCATTAATTGTCAATGGCACGCGATATGCGCCACCTTCTTGCAGCTCAAACACAAAATGACGCGAGGATGAAACAATGGTGATGCCATCGCTCACAGAAACATCAACTGTCATCTTACCGTCACGGACGGGAGACATTAGTTGTAATGAGTATTCATATACTCCCGGAGTTGATGCCACGAGCGGTTGCGCACTATGCAAACTAACCGCTGCACCCGGTTTACCTAATGAATGATTTTGTTGAAGTAACTTGTCATTTTTCTCACGCGCTTTTTGTATATCTGGCTCGGCAACTTCAGATGTGCTTTCGATAATAAGTGGCTGCGCTGAAACGTTCTGCGATCCCGATTCGGATTCGCAAGCGCCAAGACAGGATAAAAAAAATATCGCTATCAACAACTTCAGACAACTCAAAAAAAACGTGTTCAAATTCATCTCTCCAATTTAATTCAGGCGTTGTGAACGCACATCAAAACAGGCGGTAACGTCGTCGGTATTTTCCGGATCCCTTGCCCTGTCATCAACAAGCTCCAACACATAGGTACCCACCGACAAAAACCGCGACAGACTCTCTTGATCAACCAGTGTACCTTCGGCATAGTCCAACAGACTGCCGCGACGATAGAGATAAATGTCAGGATCAGAATCACCAGAATCATCACCGACCTCCTGCACACTGAACTGATAAGTGCCTGACGAGACAACATCTAATATCATAAATTGCGCTACAGCTAACTTATTATAAGCACCGAATCGATTGCTGCTGCACAGATTAATAGGCGTATTATTTACAGGTAATAGTTTATAAATAGGCAAACTACCGGTGTAACCACCACTATTACTTTCGCCGTCCCCCAATGCATTAGTAATTTCAATATTTTGCTCCAGCAATAACGTATTAAAATTCGTAATTTGTGCTGGAGTGAGGTTACGCAACTCATTAGCGAACACATAGATCGATGTCATTGCGGTATTTCCAACGTAACCTGATGAACTTATTACCTTAAAAATATCCGTAAAATCGCGCGCCATTTTTTCACTATCACTGGTATAAAAATTGTAAAGCACAGATTGCACTGATGCCTCTGAATACGACCCCCGTACTGTGTGGTTTTTTCGGCTAACATTGCTGCTAAACCCATCCGTTTGTTGCAAACCGCTGGCATCGCGATAATTGGGATCATCCAGCATCATCGCCGAAAATGCATTGGCAAAACCTTCTGACATAGCCACTCGCATATCCAATTTATCGCCATACACATGATCGCCACCAATACTATCAGACCGGGAAAACTGCTCCTCTAAATAGTGCCCCCATTCGTGCAAAATAACATGACTGTCATATTCATCAGTATCGTTATTCTCATCACCTAAGATATAGATCGCCGAACCGCTGTAAAAACTAGTACCAACTTCACCTAAAGCCAAATCACCATCAGCCGCCTTGTTGTTAACACTCCAACGTAATTCCAAGTCGGGGAAATCATTGCTATTGCCCGCCGCAACAACACGCTCTACTCCGACCAAAACAGAATCCAAAATTGCAAAAGGTGCTGCGACACGTGGCTGCACATAACCCGTGCCAGCCCAACCGGACCCTGCATGCAAATCACGTTTTGCAGTCGTTTCACTCGCAGCCAATAAACTACCATCCATCGCATATAAACTATTATTACTAGTATTATCAGTAACTTTGAAATTCCAGGAGGGCAATTGAGCGCGCGCCAGCTGCGCCTTTACACGAACCTTCACGAGCTTATTACGCTCAATATTAAAACTGTAAGTGCCAAAATTATCACTAATAGTAGCTGCCACGACCAGGCTGTTACTGTCGAGTAACTCTACAACCAATCCGCGTCCAGCCTTTACTGTTGCAGCCGAATAATTTAAGCCAAGTTGATTCTCGTTATGCGGAACAAAATCATAGGTCACCTTGCCACTTAAGGTAATAAATTCTGATGCAGGTGAGCTCACCGCCGACGAACTGGATGCAGAGAACATTGAGGATGATATTGAAGATGGGATTGAAGAAGAAACACCCACCGAACTACCATTAGAAGAAGCCGGTTTGCTGCTAGCCGGAGCAAAATTGGATGATCCTCCACCCGCGCCGCCGCAAGCAAACAGGAATGTGCACGCGCACAAAAGTAATGTTCGCCCACCCCAGAGTAAAATTAGAATAACGATTGCTTTACCAATTTTACTCTGGGGTGGGCGAACA
>DQHS01000190.1 GCA_003524365.1 Cellvibrio sp. | reverse complement strand
GTAGAAAACTTTATCGATCACAGAGTAAAAAGCGGTTTGCTGGAAGGCGACAAAGCCATGGTGTTATTCGGCGATAAGCTTCCTGCGGAAACCTCACCGCTGGATCTGGTCACCCATGTGGCAACCGGTGCATTGTTAAATCAGCCTTGGCAAACCATCAACGCATTGTTTAAAGAGTATCGCTCTAATGATGCCCCACCCGAGCAAACTATTTTTAATAGTTATAAAGCGCGCCCGATCAATGGCATATGGGCATCGGCCCCTTATTTACACAATGGTTCTGTGCCCAGTATTTATGATTTGTTATTGCCTGCCATGCAGCGCCCGGTAACTTTCTATGTCGGTAATATTGAAATGGATTTAATAAAAGTGGGGCATGTTTACAGCGAAGCGCCTAACACCAGTTTTTTTGATACCCGCTTGCCCGGCAATTCTAATGCAGGGCATGAATACGGCACGCAATTACAGGATGACGAACGCTGGGCACTGGTGGAATATATCAAAAGTCTTTAGGGTTTTATGAAGATGAAATTATCCGGTATTTTTACAGTGCATTAGCACTTTGATCATTGCTTGATTCCTGCTTCAGATTTTTCCCCATCTGCTGCATATCATATCCCGTGGGTGATTGATAAGCCCGTAAATCAAATTCCGGTAATACTGCAAAAATATGATCGAAAATATCCGATTGGATATTTTCGTAAGCCAGCCAATCAGTGTTATTGGCAAAGGCATAAATTTCTATAGGGATACCTTCGGCGCTGGGGCTGAGTTGGCGCACCATGTGCGTCATATCCAAGTGGATGTGCTGGCTCGCTTTTAAATAGGCAGTGAGATACGCGCGGAAGGTGCCCAGATTAGTCAANNTCTGCCAGTTTTTGCTCGATGTAATCGCTGAGGAGGTGAGCTTTGCGCAAGCGCGTCAGATCTTGCTCGCTGAGAAAGTGAACACTGGTTGCATCGATATGAATAGCGCGTTTAATGCGCCGCCCCCCCGATTCTGACATGCCGCGCCAGTTTTTAAAGGAGTCGGAAATAAGTGCATAGGTCGGCACCGTGGTGATGGTTTTATCCCAGTTGCGGATTTTGACAGTGGTGAGGTTGATGTCCGTTACTTCGCCATCGGCGCCATATTTAGGCATTTCAAGCCAATCGCCCAAGGTGAGCATTTTGTTGGCTGATAATTGGATGCCAGCAACCAACCCGAGTATGGGGTCTTTGAATACCAATAATAAAATGGCGGTCATCGCGCCCAAGCCACTGAATAAAATCAGTGGTGATTTGCCTATCAACAGGGCAATGGAAAAAATCAGCGTCAGTATGGCGCCGGTTAATTTTATGCCTTGGAATAGTCCTTTCAGCGGCATCCGCCGACCTGACTCAGTGGCGGCGCTGATGTCCTCCAAGGTATCTAGTAACGAGAAAAACGAGAGCAATCCAAACAGCAGTATCCATAGATGGGTAATGATCTCGATTGCTGGCAGTCCACCGGCGTCGGTATCCAACCACAGGCGTGCCTGCGCATAAATGATAATGCCCTGTAGGGTGAGCGCAAGGCGGGTAAACAATTTACGACGATAAAGTGCTTGTGCCCAAACTTGTTGGGAATCTTTTGTGTTGGTGCGCACGACATTCAATACGACCCGATGCAGCACCCAATGTATGACCAGTGAGGTGAATGCAATCACCAGAATAATGCTGGCAACATAGGCCTGTTCGCTATTGCCCAGCCCCAATTGATCCAGCCATTGCCGCAAATGAATTTCCATTGACATGCTTACCTCTCGTGTTTGCCTGTGCATTTTTGCCAGCGCATCTATTTGCCAGCACCTATATTGGTAGCCGTTGTCAGGCACGGACTTTATCAGTTGTAGATATCACCAAATAGTTCCAACTGCGTTAAATACAAGCGCAGATCAAATTCGTACTGATAGTAGTTGGGCTCCATATGCCGACAGAGCTGATAAAAGGCTTTGTTGTGTTCCTTTTCTCTGAAATGCGCAAGCTCGTGTACCACGATCATTTTTAAAAAAGCTTCGGGTGCTGTGCGAAAAACACTGGCGATTTTGATCTCGTTGACGGTTTTTAATTTTGCGCCTTGCACCCGGCTGATGTAGTGATGTTGGCCCAGCGCATGCTGAATTACTTTTATTTTGCTGTCGTAGGTCACCCGGCTGAGCGGTTGGGTTTTGCCCAGATATTCGCTTTTGATGGTTTGGGTGTACTGGTAGAGCGCGTTGTCGGTGCGCACCGCGTGGATCTGCGGATAACGCTGGCGCAGTAGATCGCCAAGACGGCCATCGTCGATAATGCGCTGGACTTGATGCAGGGTTTCGGCAGGGTAACCGGTGAGGTATTTCAGTTGCGACATGCTGACCTGTGTTGCTGGGTGGCTGATTGATTGGGTTGATTTATGGGTAGGGGCGGCGATTATAAGGGCTATGTCTGGGTTGGGGTGAAAAATACTCTTCCCCTGCCGTGCATTTCAGCGCGGGGGCTGCTTTATCTTGGGGCGTTGTAAGGGGGCTGCCGAGGTGTCGCGCAGGCGATTTTTTCATAAATGGTTCGATTGGTCGATTTATTGGGTTCGACTTTTTTCGGTAGGATTTTTTTCACATTGTTTGTGTGCGCTTGTAACGAAAAGTCAGTAACCACCATGGATAGATAAATTCTTGGCCTGATAAATGCTTTGAGTAAATGTGCAGCAGATGGAAATTCGCTACCCATGTGGCCTAAATCCGTCGCTGCTAAAAAACGCGTAACTTACTTATTTTATTTGCATATTCGTAATTTACTCATGAGTGATTCGCATGGAGGTAGTAATGAGCGATTTATCGGTAGAAGGCGTTGCGGTCAATCCTGTTGGTTTATCAAGTGAACCGCCCGTGGTTCGCTTCCATCATTCTAAAATACTTGCGCTTTTTCGCGCATTCGATAGCGCACTCATCGTATTTATGCTGTGGGGCGGCCTCAGATTATTGGGGTTAGAGTGGAATAATATTTACACCGCTTTTGCGCTTAGTGCGGTGATTATTTTTGGTTTTTTTGCCGAAAGTAATGAGGTTTACTATTTGTGGCGCGGCCACTCGATGATCGATTTATCCATGCGTTTGTTGCTCGCTTGGGTTGCCACCTTATTGTTTTTAGTGTTGTCGCTGGTAGTGGTTTATCAATTTTCGGCAGTGAGTTTGCTGGCAATATCTGCTTGGTTGGTTGCGACTCCCGGGGTAATGGTTGCTATGCACATCGGGCGGCGCTTGTTGCTGGCCAAGTTGCGTGCAAATCCCACTGAGCCGCGTCGCGTGGCGATTGTGGGCGCAAATGATTTGGGGTTGCGGGTAATTAACTCAATGGCAGTTATGCCGTGGTTGGGCTACAAGGTGATCGGCTTTTACGATGACCGTGCGCCGAACAATGATGTGGCGCGTCGCTTGTTTGGAAAAAATATTGAAGTGAAAGGCGACCTCGAACAACTCTATCAGGATGCGCACGATGGCAATATTGATATTGTATTTGTGGCCTTGCCGATGCGCGCTGAATTGCGCATGCATTCGGTAATTGATCGCCTTGCCGACACCACCGTCTCGCCCTATGTGATTCCCGATGTATTCAGTTTTGACTTATTGCATTCGCGCTTGACCTGTCTGCAGGGCATTCCTGCGCTGAGTATTTACGATTCACCGTTGGTGGATAATAGCTGGGCGAAACGTTTGGAAGATTTGGTGTTGGGTTCGGGTATTTTATTGTTGCTCGCTATTCCCATGCTGGTGATTGCCGCCGGTGTAAAAATTACATCGCCGGGCCCCGTTTTTTTCAAACAGACCCGTTATGGCATGGGTGGCGATCGCATTAAGGTGTGGAAATTCCGCTCCATGACGGTGTGTGAAGATGGCGCTAATGTTGCGCAAGCCAAACGCGCTGATCCACGCATTACACCTTACGGAAATTTTTTGCGCCGCACTTCGCTCGATGAATTACCGCAATTATTTAATGTGATCTCTGGCAGCATGTCACTTGTTGGCCCGCGCCCACACGCCGTTGCGCACAATGAATTTTATCGCGGTCAAATCAAGGGTTACATGTTGCGCCATAAAGTGAAACCGGGCATTACCGGTTTGGCGCAAGTGAATGGCTTTCGCGGTGAAACGGAAACGCTCGACAAAATGTCTGGCCGCATTGCCTATGATTTGGAATACATCCGCAATTGGTCAGTGATTTTGGATATTAAAATTTTATGGAAGACCATTTTCAAGGGTTTTGTTGGACAGAATGTTTATTAAACTCTGCATGATAAAAAAATCTGCAATAAAAAAATTGCGGCGGTTGGTGTTGTCATGGGTGGCTGTAATGCTGCTTGCACCGGCTGCCGCAGCAGTTCCCGATCGTTTCACGCTGTCGCTGGGCGCACAGGAATATTGGGACAGTAATTTTGCGCGCACTGCCGATGTGGATTCCGAACATTACACTCGCTCGGTAGCTTCGCTCGCATTCAACGAACAGTTGAGCAAACAGGATTTTTCGCTGGGTGTGAGTGGTAACCGCTATGAATATGCGCAGCGGGACGACCTGGATGTGGATTTTTATAAAGGCAATGCGCATTGGCGTAGTGAGTGGAGCCAGCGGGTAAAAACATCGTTGAACTGGACGCGCGATGCCTATGTGGTTGATCGACTTGAATTTGCCAGTAAGGATGTGGTCTCACTCGATAATTTCACCGGACAAATAATCCTCGGCACTAACAAACATGTGGGTATTACGCTCGGCGGCAGGCAAGTGGCGCAAACCCACTCCAATGAGCTGCGCGAATTTCTGGATTTTGATGAAGAGGAATGGTTTGTAGCGGGCACTTACACTACCGCCAATAAATCATTTTTGAGTTTGCGTTTGCGCGAGGGCGAACGTTGGTATGTTCATATGGTGCCCGGTGATTTACGCATGCTGGATTTTGATTATCGCCAGTTGGAATTGGAAGGCAGTTGGGCGCTGACGCGCAAAACGCAATTGGGATTTACGGTAGGGCGTTTTAAACGTGAGGGTGAGATTAACGACGGCACAGGTACTGTAGCGGTGGTAGATTTGGCGTGGGCGATCAGTGAAAAACTTAAGCTGGCGCTCAGCTACAGCCAGAGCGAACCGGCGGCCGGTGAAACCTCTGACTCTCCTGCCGATGTGCGCACGAGCAAGATTGCATTGAACTGGGAGCTATCCTCCAAATGGTTATTCAGTATGGATGCGGGTTACAGCGACCAAACTTATCTTCCACGTTTGGCGCTGCCCGCGCGCGACGAAACCATCACCACGTTTAGCCCTCTGGCACTTACCTATAAATTCTCTGAGTTGATCAATATCCGTTTCGACAGCCAGTGGGTGGATCGTGAATCGCCGCTGCTGTACCGCGATTATGACTATGCACTGGCGAGCCTGGGGCTGACGCTGGTTTTTTAAGATGTTGTTTTGCGGCATCGATTGCTTAAAGGAGTACCTATGTTCAAACGTCTGGCTGCTTATCTGGAGACACCGGCGGAATTGAAGCCGCGTTTACCCTTTCCCTATGTGGATTTATACAACTGGATGCCCAAAGACGGGCGGGTTAATTTTGGCGATCACCTCGCGGAAATTGTGACGCGCCAGCTGCTGGCATTACAGGGGTTGAGTCTGGACCAGGAGGTGAGCCAAAGTGCGCGCTTGCTGGCGATTGGCTCGATTTTGCAAAACTCGGTGGATGGCGACCATATCTGGGGCAGCGGCTGGAACGGCAAGGTGCCGGAATCCATGTTCAAGTCCAAACAACTCAGTGTGCATGCAGTGCGCGGGCCATTGACTGGTGAGTTTTTGCGTCGCCGGGGTTTTGTAGTGCCTGAGATGTACGGCGATCCGGCACTGCTGGTGCCACAGTTATTCAAAGGGCGATTTGCGCCCAAGCCCCAGCGCGATTATGTGTTTGTGCCCAATCTGCATGACTTGTCGATTTTGCCTGGCGGTACTGCGAATGTGATCTCACCCCTGCAGGGCTGGAACCGGGTGATCGAACAAATTCTGGAGGCCAAGCTTGTGTTGGCCAGTTCACTGCACGGGCTGATTATCGCCGAGGCTTACGGCATTCCGGCGCGTTATGTGCGTTTGTCGCAAACCGAAGATCCGTTTAAGTACAACGATTATTATCTGGGCTCAGGGCGCTTGGAATCGGAGCTGCACTTTGCCAATTCGATTGAGGAGGGAAAAGAGATGGGCGGCATGCCCGGGTTACGCTTTGATCCACAACCGCTGCTGGATGCATTCCCGCTCCACCTCTGGCGCTAACGCTACTCATTTGTCACTCCTGCGCATGCAGGAGTCCAAGAACAGAGTAATCGTCACTCCTGCGCACGCAGGAGTCCAGCTGTTCTCCAACCGCTCAGCCTTCAGGCTAAACGAAGCAAACGCTGCAGATACTGGATCACCGGCTGCGCTTTAGCCGGTGCCAGCGCAGCGCTCTCGCCGAGGAAGTGTTTGGTCTCCTGCCGGAAAATGCAGGACATGATCAGTGCGTACACCAAGCCACCCAAACCCGCGAGCAAAATCAACTTCGTCGCTAAGTGCATAGCACCATCTCCTTGTAGTAGATAGGGCAGGGCGTAATGCTTGGCGGCGAGCACCACCGCCAACATCATTATGGCTGCGCAAAAAGTAGGGGCTACAGTGCGCAGCTGATGCACGATCCCGATACCAAATACCTGCTTGAAAAACCACATATTGAAAAAAATACTCAGGTAAGTGCGCAGTGCAAATCCCGCCGCTGCCGCCAGTATGCCGTAGGGTACCAGTAAGAATCCGAGCAGGCAGTTGAGCACAAAGGTAATGCTCGCGAGCAGCATCACCCGCTGGGAGTGGCCGCTGGCAGTGAGCGCGGCATTGACCTGATAGCCAATCACCAGCGGCGCTATGCCCAGCGCCAGCAAAGTCATCACTTGGCCGCTCTGCGTCCATTTGGCAGTAAAGGCCAGTTCAATAAATTCCGGCCCCAAGGCGGCAGCCCCAAAAAAGACCGGAAAGGTAAAGTAAGCGCTCATGCGCATTACGCGCAGGGTTGCCTGGGCGCGGGCGTCGCGCTCATCCAGCCGCGCCAGTGCGGGCAGCAGGGTTTGCTCAAAGGGTTTGATCACTATGTCTTGCAGGATAAACAGCGCCCGCCCGCCGACTCGGAAAAACCCCAGCGCCGCAGGGCCGAGTAGCAGGCCAACCAGCATTTCGTAGATCTTGGAGGCAAAATTGCTGATGACTTGCGCCAGTGTGAGCGGGGTGGAAAAGCGCAGCAGGCTGCGTGCATGGGCGAGCGAAAACTGCAGGCGGGGCAGCCAGTGCGCGCTTTTCCATGTGATTAGTGTGATCAGGATTTGGTTAATCAGCTGTTGCCACACCAGCGCCCAAACACCATAACCTTTAACCGCGAGCCATACCCCAACCACCCCGGCCATCAGGCTGGCAACGACTGTGCGCAGGGCGATGGCGCGGAAGTTGAAATCGCGTTTCAGTTTGCCTTCATGCACTGCCTTGGCACCTTCCAGCACAAAGACAATCGATAACACCTGCACCAGCAGCTCGGCGCGCGCATCGTAGTAGTGGGCAATGGCGGGGGCGGCGATAAAAAACACCGTCGCCGTGACCAGAGTAGCCAGCCCAAGATTGAGATAAAAGCAGGTGGCAGCATAGCCCTCGTCCCAGTCGGGATGGCGCACTATGGCTTGGGGCAGGCCAGCGTTGACCAGAATCTTGCCCAGTTCCACCACAATCAGCGCAAAGGCGACCAGACCTATCTCCTCCGGTGCCAGCAAGCGCGAGAGGATAATAAAAATCACCAGGCTGATAAGGCTGTTGCCGCTCGCGGCGGCACTCATCCACAGGGTGCTTTTGCCAAAACGTTGCTTAAGGCTCATAGAGAGGTCGTGCTCATAGTGCGGTCAAGGCTCATGGGCGCTGGCTATCAACGGGGGTAAACGCCGGTTGGCCGGGGCGGGTGCTGAGTTGGCTGTAAAAATCCAGAGTACTGACGGCGATTTTATCCCAGTTGTAGTTATCCAACGGGCACTCGGGCGGGCGGGTGCTGTGTTCCAGGGCGATAAGCGCATGCTGCAAACAGGTGGGGGTCAGTTCGCCGGCGTAACCGTAAATCCACTGCAAGCCCAAGTTTTTTTGCAAATCCACAATCGCGCCCATGTGTGGCGCAATGACCGGGCGATTGTACGAGAGCGCCAGTAGCAGTGCACCGGAATTGAGGATTGCCCGGTACGGCAATATCACCACATCGGCCGCACTCATATAGATGTTTAATTCGCTGTCGGGGATAAAGCGCAGGAACAGGTGGATATTAGGCTGTTTAAGGTTCTCCAGCTCGGCGCGTAAGTCCGGGTTGTCGGGCGTTCCTGCAATCACCAATTGATAATCGCCAAGATGGGCTTTATTGAACGCCTGCATCAATTCGGGGATGTTTTTGTAGGGTTTAATCATGCCTACAAATAGCAGCACCTTCTTTTTGGTGTTTAACCCTAGCTGCTTCTTTGCCGCCAGTGAGTCTATCGCGGGCGGGTAGCAGTGGCGGTAGTGGCCGTGGGGAATAATGGTGTGTTGGCTACCGGGTGATGGTTGGTAGCGCTGGAAAAAAGCGGCTTTGTTGGCCTCGCTCATAAAGATAAAACCGTCGCAGCGGCGAATAAACCACTGCATAAACAGTTGTGACAAACGCGGCCGGAGAGCATCGTGCGGGGCGGTATTGTGTACCGTCCACACCAGTTTGGTGCCCCTGAATTTGAGCAGGCACACCATCAGCCCCAGCAGCAGAATCCGCTGCCAACTTTTGCCCAGACCGGGTTGGTTGATGTAACCGTCCGGCCAGTGAAAATGCACCAATTTAATCTGGCCGTGCAGGGCTTTGGCGTGACGATATTCACCCACATCCACCCCCAACTGCTGCAATTCGCGATAGAGCAGGGCGTTGTAGGGATTGATCTTTTCGTTGCTAAATGCGGGTGCAGCGAGGATACGCATAATAGTGGTCTTCAATGTCGGGTGGCATCAGTGGCCATGGCCAGTATCAAGCCGTTTGCCTGTGCGCAGGCACAGGGCGAGGAAGCGGACGATATCCAGGGTGTAGCGGCGCGCGAGCCGCGCCGGCTCCAAACACAGGCGGTAAAACCATTCCAGCCGCAGGCGCCGGATGAAATCGGGTGCGCGCGGTTTATCGCCAGCGAGAAAATCCAGCAGGGCGCCTACGCCAAACAACAGGATTGGCTCCAGTTGGTCGCGCTGTTGCAAAATCCATCGCTCCTGCAGTGGATTTCCCATCGCGACCAACAGGACATTGGCGCCGCTGGCATTGATACGCGTGAGCAGCGCATCCTGGTCTCGGGCTTGGCCATAGCCATCGCTGTTGCCGACCACTTCTATACCGAAGTCGCTGCGCAGGCTGTTAGCGGCACGCTCGGCAACACCGGGCTTGCCGCCGAACAAATACACCCGCGCCTGCGTGCCGAGCGATTGTAAAAATGCCGGAGTGAAATCAGTGCCATTGAGGTTCTCGGGGAAGCGGGTGCGATGCACCAGCCAGGTGGCGATATCCACCCCTATGCCGTCGTTGATGACTACTGTGTTCTTGATCATGCCAGCCTGCAGCCCCTGGCACTGCACAATGAAATTGGTATTGGCAAAAAACAGCGCTGTCTGCTCTCCCCGGCTGAGCCGCTTGGTCATCCGTTCCATGAGTTGCGGCCCCGTGGTGCGCAGTAAGCTGAATCCGCCCAGTGCAAGATGCTCGCTGTTGTTGATGAGGTTGTCGCTGGCGGTGCTCATAGCGCCATCTCCGTATCGGCATAGGCTGTTGGGCTGAGCATGCGCTCGGCCACTTGCTGCCAGTTGAGCACAGGCTGGGTGCGGATCGGTTGGGTCGGGTGCAGTGCCCGCTCAATCGCGGCGGCGATGGAATTGGCATCACCCAGATCGTAACCAAAGCGGTTGNNTTGGTTGCTGTAATCGGCGGCGATAAAATGGGGGCAAATGGCCGGCACGCCAAAAAATGCGTACTGAATCAGCTTCATGGAGGTATCGCGCAGGTAAACCGGCAGGTTGACGCTGGAGTAGGGGGCTATCCCCAACTGCGCGTGTTTGATATAGGGCAGGGTTTGGGCGAAGGGCATCTCGCCATAAAGATGCACGTTGGGGCCGTAATCCGCGTGAGCCGGTTGCCCGCAGCCAATGATGTGGAACTGGATATGCGGAAAGCGGCGCGCGGCCAGCACAAAGAAGTGCGGGTCAAACAGCATGGAGCCAACCGACACCGCGTGAATACCTTCGCCGTAGGGGGAAGGATCGGCTTGCTCAGCGACTGCATGGTCAATGCCATGGGGAACAAATGCCAGATTGTGGCGGCTGGGAATGCCATCGGCCAAGGCTTTTGAGGGCAGGGCGATGGTGTTCATTTGCGGCGCGGCGCGCGCAAACGCGGTATTCACATACTCGGCGACATTGATCGTATCCAGTGCATCCGAGGCGCGGTAAAGCACTTTGGCGCCGGGGTTGAGGCGCTTGATCAAATCGAAAAAGATGGGAGCTACACCACTTTCCAGCAGTATCACATCCGCCTCGCGAATCCAGCGGCGCAGCACCGTGTTGCGCCCCCGGCTGTAGAGGCTGAACATGAGGTTTTCCAGTGGACGCAACCAGGGGCGGCGGGTATTGAAAGGGTGGAACAGGGTTTTCCACAAGTAGCATTCAACCCCGTAGTGGAAACCGATCTGGTTGGCTTCTTCATCAAGTGACAAGCGCGGATCATGGGTATAGCGCGACAAACGGCTGTAGCGCAGTGAGAAAAAGCGGGTGGCGCCCAGTTTTGCCAACTCACGGGTGATGAAGTGGATATTGGCGCGGCGCGGCGAGCGATAATCGTGTGCCGAGAGCACCAAAAAGACAGGTTTTGCGGTAGCTTGTGCTGAATCTCCCGATGTGGATTCAGATGCTGGCATGGTTACAGACTGGTTCATGGTTCACTCCTTAAAGTGACTTTGGCCTTTAGGTGACCTTGGGTGATCAATGCGATGCATCCTTTGGCGGCAGTGGCGGGCTCTGGTCGCCTCCCCGGTAAAATCCGGCTTTCAGAGGTGCCCATTGGGGGGAGGGATTGAGCAAATCGCCGTTCAACGCAAAGGGATAATCGCCCCACCAGCTTCCGCCGGCCCAATAGGTCCAACCTTTCCATTCGTTCCCCCGCATGAGTTGCAGGAAGTGTTCCAGTGTTTGCAAGCAGGGCTCGGTTGCGGCCATACCGAATTCACCCAGAAAGAGTTTCAGTCCGTTGTCTTGGGCCCACTGGCCGATACGCTCAAAGGGCTGATCAAAATGCGCCGGTGGATAACAGTCTTGCGCCATGCCCGAGTAGTATTGGTCGGCGTATTGATGCACCTCAATAACACTTCGCTGGAGTGGATCTTTGAGCCCGGCAAAGGCCGTGGCATTGGAGATGCCGTCCTTCTCGCTAAACCAGCTATGCAAACCATTCCAGCCTCCGCCGCCGACCATCACCATGTGGGTAAGTCCCGCTGCGCGCAATTCAGTGAGCGTGCGTTTGGCCAGTGCTGCCCAGTCAGCCAGAGGGATATGTGCCGGTTCGTTCATTAGCCCCAAGGCGACATATTCCGGGTTGCCCAGTTGCGTAGCGAGTTCAACCCACAGGTGCACAAACGCATCCTGATGGGCGGGGCTGGTGATCGGATCACCGTAGTATTTGGCGTAGTTGTGTGCATCTAGTAGTACACACAAATCCTCTAACTGGGCTTGCTGGATGGTGGTTTGCAGGCGCTTGAGTTCGGCCGCATCAAATGCCATACCCAGCCGGGGTTGCAGCCGTTCCCAGCGGAACGGCAGGCGGATGATATTGGCGCCTTGGGCGGCGACAAAGGCCAGCTCCTGACTTGGTGGATAGGTGTAATCCTTGGTGAATACACCAGGCAAATTTTTGCTATTGAACTCGGCACCTGCCAGATTGATGCCGGTGAGCTGGGTGTTGTCCAAACAGCCCGCCCAAGTGCACGTGGACCCTAGCAGGGTGAGCAGTATTATCCATCCCGGTAGCCTGTTCATGACCGTCTCCCAACTTGTTTATAGAGTTCCAGATAGCGGTCGGCCACCTGCGGCCAAGCGTAGCGCTGGGCAAAAGCCATCGCAGTGGCACGGCGCGCTTGATAAGCCTCCGCGCCTTGGGCATGGAGCTGTACCAGCGCATCGATAGTTGCCGCAGGTGCTGCATCCAGAGTGGCAAGGCAGCCTTGGCCCGATTCATCCACCAAGCGGCGGAAGGGCGGTATATCGCTCAGGATGGGGGTGAGCCCAGCGCTCATCGCCTCAATCGGAGCTATCCCAAACCCCTCGTGGCGCGAGAGGCACAGGAAATAGCTTGACTGGTTAATCAGCTGGCGGATTTCTTCATCACTTGGGTTGGGCGCCAGTTGCACTGCGCCCTGTAATCCCAGGCTGTCGATTTTCTGTTGCAGTTCGGCGGCGGTGTGGTCGTACTCGCGCCCCGCGATAGTAAAACGCCACTCGGGATGCTGGCGGTGCAAAGCGGCAAACAGCTCCAATGCGGGCAACAACCCTTTGTTAATCGACCAGCGGCCAAAGTAGATCAGGCTCGGTTGTAACGCGGGCGCGCCCTGGTTGGCGTACTTTTCAATATCGACCCCGTTTTCAATCACCTTCAATTTGTCCTGCCCCATAATTTGGCCAAATAGCTGGCCATCGTTGGCGCTGGTAGCGACTACCTGACTGTAGGCGTTGGCGGAAAGGCGGGTGACGGTGTTGAAATAGGCCAGTTTGGCGCGCGAGGCAAAACGCGTGTGAAAGAAGCCGCCATGGG
>DQHS01000307.1 GCA_003524365.1 Cellvibrio sp. | reverse complement strand
TTTCGCTGCAGTAATTCAAACCAAGCCTCGGAAATTCCACGGGGAAAATAATCGAACCGTTTTGCGTTTATCATGCGGAATAGCGATTCCGTTGTCTCTGCGGTAGTCAAACGCAAACCATTCGCCTGTAAAATCAAGGTGTCCGGCCAATGTGTGCCCTGCCCGCCGAGAAACGACGCCAGATCTGCCGCCGTCTTTACCTGATCAAATCGGGCCTGCTCGCCTTTACGAATCAGTAATGCTCGATAGCCAAACAACCCTTTGAATAACGGGATGCGAATGGGGCGCAATTGCTGTTCGCGCTCTTTATCGGTCATGGTCCAAATCACGAAGTTGCTTTTATCGGTCTGCAACATATTGATCCAGCGTGCCTGCGAGTAGTCGCGCGGGGAAAAAATAATATCGATCTCTTCGTTGCGCGCTTTACTGGCCTCTAATGCCATCAACAGTAAGGTCGTGAAATAGTCGCTGGGTTGCTCTAATTGAGTACTCTGCACTTTAACCGGAATGCGGATTTGCTCTGCCCTGACAGAAGCAGTCAGAGCAAAGGTAGCCAACAGCACCAAAAACCAATGAGACAATGGCGCGCGCAACTGCCAGCGCGGATAATCAAAAAACTGCTTAGGCATAGAAAGACTCATCAGCCAACCCGATACTCACGAAGGATAGAAGAAAACCGGTCGCTCTGCCCAATAGAGTGCATTACGCGCCGAGGGATGACACTCACCATCCGCTCCCGTATAGTCTGCCCAACATCACCTTCCCTGGATTCATCAAGGATTAGCCCATGCAAGACAAATTGGAAGCACGCACTTTTCTGCTGTTTTTAGTTCTCGTTACCATCGGTTTTCTGATGGTTTTAAAGCCTTTTTTTGGAACCATTTTTTGGGCCTGCGCAATCACCGTCATTTTTTATCCGATGCAAACGCGCTTGATCAAATACTTTAATGGCCACCCCAATACCAGCGCGTTACTGACATTATTCGCCTGCATGTTGATAGTAGTGTTACCAGTCACGATACTGGTTAGCTCGGTGGTTGCCGAAGGTGCGGATTACTACAAAAAACTGGAATCGGGTGAGGTAGACCCAGCGCGGTATATCGATCAAGTGCGCACCGCGTTCCCCGCCATGCAAGCAGCGCTGGATCGCGTTGGCATCGATTTCGCCAAAGTCAAAGAAGGCGCTTTGAGTGTAACCATGAGCGGTGGCAAGTGGCTGGCTCACAATGCGCTGAGCATCGGCCAAAACACGTTCAGTTTGCTGCTCAACATCTGCCTGATGTTGTACCTGACTTTTTTCCTGTTGCGCGACGGCAACTATTTATTGGAACTGCTAATTCGCGCCCTGCCCTTGGGCGACGCGCGCGAGCGAATTCTGTTTTCCAAATTTGGTGAAGTCACGCGTGCGACCATCAAGGGCAATTTGGTGATCGCATTGATTCAAGGCTCGCTCGGTGGACTGATTTTTTGGGCACTGGGGATTCCCGGAGCACTATTGTGGGGAGTGGTGATGGCGATGTTATCGCTGATTCCCGCTGTCGGCCCCGCAATCGTTTGGGCGCCGGTGGCGCTGTATTTATTTGCGACTGGCGCGAATGTGAAGGCACTTATCCTGATTGGGTTTGGGATGGGTGTAATTGGCCTGGACGATAATATACTGCGCCCGATTTTGGTAGGGCGTGACACCAAACTGCCCGACTATATTGTGCTGCTATCTACACTGGGCGGTTTGGCATTGTTCGGTATCAACGGCTTTGTGATCGGGCCGGTGGTAGCTGCGCTGTTTATTGCCTTTTGGGGGATTTTTATGCGCGACGTGAATGTTCCCGACTCGCAGCCTGTCGCCAGCGAGAAACAACTGGCGGATGAACTAAATCTGGTGGCACAAAAGCCGAAGGAATCCGCTGATTGATCTGCTAGACTGCGCGGCCTTTTTACCTTGGATTCACCCTGCGTGGAGCCATAAATTCCCACAATGAGATTTGATTATGTCTAACCAATCCAAGAGCGTTGAAGAACTCGTTAGCTACGGCATTGGCCGTCAAATGGGCGACCAACTGGCAAGCAATCCCTTTGATGGTGTATCAGCCGCTGCTGTTGCGCAGGGTGTAATGGATGCACTGAATGGCGTTGATATGCCGTACAGCAATGACGAAATGCAAGCGGCTTTTGAAGCAATCAATACTCGCATGCAAGCCAAAGAAGCTGAGAAGCACAAAGCGCTGTCTGGTGCTGGCGAAGCGTTTCTTGCGGAGAATGCCAAGAAAACCGGTATCACTGTGACTGCATCGGGTTTGCAATATGAAGTGATTACTCAAGGCTCCGGCGCCGTTCCAACCGCAACTTCTAAAGTGAAAACCCATTACCACGGCACTTTGATTGACGGCACTGTGTTCGACAGCTCCGTGAATCGCGGCCAGCCAATTGATTTCCCAGTGAACGGTGTTATTGCCGGTTGGACTGAAGCTCTGCAATTAATGCCAGTTGGCTCCAAATGGCGTTTGTATGTACCGCACAATCTCGCCTACGGTGAGCGCGGTGCAGGCGCCAGTATTGCACCTTTCTCGACGCTGATTTTTGATGTTGAGTTGATTGATATTGTTGGTTAATTTCTCGCATGAAATGACCACCAGCATGGGCTCCGGTGTGACCTTTTTCGACACGCCGTGAACCCATCCCTGGGGGCTCGGATGCGGCTGCCGCAGTTGTTCCATACATATTGCGGCACTTCCCACATCCATGTGGGTCGTCCTTGCCGCATACGGTTTCAAAGATCACACCGAACCCCATACTTCATCGCAGCCGTCCAGTAATTTTCCTCCCTTAAATACAAACCTTTTCTGTTGTTGGATTTTTCATGTGGTTTAAAAATTTACGTTTGTATCGCCTCACTGAACAGTGGACCATTTCTGCTGAAGAATTAAATACCAAGCTCGCCGAATTTTGTTTTAATCCCTGCGGCAGCCTCGACCCAATGCGCTACGGTTTTGAGCCTCCGCTCGGGCGCCATGGCAGTGAATTTGTGCATGTGACCAATGGCTATGTGATGATCTGTGCTAAGAAGCAGGAAAAAATTCTGCCCGGCGGCGTGATCAAAGAACAGCTGGAAGAAAAAATTCTGTCGATTAATGAGGCTGAATCCCGCCCTGTTGGCCGCAAAGAGCGCGACACATTAAAAGACGAAATTATTTTTTCGCTCCTGCCACGCGCCTTTACCCGCTCATCGCTGGATTACGCTTATATCGCACCGCAAGAAAATCTCATCGTAGTGAATTCTTCATCGGCTAAACGTGCGGAAGATTTATTGAGTAAGTTGCGCGAAGCACTTGGCAGTTTGCGCTGCTTGCCTATCACCCCAAAAAATGTTCCCACGCAGGTGATGACTCATTGGCTGCGAGAAAGCCAGGCGCCGCATCAATTCGAACTTGGCGAAGAAGTAGAGCTGCAGGCCGCGAAAGATGGCCGAATCGTGCGCTGTAAAAAACAGGATTTAACCGCGAGCGAAATTCTCAATCACCTGGAAAGTGGTATGCACGTGAGCAAAATTGAGTTGGTTTGGAAAGAGGCGATTAGTTGCGTGATTGACGACCAGGTTGCCGTTAAGCGCCTGAAGTTCGAAGATTCCATCAGCGACAAAGCCAACGAGCGCAACCCGGAAAGTAAAGCTGAGCAATTTGACGCTGACTTTGCGATCATGGCACTTGAATTAAAGAACTTTATTCAGGCACTATTGGCTGCGTTCGGCGGTGAAGACGATTCACTGCTAGACAATTAACTCTCGGACAACGCTAATTTAAGAAAGCCTTAAGTAAGGCTTGTTAGTCTCACAAGGGAATGGTGCTTCAATCTGAAGCCCGACAGCAAAACGCACTATACAATTACCCTTGTGGATAATAATAATGAGATCCCTACCTGTTTTCAGCCAGCGGCAAGTGTCGCTGGTGCTGAGTGTTTATATCGGCGTAATTCTCAATAGCGCCTGCTTGGTGCGCAACGGCATGTCCGACGGTTGGCTTGAGGCAACTTCTGCTTTGCTGTCAGCCGTTGCGCTCTTCTCCTTCTGTTACTTACTCATCAGTTTTTTTAGCTTGTTTGGCAAAATTGCCTATAAAACTCTCGCGAGTTTTACGCTTCTCGCCTCTGCTGTTGCCAGCTACTACATGAGTTTTTTCAATGTAGTGATCGGTTACGGCGTGATTGTTTCCACGTTGACCTTGGATACCGATTTAAACGGCGAAGCCCTCGGCCATGAATTTTTCCTGTGGTTTATTCTAATCGGATTATTACCCTGCCTATGGCTCTGCTTCACACGACTAAAGAATGATGTCTACAGCAACCAATGGCATGGCGTTGGAGTTTTTGCAAAAAAACTGGTGCCGGCTATGTGTATGTTGCTGGTGTTAAATATCAGCATCAACACCATTGTCAAACTCACCAAAGATCAGGCGCGAAATAACAATCAATATACCGCGAGCATCAGCGGTGTTATTGCACATTCGTATTTACCTACTAATTGGATCGCCAGCCTCGCGATTTATGGGTATCAAATCGGTAAAGAGGATACGACGGCAAAACAACTTTTCGACCCGAGCAAACACTTTACTTACCAGCCAACTTCTGCACTCGACGATTTATTTGTGGTGTTTGTCATTGGTGAAACTACCCGCTGGGATCACATGGGTTTATTTGGCTATGAGCGTGGCACCACACCACTTTTGTCGCAAGAACCCAACCTGATTGCCCTGCGCGGAACCTCTTGCGATACCGCCACAAAACTCTCATTGCGCTGTATGTTTGTGCGCGAAAACGGCACGGAAGATGATGATCAGCGCACCCTCAAAGAGCGCAATGTATTTGCCGTAATGCGCAAACTCGGATTCACTTCGGAATTATTTGGGATGCAAAGTGAGGCCTGGTTTTATTCCAGCCTGGATGCCAACAGTTATGAGATCCGCGAAATTATTGCCTCGGAATATGCCCACAGCAAACGTCCGATTGACGACATGTTATTGGTCGATCAAATGGAAAAATCCATTAACAAATACCAACAGGGGAAACACTTGGTGGTGTTGCATACCAAAGGTTCACATCACATGTATAGCCAACGCTATACGCGTGATTTTGCACGTTTTACGCCGGAATGTATGGATATAGACGATACTTGCACTAAACAACAATTAGTCAATTCGTTTGACAACTCTGTGCTTTACATTGATCACATGCTGAAAAGTGTGTTCGATAAACTGCGTGATAAAAATGCGCTGGTGTTTTATGTTCCCGATCACGGTGAATCCATCGACGAAAACCACCACTTCCATGCCACCCCCAAAGAGATGGCACCGCCAGAGCAATTCCGCGTCCCCTTTATCGTGTGGGCATCGGATAAATTTATTGCACAACCGCAACACCAACAACTTTTTTCGAATTTACAAAAACGCGAAGACAAGGGATTTAATCCGCATCACGAACAAATTTTCGATAGCCTGTTAGGCTGTATTGGCTACTCATCGCCCGATGGCGGAATTAAAGCGCAAAACAATTGGTGCAGCGATAACCCCACCTCAATGGCCTTCGATAACCACCCGACGCGCCTCACTCAGCGTTAGATAAAACCGCAGCACGCCTTTAATCGGTTTGATATTGGCGTGGGCAAGTGTACTGAGCGGCTGCTTGGGAATATCCGTCAGAATTAATTCAGTATTATTTTTTTCGCACTTGGCAATTAATTTATCCAGTGCAGATAACCCACCCGCATCCAGCAGCGACACTTCTTTTAATGAGAGAATAATATGTTGCTGTTCGGTACAAAGCGTTGAAAGCTCACCAAACACCCTGTCTGCTGCCGCAAAAAATAATGGCCCACTAATACTGAAAGCACGCCAGTTTTCCGGTAGCTGTTTCGTCTTATCAATAGTCGTTTCATCAACCGTCACATCATCTAAATGTGTCATGGCCGCAATTTCTTTCATAAATAACAGCGCCGCCAACACAATACCGGCAGTAATCGCAATCACCATATCGAACAACACCGTTAACGCAAAACAGGTGATAAAAACCCAAACATCACCGCGCGGCGCCGTTTTAATTAAGTGCACCGCTTTATGCGCCTCACTCATTCCCCACGCAACCATCACTAACAGTGCAGCCATTGCGGGCATGGGTAAATAAGCCAATAGCGGTGCGAGTGCAACCAAACCGAGCAATACCACCAGCGCATGAATTATTCCCGCTACTGGCGATTCTGCGCCCGCTTTAATACTCGCCGCTGAACGCGCTAGCGCAGCAGTGGCGGTAATACCGCCGAAAAATGGCGTGATCATATTCGCGATGCCCTGCCCCAGCAATTCGCTATTGGCACTGTGGCGTTTGCCGGACATGCCATCCAACACCACCGCACACAATAAAGATTCAATCGCGCCGAGCATGGCAATCGCAAAGGCGGCAGCGAGCAAATCCTGTAGCACACGCAAATTCCATTGAATCGATTCGCCATTTGCACCGGCTTGTAACCAAGGCCATTCAAATTGCGGCAGCTGGGGCGGAATACCAAAACCGGTGGTGCCGTCGGCCAAGGTGTAAGAAAAACGCGAGCCAATCGTATCGACAGAAAAACCGGATTGATTCAACAATAAAGCGACCAGCGTGCCGACAATCAGCGCGGGTAAATGAGGAGGCACAGGCAATTTTAATAAAGGCCATAACAGCATGATGGCAAGCGTCGCAGCAGCGACAACAAAACTGGGCCAATAAAAATCCGGCAAGCTTTGTAATAACAACCAAAGTTTTTCCAAATAGTGTTCGGGCATGTCGGGTAACGGCAAACCAAAAAAATCTTTTATTTGCAAGGTCGCAATCACCACCGCAATACCGGCGGTAAATCCGAGTGTTACCGCTTCAGGAATATATTCAATCAATCGCCCGNNTTCAATCGCCCGAGCCGCAGCAGCGCCATCACCACTAAAATCCCACCGGCCATCACACTGGCCACCAGCAAGCCTCCCAATCCATATTTTTGCGCAATGGGATAGAGGATTACGACAAACGCCGCCGTAGGGCCGGAGATACTAAAACGCGAGCCACCGAGCAGTGGAATTAAAAACCCGGCGATGATGGCGGTGTACAAACCGTATTGTGGCGGTACACCGCTGGCAATGGCGAGCGCCATTGCCAAAGGAATAGCAATAATACCGACGGTAATGCCCGCCAATAAATTGCGCGTGAAGCGCGGCGCACCATAAGGTTCGGTGAAGCAGGCTTCGCGTAACGCGTGAGCAATACGCAGGGAAAATAAATGGGCGCGATGGGGCATGGGAATCCTTTTTATAAATCGGCAGACACCTGACGCAAACCAAAATGATCGACAAAGGGTAAAAAATCCCTGTCCGAAAATAACAGCGAACAATTGTGCGTTATGCAAAAGTTGGCGATAACGACATCATTGGTTTTTCGAATGGTAATTCCCTGTTTGCGTAATGCGCGAAACAGCGTGGCTGCGTTTAGCGCAGCCTCTTCACCCAGCATATTGAATAGTGTTAATGATGAAAGGATTTCTCTGGCTGTATTAAAGTGCGCATCGGTGCGAAAACCCTGCAGCACTTCAAGCAAAATAATATCGCCAAGCGCCAATGGCTCAACACCGAGTAGCGAATCAAGTTTGGCGACCTCGGGAGTTTCATTCCCATTGAAGTAATCAATCCAAACACTGGAATCAACCACAATCATGGATTAGCCCGCTGCTCATCCAAATCACCGTCCCAAGCAAGCTTTCCTTTGAATGCCTTGATCCCCTCTTGCCGTTTCAGCCGAATAAGGGTTTTTAAGCCCAGCTCAACCGCTTCTTTTTTGGTTTTCAGGCCAGACGCTTTGAGTGCGTCAGCCATCAGGCTGTCTTCGATGATGATGTTGGTGCGCATACCGCCCTCCAGTGTGTATCAATTAGCAAATAGATACACATGGTAGCATTGATTAAAATATACACAAGGCACTTTTGCAGTATCGAGTTGTTGGTTATCCGGGGGAATGACAAGGCGATATTCCCCTCCCCCCTTTACAACTTCTTTACGCCCCTCGCTCCTTGCCCACTCGATTCTTTACGCGCGCTTTCCCTAACCTGATCTGGTGTTTAACAGATGAGGTTATACCCGTGAATACGTTGCTGTTGTTGGTTGTTATAGCACTCTCTATCTACTTGTGTGTGGCCATGGTCGCACCTGAAAAATTTCAGGAGTAAACCATGTTTGAGATTACGCTGATTGTTGTTGCCAGCCTGTTGCTGGCATGGCCGCTGGGGATTTATATGGCGGGGATTTTCTCTGCGCAGCCTCACGCCAGCGACCGGATTTTTTTACCTATCGAGAAAACGCTTTATCGCCTTTTAGGGATTAATGCGGCGCGCGGCATGAATTGGAAAACCTACGGCAGTGCGTTTCTGCTGAGCAATTTTTTGCTGTTTATCGCCGCTTTTTTGTTGTTTTTATTTCAGCATCGCCTGCCGTTAAATCCTGATGGTATCGGCCCGCTAAGTTGGGATCTAGCGCTGCACACCGCCGTATCTTTTATCACCAATACCAATCAGCAACATTATTCGGGGCAAGCGCAGCTGAGTTATTTCTCGCAATCGGTGGCGATTGTGACCCTGCAATTTGTGACTCCGGCGATGGGCTTGGCAATTTGCCTTGCGGTATTACGCGGTCTGCTTGGGGGCAACAATAAAGATACGGCCGCTGAAGGCGAAGAGCGGGATCTGGGCAATTATTATGTGGATGTGACCCGCGCAGTGGTGCGCGTATTAATTCCCGCTGCCGCTATTCTCGCGCTCTTGCTGACTTGGCAAGGTGTGCCGAGTAGTTATGAGGGTGCGGCGACGGTCACCACACTTGAGTCAGCCAGTGTTGAACAGACAATCCCGCGCGGGCCAGTCGCTGCGATGGTGGCGATCAAACAACTCGGCACTAATGGCGGCGGTTGGTTCGGACCCAACAGTACCAATCCACTGGAAAATCCTACGCCGCTAAGCAATGCGCTGGAAACCATGGCAATTGTACTTATTCCAATGGCCGTGGTGTTTATGGCTGG
>DQHS01000204.1 GCA_003524365.1 Cellvibrio sp. | reverse complement strand
GTAGTTTCAGTAATAGCGTCAACACGTTACGTAAAACTAAAACGATTGCACCGATGGTTCAGTCGTTTTTTATTTTAAAACGTTCATCCTTCTCGAAAATTCTTCACCACGTATATCTACCCCACCAACAGCAACCGTCTGAACAAGATTGAACGTACCAGCGGCAATCGTGACTTTACTTATGATTCCGCAGGGAACCCAATTACCCGTACAGCGGCCGACAGCAGCATACAAACATTCAATTTTAATAATGCCAACCGCCTTGCCGATGTGAGTGTGAACAGCTCTTTGGCAGCAAGTTACAGCTACAACCCTTTAGGTCAACGTACGGTAAAAACACTGGCGAATGGCACAAAAGAAATTTTTCACTACGACGAAGCAGGCCATTTAATTTCGGTGACTGATGGCACAGGCGCAACACTGCGCGAATATATTTACTGGGGCAATCAACAAATTGCATTGGTCAATAATGGCGTTGTGTATTACATCCACAGCGATCATTTAAACACCCCACAAGTAATAACTGATGCAAACCAGCAAGTCGTATGGATGGGTGACTACGAACCCTTCGGCAAACTCGCCGCAAATCAAACCAACTCCATCGAATTATTCAGCCGCTTTCCGGGGCAGTATCTCGATAATGAGACAGGGCTGTATTACAACTACTTTCGGGATTATGATCCATCGATTGGAAGATATATTGAGAGTGATCCGATTGGGTTAAGTGGTGGGATTAATACTTATGGATATGCCTATCAAAATCCCATAACCCATTACGATCCTGATGGACGATTGGCATTTTTGATTGTAGTGCCCGCGCTTGGTGGCGGGAGCGTATCTGGTAGTGCACTTGCCAGCGGAGGATTAGCTCTCGGTGTGGCATGGATGATGAATGAAAGTGGGAAGAGATCGCCCGAAGAAGCTGCGTTAAATAGAGAAAAAAACAAGTATTGTAAATCACCAGATCCTAAAACCGGAGATCCATGTGAAGATGCGAAAGCAAGACTGAATAGGCTTCAGATGTGTCTACACCTAAGAATTGAGTACGGACTCAAATATGGAAATCCACATGATGTAGAAATTACTAATACAACTAGAGCTGTCGAGAATGCAAAGGAGGCTGTAAAAAATGCCTGTAAAGAAGAATGCCCTAAATAATGAGCGGTTAAAAAAACTAATTGAAAAATATAGTTATGCGCCGGATTTTTTCGATCAAAATTTAATAGATCAGGGGTCGCGGAACGCATATGGCGATCAGCTATTGCACTCGGCTTGCGTGGCTGGAGATGTTGACGATATAAATTTTTTGCTGTCGATAAATGCAGATATAAACTCAAAAGGAGATAAAGGTTATACACCACTACACTATGCAGCTGAACAGGGAAATATTTGTGCTGTAGAGGCTCTTTTAAAAAATGGAGCTGATGCTTTTATAAAAAATGATGATGGAGAGTCGTCATATGACTTAGCTTTAATGCTAAATCATCAGGAAATTTTGCGGATGTTAGCTAGCAGGCAATCTTTTTAGTTAAATCGTTAACAGTGAAGAAGCCCGACTCAATGCCGGGCTTTTTTATGTCTGATTGGCATACTGGTCAATGTAACCAGCAGGCCGGGCATACTTTCCCGATTTAGCTGGTCAATCGTGCCCAGCAGGTTGGTCATTTAAGTCCAGCCCACGCAACTGCGGGTGCCGGTAATTTTGAACATTTCTGCTGGTTTGGTATGACCAGTGGTTCCGATAAAGTACGACCATCATGCCTGACCCAGATCTATCCCCGCGTGACCGTTATGGATCTGACCAAGGTGTATAACGCCACCCATCCTGCGGCTAGGTGTTAACTAGCTCTTATCTTACTGAGCATAACTATAATCCTGACATATATTTCCCTGAAACCTATATAGATACTGGTATATTATATATTCACATTAGTAATCACTTGTCAGGATCATTGCCATGTCAGCTGCCCAAAAGGTACTAACCCGGCTAAATCGTATGCAGCGCGGTGTCCCTTTCCCTATCGACAGCTTTTACGGGCTGGGTAGTGAAACATCTGTACAAAAAGCCTTCAGTCGCTTGGTTAAAGAGGGGGTGGTCACACGGGTATCTAAAGGCTTCTATGCTCGCCCCAAACCATTACCAAGCCTGCCAAGCATTAAAACTACTGCCAGCGCCAGTGAGGTTGCCCGTGCTTGGGCCAAAAAGCATGGCTACAAGCTAGTGAGCCAGGGATTGGAATCGGCCTATCGTTTGGGATTCCAAACTCAGGCTCCGATGAAGACCGTTTTCTGGAGCAATGGCCCGACCCGAGAATTCAAAATTGGCAATCAAGTTGTCGAAGTTCGTCATATTGCTGAGCGAAAGCTGCGCTGGGAAAACAAACCTGAAGGAGCCTTGCTGCGGGGGTTGTTAGTGACACCACCACAATCGGTGGAAGTTTCGGATTTAAAAAGGGCTGTCCAGCGATTATCCCTCAATGCTTCTGAAGTAAAAATGATATCCAGAAAACTGGGCTCGCTTCCTCAGCTAGGCGAGTGGAAAAGTAAGCTTCAACAATTGGAGCAGGCTACGTAGTAATGCATATATTAGATTTCTATTGCACTGCTCAGAAACGAGACGAGCTAAAACGGATACTGGATATTGCAGCCCAGCAGCATCCGGATGGTTTGCCTGATTTCTTTTTGGAAAAGGATCTTTGGGTAACTGAAATTTTACGTTTGCTCTACGATGAAAAATTTTTGGGAAAGCATGCGGTCGCCTTTAAAGGTGGAACCGCATTGAGTAAATGCTGGGGAATTATTGACCGTTTTTCTGAAGATATCGATTTATCAATCCATTGGGCAGATCTTGCTGATGTCGATGATGAGGTTACGGCGTGGGAGCAATCAACCAAAAGTCGCAATCAAAAAGACAAGTTTCGCGAGCGACAAACTGTTCGATTGACTGAATGGTCTACGCAGCTTGTTGAAAAACTTAATCAGCGTTTTGAACGCTACAAAATTGAAGGTTTAGGTGCTGAACTTGTTGCTGATTCTCATGGGAAAAAATAAATATTCATTTCCCTAAAGTTGCAGATGGTGAGAGTGTCTATCATTTGGATTATGTATTACTAGAATTTGGTGGTCGAAACCGAGGATTGCCAACAAAAGAACATGAATCGTGAATGCTCAAAATAAGACTGTTATAAAAGATATAATTTGCAGGCATTCATCTGTTAAATTTGATGATTTCTCAGAGGATTTAAGATTATTGGAAGATTTTAGGATTGCTGGAGATGATGCGGAGGAGTTTTTAAAGGATTTTTCTTTAACTCTAAAAGTTGATATATCCGAAGTAAAATTTAGTGATTATTTTCCCGAAGAATCATCGCCTGAAATGCATTATTTCTTCGCATTACTTGATAGCAAATTTAAAAAATCCAAGTTTTTTCGAAGTGTTGCATATTGTGAATCTGTCTTATGGAGCATTTTTTCTTCAAGGCGCTCGTATATGACCGTCACCGTTGGCCACCTTCTTGATTTTAGCCAAAAAGGAAAATGGGCTTTTAATTAGAAACTTATGAATCTCTCAGAAAGACCATATTTACGGGAAATAAAAATGAAGAGCGATCAATCATCTGATCGCTCTTCATACCCATTCAATATTCCTGCAATTAAAGATTAGCAATCTCTGGATTTTCATTCTGCTTCGAGTAAATCAACAGCTATACTAACCCCCAACTATTTGGAGATTAGTTCACCATGCAACCTACCAATATCGCACCCACTGGCACCATTGCTTTGCAAACCATCACCATGCCTGCCGATACCAATCCGTTCGGCGATATTTTTGGCGGATGGGTGATGGCGCAGATGGATATTGCCGGTGCGATTCACGCCAACGAAGTCTCGCAAGGCAGAGTGACCACAGTGGCAGTCAGCGGTATGGTGTTTATACGCCCTGTGCCCGTGGGCGCGATTATCAGTTGTTACACCAGCACGTTACGCATCGGCAACACATCCATTCGCGTGAAAGTGGAAGTCTGGATTAAAGATTTCCTCACCCATCAAGTTAGTCAGGTCACTCAGGGGGAATATGTTTACGTCGCTATTGATGAGCAGGGGCGCAAGCGCCCAGTGTTAAAAATTGCATAATTATGTGTTTAAAATTCCTGAAATACTGATCATAAAGAACGAAAAATTCGATTGGTTGTTGATTGCACGATTGGCAACTGATGCAAAACGATTGCCTAAGCTGCTGAAAAACAATAACTTATCCGGTTAAACCTTTCTTTACGTCGACACACCTACAATCTCACCCAGCGCGCGTTACACTTTAGCGCGGCTGTAATCTGTTTGCTTTACTGCTATCGTCTTTCAACATTATCCATTACCGCATTTATTGACGGTCACTAAGAATAGGATTAGTAGGCACAACATGTTAACGGACTCTCGCACCGGTTACGGTTTGATCTCTATTGCGATCCATTGGATCAGCGCGCTGTTGATACTGTTTTTATTTGGTCTCGGTATCTATATGGTGGATCTAGGCTATTACGACGACTGGTATCACAAAGGGCCAGAGTTACATATCAGCTTGGGATTAATTGTATTGCTGTTGATGTTAGTGCGTGTGATTTGGCGCATCGCTAATCCAACACCGGTTGAACTTTCTGCCAAACGCGCGCAAAACCTCGCTGCGAAATTGGTCAAGCTAGGTCTCTATGCATTTATATTTATTGTATTAATCAGCGGCTATTTAATTACCACCGCCGAAGGCCAACCGGCGAGCATGTTTAATCTCATTAAATTTCCGGTGTTAATTGAATTAAGTTCACAAAATGTCGATCTCGCTGGTGCAGCACACGAATATTTGGCTTGGGGCATTGTCCTACTCGTTGTATTTCATGTTGCGGGGGCATTGCTACATCATTTCGTTATTGGCGACCGCACCTTAGTGCGCATGCTAAAACCAGTAAAAAAATCAGATTTGCAATAGTACATGCTCCATCAACCGTTTTACTTTTTTCAGTCACACTGATTATTCTCAAAGGAGTTTATCCATGCTTAAAAAATCCGTTTTAAAAAAATCTTTCCTGGCACTGGCTGTTATAAGTATTGGTGTAATAAGTTTGCCAGCAATGGCTGACACCTATTTGATCGACACCAAAGGCGCTCACGCCTCGATCAATTTTGCGATCAAACACTTGGGTTACAGTGTATTGACCGGCCGTTTCGATACATTCTCTGGTGAGTTCTCTTATGATCCAGCTAAACCAGAAGCGAGCACCGTTAACGTATCTATCGATACCGGCAGCGTTAACTCCAACCACGCCGAGCGCGACAAACATTTGCGCAGCGATGATTTTTTAAACGTCGAAAAATTCCCCAAAGCGACGTTTGTAAGCAAAAAAATTGTGCTGGGCGATGACAAAGACGAGTTTGATATCGTTGGCGATCTAACGCTAAATGGCGTGACCAAAAGCGTCACCATTGAAGTAGATAAAATCGGTGAAGGTAAAGACCCATGGGGCGGTTACCGCGCTGGCTTCTCGGGCGAAACCACCATCACTCTGAAAGATTTCAACGTGAAAATGGATTTGGGCCCAGCATCGCAAACCGTACAATTGGAATTGGAAGTGGAAGGCATCAAGAAATAATTGACCTTTGGTGCATAAAAAGCCCGGCACTTTCGCCGGGCTTTTTCGTTTTAGCGCGTAACCGCAATTTTCTACCTTTCCCGCTCTTGAATCCTGCCAAATCTTGACCTGCCGAAACAAAAATGCATAACCATACCAGCTGCAAATTCCATTTAGGTATGTGCGCTATGCAACAATGAATGGAATTTTTTCTGAATAAGCAAAAAATTGCCCACATGCGAGTGGATCCGTTCTTTCTATTTGTTGTTCAATGCGCCAAGATGTTTGCGACATAGTAAGCTACTTCAATCGCTACCCGTTCACAAAATTGCCAGGTTATAAATAGAATTACTAGCTCATAAATAGAAGCGAAATTGAATTTTCTTTGCGTACTTCATTTAGTTACAACACAACAAAAACCAGAAAAACCGGGAAAAAAACAGTAAACATTTAGGTGAAAAAGGATTGTGATGAGCATGCCTCTGGCTATTGTGTTTAACCATATCGGCGGTCAACAAAGTGACGGGCTGCAGATAAATCTCTCAACCCTTGCCGTAGTGCGCTCGCTAGGACGAAGAGGCATAAAAATAATTCTTGTTACAACTAATAAGCGCGACGGCATTATTGGATCGCGCTATGTGGCAGGCGTAGAGTTTTGCCCTTATATCCACGAACCTGCAGCACACATGCATGCGTTTTTTACTTCACTGGCAGAACGCTACCCAGGTGAAAAAGTATTAATTCCCAGTGTTGATGAGTGTGCGTGGTATGTGGGTAAATATTACAGCCAATTAGCGGAACATTTTCTGATACCCGCACCAGACACCTATGCAATCAACAAAATAAATAACAAACGTTTTCAATATGAAACTGCGCAGTCATTGGGAATTCCGATTCCGGAAACCTATTTCCCACAGGATTTAACTGAAGTCGAAACACTATCGCGCACTATTTCCAATTATCCCTATGTGATAAAACCCAATGTGTCCTTTGAATGGAAATTGCAGTCGGCAAAATCGGGCGCGCGCGGGAAAAAAGGCATCAGGGTTAATTCCGCACAAGAATTATTAAGCATCGCGCGCGATATATTTCTACCGGGCACGGAATTTATGATTCAGGAAATTATTGGAGGGCGCGATCATCGGCTAGTGACTTTTCTAGGTTTTTTTTCTTCCGCCCATCAACCTGTATCCTGGTTTATCCGCAAAAAAATTCGTCAGTGCCCAATCGATTTTGGCTACTGCACTATGACCGAGTCCTGTCACAACCCTATCGTATTGGATCAATCGCAACGTCTGTTGTCAGCGATTAACTATTACGGCGTTGCCGGTGTTGAATGGAAACTCGATCCAGCCACTGAAACCTATAAATTAATTGAAATTAATGGCCGCCCGGTCAACACCACCGGTTGTGCCATAGCGGCAGGAGTTGATCTGCCAGCGATAGCGTATTTTTATGCGATTGGCCAACCGCTGCCACCCGTTACTGACTGGCAAGACGGTGAACGCTGGGCGTGGCTGGCGATGGATTTTTGGGCCGCACGCGAACTGGCCAGCATCGGCCAGAGCTCGCTGCGAAGCTGGCTCAAAGAAGCCTTGTCCATTAAGGCCGACGCCGTATTTGCGCGTGATGATTTTTTATTATCGTTTAATTACTACGCCAAATGTATCGCTACATTGATCGCATTAAAATTTAAGAAGCTGATGCAAAAGTGAGTCGCACAACCGCATAACAGTAATGCCTAACGGGTGGTTATATGCAATGGAAAGAGCAGGCACAAGACCGTTTTTCAGATACTAAAGACGCGCGCAAATGGTCGGCAATTTACACTGGCGCACAGCCAAATGTAGAAGCGCTCAGTTTTCGTGCGCGCCGGGATTTTTCCGTGGACTACATTCACGCACAAGCGCCAACCGGTGCCTGTATTGTTGATCTTGGCTGTGGTGCAGGGCCGGTATTGGTTAAGCTGGATGCACGGCAATATCAGCTGATCGGTATGGATTATTCCACCGATATGCTGCAGCTGGCGCGCGCCAATCTCGGTGCGCAAGCGCAACAAGTGTTCTTGATTCAAGGCGAGTGTGAGCAAATTCCTCTGCCGAGCGGATCAGTGGATATAGTGGTCTGTCTGGGGGTTATTAGTTATGCCGAGTCAATTGAAAACGCGTTACACGAAATCAGCCGCATTTTAAAACCCGATGGCCAGGCCATAGTCACCTACCGCAATTTTTACAATGATGTGTTTATGGATCCAGCCCTGCTGGTAAAAACCATCGCCGGTTTTATGCTTGGTCAACGCCCAACACCCGCCAATACGATTGGCCGTTCAATTCCGCGCGCAGAAGTTATCGCCCAGATAGCCAAAACCCATTTGCACATTATCGATGAAACCCAAATTGGTTTCGGCACCTTGCGCTTTAATAAAAAAATAATTTCCGATGGAAAATTAGCCGCGCACTGCAATCGATTAATTCACTGGCTATTGAGCACGTTAAAATTAAAAAAACTTTATCGCGCCATGGCAGATATCCACATCATCGTACTCAAGAAAGAGTTAGCTGTATAAATTCTGCTAAATCCGTGCCCAGGTTTTATCCGCCCGGCAAGCAGACACCCCCGGATCAACAAGGAAAATTGGTATGACTTACTATCATCCTGTTTCATGTGCAATTGTTCGCGGCGGAACAACCAAAGGTCTATTCATCAACGCGCAGGAATTGCCCGGCGATAAAATTCAGCGCGATGCCATTATCCTCACCTTAATGGGCAGCCCCGATCTGCGCCAGATCAATGGTTTAGGGGGCGGCGATCCACTCACCAGCAAAGTCGCATTGATAAAGCAGAGTGAAAATCCCGATGTGGATGTTGAATATTTATCGGGCGAAGTGGGTATCGACGAAGGGGTGATTAATTACTCCACCATGTGCGGCAACCTGGCCTCGGGTGTGGGTATATTTGCACTGGCCACCGGTTTGATCGCCGCCGAATATCCGCAGACAAAAATTCGCATTCGCAATATGAATACGGGTAAAAAATTGGAGGCGCTGATTCCAATGAGCCCCGATTTAACACCGCTGATAAAAGACTGCATGGAGATCGATGGCGTAAAGGGTGTAGGCAGTGAAATACAATTAACGTTTATCGAACCTGGTGGTTCAATTACCGGGGAGATTCTGCCCAGTGGCAACCCGATTGATACACTGTCGATTAATGACAAAGATTACTGCTGCTCTATTGTTGATTGCGGTACGCTCTACGCTTTTTTTCCCGCTGATCAATTTAATTTAACTGGCGACGAACAACCGGAACTGCTGGATTTAAATGAACCCTTTAAAGAGCTTGTTGAACAATTGCGTGAAGCCGTAGCCGGATTAATATCGCAACACTTGGATCGTCCTCTTCTCGCCAAACAAATCAAGATCGCTATCTACGCCGACTTTACCCGCATGGTGGACGACCACAAAGAACTGACGGCACGCGTGATCAATCGCTATAAAACCCATAAAGCTTTTCCTGTTACCGGTGCTATCTGTATCAGCACCGCTTGCGTTATTCCCGGTACGCTGCTGAATACCTGCAACATCAGTAAAGGTATTGAATACAACGTGTTGATCAAACACTCCGAGGGTGTCATTTCCACCAATAGTTTAAGTGAAATTATTGATGGAAAAGTCAATATTAAATACACATCAGTAAATCGCTCAGCCAGAATCATTATGGCCGGAATTGCTTATGCGTAATGCTGTATTTTTATTTAACAACAACGTGTAACCATTTTTAGGCATACAAAAATGAATCAATACTTCCCACAACATCATCGCCCAGGATTATTCAGAACATCTGCCTGGCTGAGTGCTTGGTTAACTGCTTGGGGAACGCATCCACGCTTGAAATGTTTGAGCGATATTAATACCCAGCCATTAGCATCAGGCCTATGCAGCTTTACTGACTATAAACTCCGCATCCTGCCACTGAAAACCATTATTCCAGTAGGGGTTGCAACCGGTGTTGCACCCAGTATTCGCGGTGAATATTTTTGTTTTGAAGATCCACAACAATTAAAATATCTTCTGGATGAATCCCTTAATCATTCTTGGGATCAATTTTATATTCCCGATTTAATGCTCGATTCAATCGAATTCGACATGATTCAGGATTTTTGTGCGCAGCAACATTTTTCACTACTGATCAGGGATAAGACGACCTCTTATGGGGTGGATGTACGTAGTGGTACTTTTGCAGACTATCTGAAAAATCTGGGCAGCAATACCCGGCTAAAATTATTTAATCGACGCACCAAGTTGAAAGAATTGGGAGCACTGAGGGTAACTAATATCTGGCCAGATAGCGAAAAATTTATTGCCTTGATTAATCAATTTCACTGGAAACGATGGGGTGAACCCTGTTTTCTTCCGCGCAATACGACCCAGATTATCAACGCATTAAACAATCTAACTGACGCGGGGCACAGCGTGGATTTGTCAGTGCTGTCGCTCGATGACAAGCCTCTGTCGGTAATGCTCGACATCAATGTGAATGGCAGGGTTTATAATTTGCAATCCGGTTATATTGAAAATTTTATGCACGGGGTTTCTCTAGGCACGCTGCATTTTGGTTTTCAAATAGAGGCGGCGTTTAATTCTCCCAATGTCGATTACTACGATTTTATGGCGGGCAAAGGCAAACACTGCAACTACAAAGAGGCCATCGCCAATGCGCAGTTGGAGTTTGTCAGCGTGTCTATGGTAAAACCGGCACTGCTCAAGCTTGCCTATCGCGTTAATGATTATTTGAAAGGTTATCAACAACCCAACATCTAACTATTTACGCGCGGCTTGCTTATCGCATGCTTGTTGAAAATTACACCACTGCCGAAATCCAGCGGCGCAAACGGCTGCGCAGATATTGGTGCAAAGGTTTGCCGCGCCAGGAACCCCAACATAAATGTGCACCAATAGTCTGCGCGGTTTTTTTGGCAGTGAGTTTTGCCATGGCAAATTCGGGGTAGATGATATGGCCGGGCATGATGGTGATATCGTCGTTGTATTCCGGGTGGTCTTGTAAAAATAGGGTGAGCGCATGGGGGCCGCTAAGAAAAACAATGTTGGTTTCGCCCGCGCGATGCTTAACAAAAATCTGTTCGATAAATTTCAGCCACATATCAAAACCCGGCTCGGATGCCATAAACGCATTACCCAACTTATAGCTACCGCCAATACTTTTACATTCCGGCTCTTCAATCGCCAGCACACACTTGTTCGCTAAAAACTTGTTATCCAGCGGTTTGTAAAACACATAATCAGTGTCGAAATAAATTCCGCCGTACACATACAAGTACAGGCAGCGCGCTATATCGACACGAATCACCCCCACCGGAATACTTAAATAGTCCGCGAGAAATTGTGGCGCGGCATCTTTTACCAATTGCAGATTGGATTCATCGGTCCAGGCATGGTATTGAAAATCAGGCATTAATTCGCGTGCGCGCTTGGTTAGTTGGCGCTCTTCCCATACGTAGGATTTGGAGCATTGATGAAGAATTTTGGGAATCATAGGGTTTTCCTTTATCCAGCGAGTGATTACACAGCTATGCGCATAAATTGTTTGAGCAATTGCTATGCCAGCCGGTGAAAAGGATATTTTTGCTGAGAAAGGCGCCAAACCGGCGACAGATACGGGCAAGAACAGGCCTGCTGCACCAGATTAATTCATCGGCGGCGCACGTCATTGCTGTTTGCGGGTATAAAGTCATGCAGAATATACAATTTATCAGCCGGTATTCCACACCCCAATGCAATCCAAACCCGACGATTTTATCGCCCCGCCATGTCTTGATGAGATCACTCTCTTATTTCAGGACGAGCATTTGTTATTGATCAACAAACCCAGCGGCTTGTTGAGTTTGTCAGGGAAGAACCCACTTAATAAAGATTCAGTACATTTTCGGTTGGTGCGGGATTTTCCCAGCGCGACACTGGTGCATCGGCTCGATTTTGGCACATCTGGAATTATGTTGGTGGCGCTAAATAAACCGGTGAATGCGCAGCTCACCAAACAATTTCAGTCAGGTACGATTAGCAAAACTTACTGCGCAATCTTGCACGGCCACCTGGCGCAAGACAGCGGCATAATTGATTTACCCATCGCCAAAGACCCACCTAATTTTCCACTGCAAAAAATTTGTTATGCGACCGGAAAAAATGCGCTGACACAGTACAGCGTGATCGAGCGCATTGCATCACCCCCAAGCACCCGAGTTTTGTTTACGCCCATTTCTGGTCGCACGCATCAGTTGCGTATTCACAGCCGCGAACTTGGCCACCCGATTTTAGGTTGTGATTTGTATAAAAATGCGGAATCCCAAGCTATGGCGCCGCGGTTGTTATTGCATGCGACCAGTATCTGCTTTGAGCACCCAATTACGGACGAGCGCATCGAAGGAATGAGTGACTGCCCGTTTTGATTTGCCATTTATTATTTAAAGATTGCACGCATAAAAAAACCCGACATTTGCATGCCGGGTTTTTTTATGACAAAACAGTGCAATTATTTTTTGTAAGAGCACTTATTAGGGTTGCCTTGTGGATCCGATCCAAATGCGGCAACAGTACAGGCAATCGAGCTGCCCACATTTACTTTCTTGGTAACCCACTTGCCTTTACGACCAAAGGCTACCCAACCATCGCCCGATGACACGGTGCATGTCCCACCCAAATCAGCACACTTGGAGAAGCCGCTTGGATAGTCGCCTGTGCCACTCAATACTGGAGCACCGCTTGGTGTTGATGATGCTGCGCTGCTTGATGAGCTTGAACTCACAGTACCTGAACTTGGCTTGGCACTAAACACGTTCGAGTTGCTCCACACATTATCGGTGGTGCGATATTTCACCCAGAAATAATAAGTAGTGCCGTTGCTCAAACCGGTTGCGGTGTAATTAGTGGCGCTGGTTGGTAATGATGCGATACGCACGCGACCGGATGGATTTGAATCAGTATCCTGATAAATTTCCAACGCATTAATGTTTGCATTCACAGTCCAGTTAAGCGCAACCGATCCATTACCCGCGCTACCACCCAAACTTACGCTGCCTGAAGCAGCCGAGCTGTTTGCGGCAGAACTGGAACTTTTAGGTGCGGATGAAGCAGGTGTGGACGATGCAGCACCACCACATGCAGAAGCCGTCAATTGCGCACCGTTTTTACCAACACCGGCGTAACTTGCCAGGCGATCTTTCACACATTGCGGTGTGACTGGCGCGTAGCTGTAGGGGATGCTGATCGGGAATGGTGCGGTAGTGGTCCAGTTGGTCGCATCGATAGTACCGCCGCTGGTCCAGGTGATGTTGTAGGTAGCAAAGTCACCGGGGTTGCGAATATTGTTGTTACGCAGATCCCATTTCCCGCAGTTGCTGCTATCAAAGCGACAGGTGACCGGGTTGACCGCATTTTGGAACCAGTTACTTTCAATCAGCGCGTAGCCATTCTGGCGCACGTTGATACCCGAGCTGGTAATACCGTCATAGAGGTTGTTGTACATATGCGTCCAACCGCCACGCTGCAATGGCAAGCGCGCGCCCACATTGCGGTAGATATTGTGATGGAAAGTAATTTTGCGGCCACCGGCGATATCGCTGCTGCTGGAACCATCAAGCCCGACTTTTTTGCTATCGCGAATCACGTTGTACGACACGGTGATATTTTGCGAGGCTTTTTTAATATCAATCGCACTTTCAAAGGTCAGATCGCCATCGGGTGAGCCCTTACATTCATTGTTGACCGCAAACAATTCGTTGTGATCGATCCAGACGTTTACACCGCTGTCCACACGAATCATGTCGGCATCGTTATTGGCGCCACCCAGCGCGCCAATTTTCATATTGCGAATAATCACATTGCTGGATTTGTTCACCACAATTCCAAAGTTCGCCGATGAACCATTGGCGCCCTGAATGGTGACACCCTTGGTCATTTCTTTGATTTCGACTTTGCGGTAGGTATCGTTCCAATGCGCTCTGGGGCAATTGCCTGAAGAATCGACCGTGTGATCCCTGACGATTTGGTTAATCAGTGAATCTTCATTGCCGGTGTAGGTGATGACTACCGGATAATCGCCATCTTTGGCATCTTCAATGATTTGCTGGATTTGCGTATGGGTAGAAGCACTAAAGGATTTCGAACCGGAAACATTACCGCCATCGGTAGTAGAAAAACCACCGGTAGACGCCGCAAAAGCCGAAGTACTTGCACACATTGCAATCGCCGCTGCCAGAGCAGCAGGTGAAAAGCGCACGGATTTACGTGCACCAGAAGGAGCTGTAGTAGTAGTAATAGACATAATCACAATCTCGTCAGAGTTATTAAATTATTGATGTTTGACGGATTGACCGAAACCATGCGGGAAGCAGGGGTGAAAACATTGTCGATAACGCGCGTTTATTTTTATGTTGCTGGGCGACTTCACCAGACTGGCGTTACATCATGACCCAATCTGAACACATCCAAGTTGAGCTGACACCGGAATGAAACCGCATCAGGTGACGGATTTTCACATTTGTAAGATCAAACATACAACACACTAATACCGAATCACGCGCAGCTTCATGCCGGTAAATGATCGACTGCAGCACACTTTTTATCGTTTTCGTTATTTCCCAATGAATATTTTTTTATATAAGAAATAAAGCGTCATCTGCAAAAAACCTCTCTGGCTCCACGTCTGGCGCTTTAACGGCTAATCTGTTGGTACTGCTGTGCCATTAAGGCTACAAAGCGCTGGGCCCCCATACCCAATGGCCGCTCGCGCGACCAGACCAGATCGATCCACAATTCCTCGCCATTGGTAAAGTTTTCAATCGGCAATTCCACCAGCATCCTCCCATTGATGTAGGGCTGCACACAGGCGCGCGGCAACCAGGCCCAGCCGAGCTCAGCCAATACAAGCTGCAGCGCGACTTCAGGCTGATCGACCCGCCAGTAATGTTCGGACGCGATACAGAATTTATCGGTAGCGGATGTGTTATCAGCCTGACTGCGACTAGCCACCATCACCTGCCGCACCGGGCGCAATTGGCTGTCATTGATAGTGCCTGTGGCGGACATTTCCGCCAGTAGTGGATGAGTGCGGGCGATAACCGCGACCAGGGTTTCGCGGCCCACCTCTTGAAAGTTTTCGCGGCCGTCGGCAGCAGGGCGCTCAAACACCAGCGCGAGTTGGGCGTTGCCTTTGTGCAGTAATTGCAGTGCATCGATTTGCGGCGCGGTGATGATCTGGATCTCCAGCAACGGATATTCCTGCGCCAATATCCGCAGCGGTTCCACCCAGGGCGTGGCCTGCAATTCCGGTGCAATTACCAACGTTAGCCGCGCTTCCAAACCCTGGCTCAACTCCAGGGCTTGGGTATTCAGCTGCTGCAACTGGCCGATCAATAACCGGGCTTGCGGCTCAAGTGCCCGCGCCATCGCCGTGGGTTTTGGTTCACGCCCGCTGCGATCAAACAGCTCCAACGCCAGCTCTGCTTCCAGATTGGCAATCGCCATGCTGATTGCCGAGGGCACACGTCCCAATTGGCGTGCAGCAGCGGAGAAAGAACCGCTATCCAACACCGCTAAAAACACGCTAATCGTCTCGGAATTAAAGACTCCACTCATCGAAATCCCACCTCTATCTATCACCAAATCTGATAGTAGCTAACTTTTTCTATCATCACAACGCATAGAAACTGCCGATATCAGATTTAGCAGAGGTAGGTATGCAAGGTATAAAACGTCGTGTCGTTTATGTGGGCTTGTACGAACTGGTAGCAATTGTGTTGTCGGCGATTTTATTAAAGCTGATCAGTAACGCCGACACCGCCAACTCACTCGGCATTGCCGTTGCCGCTTCGGCGATTGCGATCCTGTGGAATCTCGCGTTTAACTACGGGTTTGAGCTGTGGGAAAAGCGCCATAAACACCAAGGCCGCAGCTTGGGTATTCGCGTATTACATGCGGTAGGTTTTGAGGGTGGATTGGTAATCTTTCTGGTGCCGGTGCTCGCCTGGTGGTTGGAGGTCAGTTTTATCGAGGCATTACTATTGGACTTGGGCTTACTGGCGTTTTTCCTGTTCTACACCTTTGCGTTTAATTGGGTATTTGATGCGGTGTTTGGGCTGCCTGCGGCGGTGATACCCACTTCTGCGACCTGTAATTAGTTCATCTGCACCGGTTTTTTATCGATTATCTGAATCTGTTTTTAGTACAGATGAAGATCCATAGTGATCAGCATCACTGTGGATGAGATGCAACCATGAGCAACACCGGCAGCCCCCTGTTAATCCCTACCAAAAACCTGCCAACTCCCAAGGCAACCAACATCGACGGCCAGATTTTTACGCGCAGCTTCAGTGGCCGCTTCCGCAACTTGCGGATTGTCGGTGCCGGCTTTCTTGCGCTGTTATTTTTCGGGACTTCGTGGATTAATTGGAACGGCCATCAGGCGATCTTGTGGGATTTGGATACACGTCAGTTCCACGTATTCGGCACGACTTTCTGGCCGCAAGATTTTATGTTGCTCTCGCTGGTGATGATCATCGGCGTCTTTTTATTATTTGCAGTGACTATGGTCGCCGGACGCGTCTGGTGCGGTTACA
>DQHS01000160.1 GCA_003524365.1 Cellvibrio sp. | reverse complement strand
CGCAGGCATTATCCAGCATGGTATCCGGGCAGGCCAATACAAATTCTTCTCCGCCCCAGATACCATGCTGGATAATGCCTGCGGTCTAGCAGAAAAATTGCGCCGCTGTATTGAAGAAAATGACTGGCCAAAAGCACTGCAAGTGACTGCCAGTTTCGGCGTTGCGCAAATGTTACCGCAAGAGTCACCCACCGATTTTATCGCACGCGCCGACAGAGCGCTCTACGTTGCTAAAGCACAAGGGCGCAATTGTGTGCGTACATCCATGCAAGCCGCCGCCGTCTTAGCCGCAGTGAAATAAGCGCATTGCATTGCTACAGGTAACCGCTGCAATCTCATGCACTGCCACACCACGCAAATCCGCCAATACTTGCGCTACTTGGGGAATATAGTCCGGGCTGTTGCGCTGCCCTTGCTTGCCCTGCAGCGGCATATCCGGCGCGTCTGTCTCCAACACTAAAAAATCTAACGGAATTTTAGCTACGGCCGCGCGGGTTTTGTGCGCGCGCTCATAGGTGATAGTGCCGCCGATCCCGAGATAAAATCCCAAGTCCACATACTGCTGCGCCACTTCATAACTACCACTAAACGCATGAATAACTCCACCGCAATTTACTTTAGTTTTTTTCAACAAAGTAATTAATTCATTGTGCGCCCTGACGCAGTGCACTATTAGCGGCTTTTGCAGTTGGTTGGCAACGTCTATGTGAACAACAAGCAATTGCTTTTGCAACTCCAGCGAAGTTGAAATCATTTTATCCAAACCGCATTCACCTACCGCCACACAATGCACGGCACTCTCATTCACTGAGATGACAAACTCATCTTGAATTAACGCCGCAATTTTTTCCCGCGTGGCACTATCCAACAAATCTGCTTTATCTGCTTGAAACCAAGACTGCCGTTCAATCCAATACGGATGAATACCTGCCGCATAAAATAATCCAGCATATTGCTCACATAATTGCGCAGCGGTTTGCCACTGATCAGGCGTCACTCCTGGCATCAACAAGTGCGTAATGCCCTGCGCATTACAGGCCTGCCAGAGTGCGGGGCGGTCTGCATTGAACTCAATAAAATCGAAATGGCAGTGGCTGTCAAAAAATTGCATGGCGACCCCTTCACGTTAAATCGGCTAAAAGTGTCTTGCAAGAAGGTTAAACTATTCCTGTGCCACCAAATTCTTCAGCATCACAGTGGGCAAAACCGCCATTTCCCAACTATGCTGTGAGCTGTAAAAAGCGACACTGGTTGAGCGACACAAAAATATCGAAACGGGAGAATCTGCCGGCGATTATGCTGACTGACTCAAAAAACAAATACCAGCGCGGGATGGTGTATCTTTTTGCCATACTCGCCAGCCTGCTTATCGCGCCCTTTTGTGTGATCCGCTACCTTAATGGCGAAATTGCCAATGCGGTTGTGGACTTGGCCATTGTGGTGGTCGCGTTGAGTAGTGCGATCTACACCTTTCGGCTCGGTCAGGCGACGCAGCTGGTGTCCAATATTACGGCTCTGCTTTACTCGTCTGGCGCAGTCGCGGTTGCCCATCTAAATGAACCCATCTTTGTGTTTTGGCTGTTCCCAGCCTTAATCGCCAATTTCTTTTTGCTGAGTGCCAAAGCTGCACTGATTGCCAACTTGTTAACCATCGCTGCCATCCTGCCTATTGCCTCGCAACTCAAAACCAGTACCGAAGCCTTTGCCATGATTGCCGCGCTGCTAATGTGCGGCAGTATGGCCTACGTTTTCGCACTTCTGACCCACAAACAACAATTGCTGCTCCAAGGTTATGCAAGCCAGGATGCGCTTACCATGCTCGGCAACCGCCGCGCGATGGATGATGAGATGCGCCTGAGCGTTGAAGATTGCGCGCGCAACCAGATCCCCGCGACCTTGATTATTCTGGATCTGGATTTCTTTAAAATGGTAAATGACAAATTCGGTCATGCTACTGGCGATGTGGTACTAGTTGAATTGGCCAGTTTGCTAACCCGACGCGTGCGCAAAACTGATCGGGTATTTCGTTTTGGTGGCGAGGAGTTTGTGGTGCTTGCGCGCAACACAGTACTGGCCGATGCCCTGATGATCGCTGAACAGCTGCGTGTACAAATCGAGACTGAACTCAATGATCCGGATGGCGCACTCACCGCCTCTTTTGGCTGCGCCCAATTACGCGCCGATGAAACCCCGGAAGACTGGTTTGTGCGCGCCGACAAAGCCGTTTACCAAGCCAAGCAACAAGGCCGGAATTGCGTAGTTGCGGCAGAATAGATGCTTAATTAAGTGCGTGAACTGGCGCGAGCTTTGCGATTCTTAATCCCCCGAATTTCTCCCCCTGAGCTATGCTCGCACTTGAGCTAATTGATTATCAGGGTTCCCCATGCAGTCACTGATCAACAACATTATTCAGCAAGTCGACCAAATCGTTTTAGGTAAAGATCAACAAGTACGCCTGTCCCTCGCCTGCCTTTTCGCCGAAGGCCACCTCCTTATCGAAGACTTACCCGGCATGGGCAAAACTACTCTCGCCCACTGTCTCGCCAAAGTATTGGGCTTGAAGTTTGAGCGGGTGCAATTCACCAGTGACTTGTTACCAGCTGATATTCTCGGTGTGGCGATTTTTGAACGTGAGCAAGGCGTGTTTAAATTCCACCCAGGCCCGGTGTTTACGCAAGTGTTATTGGCCGATGAAATCAACCGCAGCTCACCTAAAACCCAGAGCGCTTTGTTGGAAGCGATGGAAGAAGGGCAAGTGACAATTGAGGGAAAAAGCCGCCCGCTGCCCAAACCATTTTTTGTGATAGCAACGCAAAACCCGCTCTCCCAAAGTGGTACATTTCCGCTACCCGAATCGCAACTTGACCGCTTTTTAATGCGCATCTCGCTCGGCTACCCCAGCCCCGCATCCGAGCGTATGTTGTTTCAAGGTGTCGATCCGCGCGCGCGCATCCGCCAACTCACACCCATAGTCACTCACGAACAGCTTACAGCCATTCAGAATGCGGTGCATCAAGTCAAAGCCAGCGATGCGCTGCTCGATTATGTGCAGCGGTTGGTCGCATTCACCCGCAGCGATACCCAGTTTGCTTATGGATTATCACCCCGTGGCGCGCTCGCACTTTTGCGTGCGGCCAAAGCCTGGGCGCTAATTCACAACCGCGAATATCTGGTACCGGAAGATGTGCAAACTGTATTGCCGGCCGTAGTCGGTCACCGGGTGCGAGGGCGGGGCCATAGCCAGGATTCCGAACCGCTGGTGAAACATCTACGCGACAGCGTGAACGTGCTGGGTTAGCCATGAGTAGCCTTCTCGCATCGTGGCGCGCCAGCTGGGAAGAGCGCTTTTATCGCTGGGTGGATAAGCGCACGCCACGCACCCTGCAAGTGGAGCTCAATCGCAAAAACCTCTACATATTTCCCAATCTCACTGGCCTGCTTTATCTCGCGATTACCTTTGTGATTTGGTTGCTGGGTACCAATTACCAAAACAACCTGATCCTGGCATTGAGCTATCTGCTCGTCAGCATTTTTGTGGTCAGCATCCTGCATGCATTTGCCAATCTTGCTGGGATCAGCGTCCGCTTTGTCGGTGCACGTCCGGCGTTTGCGGGTGATCCGGCGGCCTTTGTACTGGAACTCAACTGCATCAACAAAGCCGGTTGCGACAATCTGGAACTGCGCTGGCAGAATGGTGTAAAGAGCAGCGAAACCCAGGTCGTCACCCTTAACCATAACGAACCGCAACAGGTGACTGTGCGAGCGCAAAGTAGGGAACGCGGCTATTTACAGCCGGGACGATTACTGGTGCAGAGTCGCTTTCCACTCGGGATTATTCGCTGCTGGACCTGGCTTAATCTGGATGCGACAGCGCTGATTTACCCCGCCCCCATCATCACCGATGAACCTCATGCGCAAGCCAGCGATGGCCGTGAAGAAGGTGGCGCCAGCCAACGCGGTGGCGATGACTTTAGCGGCCTGCGCGATTATCAAGCGGGCGACCCCATCAAACACATCGCCTGGAAGCAGTACGCGCAAGACAAAGGCCTGTTTACCAAAGAGTACGAAGCCTTTTTTTCGGCCGATAAATGGCTCGATTGGGACAGCCTGAACCAGCCTCAAGAACTGCGTTTGTCCGGTTTATGTTACTGGGCGCTGGAGTACGAGCAACGGCAAATGCCCTATGGTCTGCACCTGCCCGGTTTCAGCCTTGCACCGGCGCTAGGGGAACATCACCTTCAGACAGTATTGACTGCACTGGCCAAATTTAATCTGCCACGCGAGGCAAATCATGCTCGCTAAACGATTGCTTACCCGCCTCACTCCGGCTAGCAAAGCGCCCAAACAAGCGGAATATCTAGCGCGGGACAAACTGGCCTGGCTGTTGGTTATGCAAGCCATGCTGATTTTACCCTTGCTGTTTGGCTTGCCCTTCTGGCTTTCGTTGGTGTGGGCAGTTGCGGCCTTTTGGCGCACGCAGATGTTTCGCGGCCGCTGGGGGGCACCCGGCAGTTTGGTCAAAACGCTGCTGGCGCTAATTTGCGCGGGCGGCCTATTCGCCAGTTACGCGGGCAAAACCGGCACCGAAACCATGGTGGGGTTGCTGGTATGCGCGTTTTCGCTCAAGCTGCTAGAGGTCAATTCCGCGCGCGATGCCCAACTGTTAGTGTTTATCGGTTTTATCATCACCGCCACCCAATTCCTGTTTAGCCAGACCCCGCAGGCCGCCGCTTACGCACTCCTGTGTGTGGTGCTGTTGCTCGCCAGTTGGCGCTCGCTCTATCTTACTCATACACAATCTACCGGTCTGCGCTTCAAGCGCGGCGGGATGATTTTGCTCCATGCCTTGCCGATCATGCTGGTGATGTTTGTGGTGATTCCCCGCCTTGGCCCGCTCTGGGCGATCCCAAATCAACAGACAGCTAAAACCGGGTTTAGCGATAGCCTCTCGCCTGGCGACTTAGGCAATCTCGCCCTCAATCGCTCACCCGCATTCCGGGTCGAGTTTACCAACCAGGCACCACCCGCCGACCAGCTCTATTGGCGCGGACTGGTATTGGATATGTTTGACGGCCGCACCTGGCGCATGCGTGATAG
>DQHS01000300.1:314-4942 GCA_003524365.1 Cellvibrio sp. | reverse complement strand
AGTGGCGCTCCATCCGTGTCAGGTTGCGCACCGCCACCGATGAGCGGTAGCCGATATCGCCCCTCTTTTTATTCAAATCAACTTGTGCAAAGACACCGATGGCTTCACCGGTGTTGCGCCCCAGCGGGCCTGCAAGTTCGTTATCGCCCACGCCGTTCCACTGTACAAAGTCATGCTGCGGGGTATCCCACAAATAGGGGTAACTCACGGGTGCACAGGCGGGATTAAAGTTGGAGTCCTTGGGGGTGAGGTGGGCGAGAACCCGGTTATAGATGCGGCCAAAAGCATCCAGTCTGCCATAACCGTAGGCGACAGACTGATCGCCATGGCGCGGATCATTGATTTGGTTGTAGCTGGCAATCTTCTGTGCTGCGTCGGCAAGTTGTATGCGGAAGGCTTCTTTTTCATCTGGATACTTTGTTTCGAGAACTTTTTGTGCAAGGCGCTCAAATTTTTCTGGTTGCTCAAGGCTCGCCTGCAGCGCCATCGCAAGGCTTTTTAGCATTTGTTCCATATCGGCCAGAGTTGCTCCTCCATCGATGCGAATGGCAACACCCTGATAATTGATCTGGCTGGTATGGCAGGCTGCACAGGTAAAACCGATAAACTCTTTGCCTGCATGTTCATCTTTTACCCAACCCACAGGTAAACCATCAGGGTTTGCAAAACTCTCTTTCTGCGGAAGATAACGCAGATGGTTCATATTCTCATCGCTGCGGAAGAGCAATTCGCTATCAGCCGTTTCTAGATGCAAAAACAGATCGTAGGGGATCAGGTTGGACCCTTGGGTTACGTTGTAAAACCAGAGGCTATCGGCACCACTCCAGTTTTGCTCGGGATAAACCACGCGTTCGGCGCTATCGCCAAAGCTGTCTTGCTTGGCGGCTTTTGCATGACGATCACTATCGACCAATACGCCTTGTGAGACATAAGTACAACCGGTAATGGTGATGAGCGTTATAAGCGAAATCAGGTAGAGCGGGAAACGTAATTCAATGCGCAGGCGCGTTAGTGTCATGACTATTCCTTTCTTTATCTGTGTGGCCGTGATGCGATTATGGCCATGGTGCGGTTGTGGGTGGTGAGCGCTGCTGACTCAAGTGTGCGATTAAAAAACGAACAAAAATAATTTGATGCAAGCCAGATACATTAAGGAACTATTCAGATTGCTTGCAGCCTTAGTAATTAACTTTACCAGATTGCCGTTGTGCAGATACACACCAAACCGGAGGATTTGTCACACGTGTTTCCTGTGGCTGGCAAGAAAGTAACAAAGTTATTCCCGATCCTATCGCCAAAGAGTGAATGATAGCTTTTGCTTGAACTGTCATAAATTGTGCGTAGACTGCCGCCTCGCCGCAGCAGAGGGACTTTTTTCGGAACCGGGTGGCGAAAAATCAACCAGTGAGTGGTGCAGTAAGCGGGCATCAACTCAACAATAAAAAGCGCAGCGGAACCTTTTATGTTGATGAATCCTTTATTTGTGGATACTTCGTTAAATAATCGTCTTGGGCAAGAAGTTCGCCTCGGTGTTTGTCACTCGCAATATCAAGGGCGCGATTATGTGTTTGTTGCCGCGCCGACCCAGCAAGCCTCCAGTTTTGTCGGCAAAAATGCTGAGCCCTTTGCTTTCCAACTGCGCGAAAAATTTGCGCTGGATGCGCGTCGTTTGGAATTAGTTGAAGTACGTGAAGTGGATGGCGCTACGCACTTATTGCGCTGGCGTTTTGAATGGGTGGGTAATTCGCCGCTCTCTGCACGCAGTGAAGAAATCAATTCTCCTGGTTTACGCGCAACACTTCTACAGTTAATTGATCCTGCTCAGGTAGTCGCTGCAACTGCCTGAAAGGTTATTAAAACTTCCATCGGGAGTTTTAAACTTATTCGCCTATTGTCGTTTTGTTTTTCTTACTGCTGCGCCAAAACCAATGGCGTGGCGACTGGGTGAATTTTTCCAGCTGCGATTTTTTATGGTCATTATCGGTAAACCAATAATAATCATTGGTGCTCTTGGGCTTAAACCAGCCCCGTACTTCTGCAATATGTTCTACGCCCAGTTTCGGCATTCCCAATTTGCGATCTAAATTAAAGCTTTGATTCCACTGCACGAGTAAGTCACGCTTGGCAGTGGCAATAGCCAATTCTTCGCTTTCAGTTTGGATTAATTTGCACGCAATAAAACCAATAACCGGTTCCGGCGCGTCGCTATCGATGCGGCTCGCGTTTTCGAAAAAAATATTCTCACCTGAGAGTACAACTTTGTAATACGTCATAATTTACAATCAAACTCAATCGATTTCGGCATCTGTGCCAGCAGGTTGCGGTGCAGGTACTGGCATTTTATCGAACAGCTTGCTGAAATGCTGCTGAACACGCGCGATATTCATCACCGACATACCACTCGAAAAACCAAACCACACATACAAACCATTTAAATTTTTAAACATGGGCGGCAGATATTTAGGCGCAGCAATCACACCCTCCAAATGGCGCTCGTAGAGCAGTGGTAAATCGTCCAGCGTCACCTTGCCAACAAACAGCATGGGAATAATTTCTGGTACGCCAGATTGAATTGCACTGCGAATAAAATTCACATTTTCAACAAACCCTTTTACGTAGGAAATGTCTTTGGTGAACACGGAGCCACCAGTTAAAGTGCCGCCGCGAAATACGCGCTGGGTGACGCGATAGCTGTCGTGCTCGCTTACTCCTCTGTCTAAAAAGTGGTGATACACCTGACAAAAATCGGCGCCTTGCTCAGCTAAATCCACCGCGACAACCCGGTCGCTAATCCGCCGCGCACGCTGTGGAAAAGAACTGAAGGTCAGCGTTTCAAGTAATACCGCCATGCCTTCCTGAATCGCAGTAATTCGCGGCGATCCAACACTTAACCAGGTCGCCCATGGTTGCTCGCGGCCATTCAGCGTTGTACCAATATGCACCCAGCCTTCATGAACTTCCAATACTTGCAAATCCAGTTCAGAAAAAGACGCGCGGCGATTGACTTTAATGCAATCGCCACCGGCGGAAGCGTCCGACACTATGTCGTCGCTAATCTGCACCCGCACTTCACCTGCGCCAAAATAATCGGTCATGCGTGCGCGTAAAATGGTTACCGCCTCTTCCGAACTGATGTGGCTTGTGTAGGGGCGATTCAAATGCTCGACTGCTGGCAGCGAAAAAATATGGCACAAACGCTCGCCCATCTGGCGCAAAGTTTTGCGATCACCGCGCAAATTATCACTCGCCGAACCATAAAGTTGGCGACTGAAATGACCAAACTGGTGGGTACCGCGATAACGCAATAATTCAATGACGATTTGGTACTGGTCGATGGTCGCCTGCAGTATTTTACCCAGCGCATCGTCGCGCCCCAATTGACGGCGCACATCACTTTTTAATTCTTTTAATAATTGGCTAACCGTATCTGGCTCAAATCCGAGTTTCTGTTGCTGATAAAAATCGGCGCCCAAGGCCGGCAGTTCTTTACCTTGTTGTTCGCGAAAGCGCTGCTCAATTCCCTGTGGCCATTTGATAGCATCGAGAATGCGAATGGGTTTTTGCAGGGATACCAAGCGCGTAGATAACTGCTTCAAACGCTCCAGGTATAAGGGATCGGTCATAACAAGGCTGCCGCATAAAGGTGCAAGAACTTACCGAATTGCTGGATTTATCGACGCATAAAAAAGTATCAAATTATTATGCGTATAAGTGGCGCTATTCTATCTGGTTGCTTGGCGTTTGTGGCTAGAATTTGTCGGTTAGGTCTGCCTGCGCTGGCGTCTTGTTGGATAAATCGCCAGAATGGGCGCCGCCCGATCAGTTGTGTAAATGAGGAAGCGTTATGCCGTTTGTTGCCCTGGAAAAACTGCACCAGCTCTACGATGGTTATCGCAAACCGGTCAAGCTTGCCGGTCAGAATTTGCTCTTATTGCAAGAGAACGGCAAAACCTGCTTGATCAAAAATGAGTGCCCGCACGCGGGCGCGCCGCTAACTTATGCAACCTGCAGCAGTAATGCTCTGCGCTGTCCGTTGCACGGCATAGAGTTTGATTTAACGACGGGCCGTTCGCGCAGCCCCGTTTGTGCCAATGCCCTGCAATTTTTACCGCTTATCTATGAAGGTAGCAGCATTGGCGTTGACCTTTGCTAAGCCGCTGGAAATGTCATATTAAGGAGTTTTATGTTTCGTCTGCTATTTAAATCCGTCGTTGTACTTTTGCTGGTGTTTTTTATCGCCAACTACCTGATCTATCTCAAAACCGGGCAGATGCCATTGCGCGATATACGCGAACGCATGGGCGATGATTGGCTGGTCGATTTGCGCGAATTGTTCTCACCAGACCAATTGTCGGCCGATGCCAAACAAGCAATGAAAAGTGTGTCAGACAAAGTCTCTGAATCGGAAACGCCTGCGCCGACCAAGGTTTATAAGTGGACGGATGCGAATGGCCAAGTGCATTTTGGCGATAAACCTCTCGCCAGCAATGCTGAGCAGATCGAAGTCGATACGCGCAATGCCATCTCTGCACCGGAGGAGGCTGCCCGTATTGCAGATCAGCAAGAGGCTGCACCCAAAGTGTCAGCTCAGGAATCTGCCCTCGATAAGGCTCGCGCCGCTGCCGAGG
>DQHS01000300.1:0-160 GCA_003524365.1 Cellvibrio sp. | reverse complement strand
GGTTCATCCATCACCCAACAGCTCGCCAAAAATCTGTTTTTATCGCCCTCCCGTTCCTATATTCGCAAGGCGGAGGAGGCAGTTGTGGCGCTGATGATCGAGTTGGTTTGGGACAAGCGCCGCATACTGGAGGTGTATCTGAACGTGGTGGAGTGGGGCA
>DQHS01000241.1 GCA_003524365.1 Cellvibrio sp. | reverse complement strand
GCCGCTCTACCGGGGGAATGCCGAGCGCTTCATGTTCCTGATTGATAGCGTTATCGGATAAATCGAGGTTACGGATTTTCATTCAAATGTATTTCCATTCCAGTGTTGGGTGCGCGCATCTTATTGAGGCGCCAAAGGATTGGGAAATATCAACTTGTTATCAGCTTATAACCTCGATTCGGGTTCTGTTAGTGAGTAATGGATCTCGTGTTAGCGGTCGTATCAGGCAAAGTGCCTGTAACCTTGGACATGATTAACGTTTAAGAAGGGTAAAGTGTGAACTGCCGAAGAAACTTTAGCGTTATGTTATAGGTCATTTTTGGAGTCGTTAATGGTGGTTTTTAGCGCGGTGATACATGAATAATATTTTACCCAGAGGGAGTCGATACCTAACAACCTGTGCGCTCGCGATGAGCCTGCTGCTGTCTTTTTTATTGTCCGCGAGCGCGCAGGCAATTTCTGACCGCGCAGCGACACCGCAAGTGCAGGCGCAGCTGGTCGCTTCAGTGGCGGCTGTTCAGCCCGGCGCAGAAATCTATCTAGGCGTTAACCAACAAATCATTCCTCACTGGCATACCTACTGGGTCAACCCTGGCGATTCAGGTAATGCCACCAGCATTGCATGGACACTGCCGGAAGGTGCGACCGCAAGCGATATTATCTGGCCTGCCCCCAGTCGTTTTTCCATGGGGCCAATTACAAATTACGCTTATGAAAATACCGTCACCCTGCTGAGCAAAATAACCGTGCCTGCAAACTTGCAGGTGGGCGATAGTTTTACTGCTATCGCGTTGGTGGATTGGTTGGTGTGTAAAGAAGAATGTATTCCGCAGCAAGTGGAACTCGCGTTGTCGCTGCCGGTAGTCGCCAATGCAGCGAAGACGGGAGCGGGCAGTGCGTACATTCAGGATGCGTTGGCGCGTTTGCCTATCGCCAGTCCATGGCCAGTGCGTGCGGTGCAAACTGCTATTAATCCCGATACCGCTGAAGGCACGCTACATCTGCAGGTGGATTTTTCTGCCGCAGGCACCGCAGTGCAAGATCAGCTCGCGCAAATTAAAGACGTTTGGTTTTACCCTTACGATTGGGGGCGCATTGCGCAGAGTGCGCAACAGGTGCGTGCGGATTTGGCCGAGGGTGTGCAATTAACTATTCCCACCGGCGAAGCGCCGCTCGCCCTGGGTGATTCCCTCAGGGGGGTATTGGTAATTGAGGAGCAACAGGGCATAGCACGCGGCTATGAAATTCATGCACCCATCACTGCTGCTGCGCCCGATAACAATCCGGCAAAGAGTTCGTTCGGTTTTTTAACCGCGTTATTATTTGCATTGCTAGGCGGCGTCATTCTTAATCTTATGCCTTGCGTATTTCCTGTGTTGTCGATTAAAGCCTTGTCATTAGTGAGCCATGCCCATTACTCCGCGCGCGATATTCGTCGGCAGGGCTATGTGTATACCCTTGGGGTGATGGTGAGCTTTGCGCTGCTCGCGTTATTGTTATTGTTATTAAAAGCCGGTGGTAATCAAATTGGCTGGGGTTTTCAATTTCAATCACCCATTTTTGTTTTGTTGATTACCTGGCTGTTGTTTTCGGTCGGCTTGAGTTTATCCGGCGTATTTTTTATTGGCGGCTCCGTCGCAGGCGTTGGTTCTTCACTCACTGAAAAACCCGGTTACAGCGGCAGCTTTTTTACCGGCGTTTTGGCGACCCTGGTCGCCACGCCTTGCACCGCACCCTTTATGGCAGCGGCCTTGGGTTATGCTCTGGTGCAACCGCCCGTGCAATTGCTGGCGATTTTTTTAAGCCTGGGTTTTGGTTTAGCTTTGCCATATTTATTACTCAGTTGTTGGCCGCGCTTGCAGCGCTGGTTGCCGCGCCCTGGGATGTGGATGGAGCGCGCCAAACAATTATTAGCATTCCCTATGTATGCGGCGGTTATTTGGTTGGTGTGGGTATTGGTTCAACAAACCGGCGCGAGTGGGGTGATTGTTGCGCTAGGTGGTTGCCTGCTAATCGCCTTGGCAGCTTGGTTGTATAACAGCACACGTACGAGTAGTGATAAACAGCGTCATATGGGTACTGGTATTGCGCTGTTATTAATTCTGTTGACGATTGCAGGCGGAGTAAATCAACTTGATACGAGTGAGCGCAGCGCGCAAAAAACTGCAGCTGATGACAACTGGGAAGTTTATAGTGATACGCGCTTGCAGCAGTTGCTCGCAGAGGGCAAGCCAGTATTTTTAAATTTCACCGCATCCTGGTGCATTAGTTGTTTGGTGAATGAACGCGTTGCATTAAGTACACAAACAGTTAAAGACACGTTTCAACAACAGGGCATAATTTATTTAAAAGGAGATTGGACGAATAAAGATCCGCAGATCACCGCTTTCTTGAAAAAGTTTAATCGCAGTGGTGTGCCGCTTTATGTGTTTTATGCGGCGGGCAATGCCGCCAATCCTGAAGAGCTGCCACAAATTTTAACACCCGATATAGTCGTCGCAGCAGTAACAGGGCAGTGAGTTTTTACGAAAGTTTTCGTGCTAGTTTGTAAGCGTTATAGTAAATCCATTTTTATCAACGCAATGTAAGGAGTCATTATGTCAATTCGTCGCGCAATAAATATCGCATTTACCGGTGTGAGCATCGCACTGGCTTCCATCCATGTTTATGCAGATCCCGTTGTGGGCAAGCCTGCGCCGGTATTTTCTGGCAAAGCCGCTGATGGTTCCACTATCAACCTTGCCGATTTAAAAGGTAAAACCGTTGTGCTGGAATGGACTAATCACGATTGTCCTTATGTGCAAAAACATTACGATCAAAGCAGCAATATTCCCGGTTTGCAAAAAGACGCCACCGGTAACGACGTAGTATGGCTACAAGTAATTTCATCCGCACCCGGAAAGCAGGGCAATGTTGATGGTGCAACTGCGATTAGTTTGAATGAAAAACGCAATGCCGTGCCCACTAACATCATTCTCGATCCTGAAGGCAGCATCGGTAAGCTCTACGATGCCAAAACAACACCGCATATGTTTGTGATTAATAACGATGGAGCTTTAGTGTACAAAGGCGGCATCGACAGCATAAAAACTACCAACCCAGCCGATATC
>DQHS01000030.1 GCA_003524365.1 Cellvibrio sp. | reverse complement strand
CCATCTTTAAAACGGCAAGCTTTAGATGAACTATCAATAACTTCAAACAGTTTGTTTTTTCTGGCTTCACTTGGGGTAGTCAGATAAGACGACAAATAATTATGGATTCGGCTAGAGGTGCAATAGGTATTGCCATTGTAATAAACGCTTTTAGTTGAATCGCAAATCATGCCGTAGTTATACCAAGCATTAGCAACCATTTTTTTATCAGTGCCATGATCGATTAGCTTTTTAATTGCCTCCAATGCGATTTCATTTTTCTCCAGTTTTATAGCAATAAGACCAAGATTGGAAAGCGCTCGCTCATTAGTGGGTTGCAGCTGTAACGCTTTTTGCGTGAGACCATAAGCTTCTTGCAGATTTTTTTCAGAATAGGCTTTTTCGGCACCAGCATTAAACTTCAACACTAGTTTTTTCATTTCTTCAGCAGTAGGTAAAGCCAACAACTTCTCCAGCACAGGAATTTCACTTGCCGGAATATTTGCATTGGGTTCTTCTGCATCAGCAGCTAATTATTTGTGCATCCAATCGATTGGGTAACCACCAGTTTTCTCAGAAGTTGTCACTATGGGGTCTGCACCATTTTTAATGAGTAATTTAATCAACTCAGGCGATGCGTAACGAACCGCATAATGCAAAGCGCGCATACCGGATTTTGAGAGCGTGTAGTTACAGCTATCTTCGGGAATTATGGTAGATAAATTGGGATCAGCTTTTTTATTTAAGAGTATAGATACACTCTCCAATTGATTATTCTGAACAGCATACATTAGTGGGGTTTTACCAAATGCATTTGGCTGGTTAGGGTCAAGCCCTTGCTCCAACAGATATTGCAATGCCTCAGGATAAGTTACAGATGTTGCCAAAAGAGAGTCATATGCAAACTCATCACTGTTAACCTCATCAAGTAATTTAATATTCGTTGCTATAGATTTAATCACTGAAAGATCGCCTTTTTCCAGAAGCACCTTTAGGACTTTTTTTCTATCTTCCGGCTGAGGGGGATATTCAACTGAAATGACACTGGCAACAATACTATTTATAACTGAGTTCGCCATTTGCTCTGAGTGCTCATTGTCCAAACCATATAGATTGACATAGAGATCTTTTATAGATGGAATTGCCTCTTTAATTTTCTCGTTAAATTTTGTGTAACTCTTGAACTGGTGCACACCTTGTAATGACCATTTGTTCAAATAAGCAAAAGAGTTTTTTATCTCACTTTCAGTCTGATTCAACACCCAAGGCCTATAGCTAGCCACAGCCAACAATTGTTTTAATAATTGCAGCCGTCGCCCACCGGCATTAGATGAACCGCAATTACCGTAGGTTCCGATGATTGGCAACAACGAGAATTCTAATTTTTTAGCAACATCCCGCAATTGAGCAGCGTTTGTAACGTCAGCATACTGAGCGTCTGTTGGAGAAATACTTATTTCGCAAGCTTTTCTCCAGGTTGCATCTGCCTGTAACTGATTGACCTCGATTGAATCGTGAATACTAATTAAATAATGATTCCCATCTTTGCCTTTGATAAAAAGGGTATTGTTAATTTCTGTTGCAGCGGGCATAAGTTGAAGCTGATATTCACGGAAATCTCTAACATACCTCATGTTTTTATCTATGGGCGACATTGATGTTATTGCCTGTTCTCCCTCACAAGCGCCTCCACACCCGTGTCGGATTGCAATACGAATATATACAGGTTTATTGTCGATAAGCACGCGATCAACATTGCTAGAGCCATAAGCTCCAGCAATGAGCACTTCGTCATTGTTGGATCGATATAGGGAATACAATTCATTTTCAAAAAATGCATTTCTTGTATTGCTAAGCATTTGCTGGCAAAGAGGAGATTTATTTTCTATTAACTCTGGTTTAAACCAAGCTTGATCTGGAGATATGGGCGATTGGCCTTCAGCATAGGTGTTAAGATTTAACACCAAGGTAATGAATATGGCATAGGCAACTAGGCTTAAAAAACTTATCCCTTTCGATTTCATGTATGTTTCCTTATGTAGATATTAATCTTTTAAAGCTGGCACTATCACTTAATGCTGCCCTATATCAATCCAAAATAATATGCGGTAAAAAACGCGACGTATCTTTAGTGATAAGTGATTCATCTTCGCGAATACAAATCCCTGCTGCACTATCACCTACTATCCAACTACCCAGCATTGCATAGGTATCGGCATTGCGATATTCGTCGCGGTATTTGGGCAGTGCATGCAGCGCCTGACGCACGAAGCCGCCGTCGGCATAAGGGCCTGCGGCAGAAACTTTTTCACCGCTACTGGTAATTAAATCTACGTTGGCACCTTCGCGTGAAAACAACGGCTTGCGCACCCAACCTGCGCCCAGTGGTTCACTCGCTACAGTTTCAAAAAATGCGGGCAATAAATTGGGGTGATCGGGATAACGTTGCCAGAGCAGCGGCAAAATACCTTTATTGGATAACAACATTTTCCATGCCGGTTCGATCATTTGGGTGTTGGCGGCCATGATGGTTTTGGCAAAATCCTCCTGCACCATAAATTCCCAGGGGTACAATTTAAATAGCCCTTTGATCGCCTGATTGTCCATATCGACAAACTGGTCATCAACCGCACCAATATCTTCCAGCGCGATATAGCGCACGTCTACACCGGCTTGCGCGGCTATATCCATTAAATAATCGACAGTACCTTTATCTTCGACATTATCGCGCACACTGGCGAAATAAAAGGGTTGGGGTAAATTTAACTGCGCAAAAGCCGCTTCGATTTTATCGTGCAGGGAATTAAATTGGTCGGCACCCTCGGGCAACACGCCACTTTTAATTTGATCTTCCAACCAGACCCATTGAAAAAATCCGGTTTCAAATAGTGAGGTAGGCGTGTCGTAATTTAATTCGNNATATGCCGTTGTAAACCAAATCCATCCGACCGTATAAATGCGGCTCGCCTTTGTTCCACGAATTCCAGATATAACTCCAGAAATCGCGCGGAATATTTAACTGCGTGAGCATTTCTTCACTGCGGGTAATATCGCCGACCATATCCATGGTCATTTGATGCAACTCTTCAGTCGGCGCTTCCAGATCATCTTCAATTTGTTGCAAACTGAATTGATAGTAAGCAGTTTCATCCCAATAGGGTTCACCATCAAACGTGTGAAAATTAAATCCGACTTCTTCGGCGTAAGCGCGCCAATTAGCGCGCTCGGCGCCACTGATACGTTTCATCCACTAACCACCAAAACTATTGCGCGCAGCCGCTTGTTGGCCAAAACCGCCGCGGCGAACCACTTGGCCGACCTGTGGTTTTACTTGCGAAGGTTTAAGCGATATGGGACCTATACCTTTTGCGACAGGCGTATTAGTTGCAGTGCGGAAAGTGCTGCGATCGTCGCGCGATTTGTACAGTGGCTGCGTAGGAATCTTTGATCCTGCTGCGCCAGCACCGGCCGCTGCGGGTTGTTGAAAATTACCGCCCGCGCCACCGCGATTGAGCATTTGTCCCATCATATAGCCCATCATCATCGGCATAAATACGCTGCCGCCCGATGTGGTTTGTTGCGGCGCCGTTTCACATTGGCCTGCGCCAAAATCGGTTTCGCATTCTTCTTTATTTAAATATTTTGGTGCGACTTGCGGATGCAAGGTTTGTGCGGCGACGTAATCGGCCTCGCACTGTGCAGCGCTATTTAATGCGGCGGCGCTGCATTCGCTTGGATCGGTAAATACCATTGCCTGTTCACGCTCTTCGCCACAACCGGCGAGCAGCAAAGTTGCAACAGGAACCATCAATACCAATGCGGCTTTTTTACTGCGTTTCATAATGTATTTCCTGTGAAAAAATTAATAGCTCATACACGCGGCGTTGATCAGACCTACTGCAATTGCAGCAGTGGCAACAAAAATGCCAGTAGCAATTTCACCCTGATTAATACGTTCAGGTAATTGTTTAACAGCAACACGCAAAACGACAAAGGTCAGCACTTGAACGATCAATGCCACAGCGCCCCACAAGGCGCAATCGAGCAAGGACAATGAATGAGTGATTGCACTGGACAATGGCAGAGCAAAACCAATCAGTGCACCACCGAACGCAAGTGCTGCAGCAGCGTTATTAGCTTTGATAAGTGCTAACTCATCTTGTGGTGTTACCCAAGTGTAAATACGCACAAAAATCAGGACTAATACAATCGCCACCGCAAAGTAGGCGAGAAATGGCGGAATGCCGTTCAACGATGACAGCGTAGTTGCAAGCATGGAGATGTCCTTCAGTGAGTAAGTTGGAGCGATCTAAGGTTAAAAACTGGAACGGATTCTGACACAAAACCGGGAGCGACTCTATCTTGCTGGATATACATCAATAACCCATAGATTTTTAACAATTTTTTAACCGCTTTTTCTGGCACACTCGGTTACTGTTGTTACTTATTGTTAATGCAACAGACATTGAGAGTTCAAGGACTTATATGAAGCCACTTCTGTTTTTTAGCCTCACGCTACTGCTTGCAGCGCCACTCACTGGCTGTAGTGACAACAACACCAATCTCGCGCTCGGCACGTTAGAACGCGATCGCATAGTACTCAAAGCCACTGCGGCAGAAATCATCACCCAATTACCCATAGATGAGGGCAGCGATGTAAAAGCGGGAGATCTGTTGCTACAACTCGACGACCGCCGCCAGCAGGCGCTGGTCGCCAAGGCCGATGCCAATCTCGCCAGCGCGCAGGCCAATCTCACCAAGTTACAAAACGGCGCGCGGCCGGAGGACATTGCCGCCGCACGCTCACAAGTAAAGGGCGCTGAAGCTCAATTAGTTGAGGCACAAAAAACCTTCGCCCGCGCCGAGACATTGGTGAGTAAAAAGCTTGCCGGTGCCGCCGAATTGGATAGCGCCCGCGCCAAACGCGATTCAGCGCAAGCTAACCTCGATAAATCCCACGAAAACTTACTACTACTCACCAACGGCACCCGCGAGGAAGATTTGCAACAAGCCGAAGCGCAGGTTGCACTCGCCAAAGCTGCACTGGAATTAGAGCAATACAATTTGGCCGAGCTGAGCATTCGCGCCACCAGCGACGCGCGATTGGATCACTTACCAAAACATTTGGGCGAGCGCACCAGCATCGGCGAAGCTGTGGCGACTCTGCTGGCGAACAAAGCGCCCTACGCGCGCATATATGTTCCCGAAACCCATCGCCTGAAAATTAACGCAGGACAAGAATTGGTGATCCATGTTGATGGCCTCGCTGAAGCGCAAACCGGTAAGCTGCGCTGGATCTCGCAAGACCCCGCCTTTACACCCTACTTCGCACTCAACTCGACTGATCGCGCCCGCCTTGTTTACCTGGCAGAAGTGCAATTGCCCGACTCGGCGACAAATTTACCCAGCGGTTTACCGGTACAGGTTGAGCTGCCCCATGACTGATCCATTATTTGGTAAAGAGAGAACCGGGACGCAAGACTGGGCGATAGAAACCGTCGGAATGACCCGCCGCTTTGGCGATTTTGTCGCCGTGGACCAATTGGATTTACGCATCCCCCACAAAACAATTTACGGATTCCTCGGCCCCAATGGCTGCGGTAAATCGACCAGTATGCGGTTGATCACAGGCCTGCTCACGCCGAGCGCAGGCAGCGTGCGCGTACTAGGCATGGAGATTCCCGAACAGGCGGAATTACTGCGCCGTCGCCTCGGTTATATGACGCAAAAGTTTTCGCTCTACGATGATTTAACCGTGCAGGAAAACCTGCGTTTTATGGCGCAGATCTACAACCTTGAAAGCCGCAGCGTAAAACAACTGATCGATAGCCAGCTCAGCCGCTATCAACTGGATGAACGCAAAACCCGCCTTGCCGGTGCACTTAGCGGCGGGCAACGCCAGCGATTGGCGCTCGCGGCAGCCACCTTACATCAGCCGGAATTGTTAATTCTGGATGAACCTACCTCCGCCGTAGACCCGGAAAACCGGCGCGACTTTTGGGAAAAATTGTTCGACCTCTGCGATGGAGGCACCACCATCCTCGTTTCTACTCACTACATGGACGAAGCCGAACGCTNNAAGGTGGTTGAGATCGACGGCGAGAATTTGCGCCTGCTCAAACAGCAATTGGGCGAGCTGCCGGAAGTCGCCTCCACCGCGCAGCAGGGCACCCATTTGCGCGTGTTGATTACCGAGGCGATCCACGACCCGGAAAACTGGCTGCGCACGATTCATCCGGCGCTAGTCGTCAATCGCCAGATACACAGCGTGCGCCCAAGCCTGGAAGACGTATTTGTTCACT
>DQHS01000324.1 GCA_003524365.1 Cellvibrio sp. | reverse complement strand
TGATCCCGCTGTTGCAAATACTTGCACACCAAAAGCGCGTGCCAATTGAATTGCTGTTGTGCCTATTCCGCTGCTGCCACCGTGAATTAACAGGCTCTCACCTGCTTTTAACTGCACACGTTGAAATAGGTTATGCCACACAGTGAAAAAAGTTTCCGGCAAGGCAGCGGCTTGCACATACGAAAAATATTGTGGAATGGACAAACACTGATCTGCAGAAGCAACGGCGTATTCGGCATAGCCACCCCCATTTACCAAAGCACAAACTTTATCGCCCGGCTTCCAGCGCTTTACATTTGCGCCACAGGCAATAATGTCACCCGCCACTTCCAAACCTAAAATAGCCGATGCATCTGCCGGTGGTGGATATACACCCTGCCGCTGCAAAATATCCGGTCGATTAATGCCCGCAGCATACACACGAATTAAAACCTCATTGTCGTATGGCTGCGGAGTTGCCACACCCTGCAGCTCCAACTGATCCCCACCGCCGGGATTCTTTAATGCGATAAATTTCATCATGGTTCAAGACGCTGAATATCCCACACGCCGTTTTCTTGCAAATTGTATTGAAAGCGATCATGCAAGCGCGCCGCACCGCCTTGCCAGAATTCAATTTGGTGGGGCTTAACACGAAAGCCGCCCCAAAAGTCAGGTACAGNNATGCCCATGCACCCAGTTGGCTATCGCGGGGACGCGAGACGAAATACTTCATCACTTCTGTTGCCGACAACTGCTCGGCCACGCCACAGACTTTTACCTGCCGTTCCAACAGATACCAAGGAAAATGCAAACTGATTTTGGGGTTTTGTTTTAGCTCTTGCGCCTTGCGGCTATTAAGATTGGTGTAAAACACAAAGCCTTTTTCATCGAGATGCTTCAACAATACGATACGCTGCGATGGCTGACCCGTCGCATCCACCGTGGCGATAGTCATGGCATTGGGATCGGGAATGCCCGATGCGATCGTCTGCTGCATCCAACGATCAAACTGTTCGAGCGGGTTATCCGCCAAATCATCGCGCTCTAATCCACCTTGTGTGTATTCGCGGCGAAAATCTTCCAAGTGTAAATCCATACAGACTCCAAAAAACGGTTTGGACAACCGCAGAAAATTTTCCACAGCCCAGCGTCAAGCTGGCCTGTTAAGAAATGTCATGCTAACACGGCTTATACAGGTTAATTGGCGATAACCCCGGCATCAGGTATCGATGCAGTTATGGCTCGCTAATTTACATCATCCGCACCTTATGGCATTGTCGACCATATGCTGTGCGAGTTTATGGGATAGCCCAATCGCCCAACAGACTAACAATAAAAGTGACACCAACATAGGCAAGCTCCCATGAACAGACGCGAAGTTCTCAGGTATACCGCCTGGATTACCGGTAGCGCTATATCCGCATCATTAGCGAGCGCAATTTTATCCGGGTGTACTGAACAAAAACCCGACAAAAAAACCGCAACAAACGCAGATAGCACCGCAAAATCCAGCATTTTGCACTTTTTTACACCGGAACAATTTTCGCTGGTTACGCCGTTGGCCGACGTCATTTTGCCACGCACTGACAGCCCATCCGCCACCGATGTAAACGTGCACTTTAGACTCGATGCCATGTTGGGGCAGGTTTTTGATGCTAACTACCAAACCACTTTTAAGACCCAGTGGCTGGCATTAGAAAAGTACCTCCATCAGCAACAATTTTTACAGCTCTCAACAGATGCGCAAGTAGAGTCATTGCAATCGCTTGAGCTGAGTCAGAATGATGATACGGCGAGCGCAAAGAAAGCCCTGATTGAGTTCAAACAACACGTCATCGCCTATTACTTAACTGCAGAAGACGTTGCCAAAACGTTTTTGAATTATCTACCTGTTCCTGGCGCTTACAAACCCTGTATTTCGCTGGACGACGTAAACAATAAAGCCTGGGCCCTCTAAAAATGATAAGAACAACTGAAACCGATTTTGACGCAATTGTGATTGGCTCTGGTATTAGCGGCGGTTATGCCGCTATGGAGTTGTGCACCAAAGGTTATAAGACACTGGTGCTTGAACGCGGCCGCGCTGTAGCTCATGGGGATTACCCGACAGCAACAATGGATCCCTGGGAGCTTCCTCATGAAGACAGGGTTCCGCAGGCCGAAATCGCCACGCACTATCACAAACAGGATCGCCTGCCTTGGTGGGTAAGGCAGGCAAACAAACATTGGATCAATAAAGACGACGAATATCCTTATCAGGAAGATGAACGTTTCGATTGGATTCGGGGCCACCACACCGGCGGACGTTCACTCATGTGGGGACGTCAATGCTATCGCTGGAGCGACATTGACTTTGAAGCCAATAAAAAAGAAGGCATCTCCATCGACTGGCCCATTCGCTACGCGGATATTGAACCCTGGTACAACTACGTCGAAACATTTGTGGGCGTTAGCGGACAAAAAGAAAATCTCAAGCAAGTACCGGACGGCGTGTTTTTAAAGCCCTTCCCGCTCAATTGCGCTGAACAATATTTGCGTGAAAGTGTGGCCGGAAAATTTCCGGAACGCGTAGTTACGCCGGGGCGCGTCGCCAATCTGAGCGAGTACAAACCGGAGCTGCACAAAGGTAAACGCGGCCAGTGTTTATCGCGCGACCGCTGTTGGCGCGGCTGCCCGTTCGGGGCCTATTTCAGTAGCCAGTCTGCAACCTTGCCGGTCGCAGAAGAAACCGGCAACTTAACTCTGCGCCCTAACAGTATTGTGCAAGAAATTATCTATGACGCGGCTAGTGGCCGTGCAACTGGTGTGCGTATTAAAGATGCGGAAACCGGTGAACAATTGGCTATTTCTGCGCGCATTATTTTTTGTAATGCGAGCACCGTGGGCACCGCCGCCATTTTACTCAATAGCCGCTCGGAAGCCTTTCCGAATGGGCTGGGTAATACCAGCGGTGAACTCGGCCACAATCTTATGGATCACCATTATGGTATGGGTGCCTCTGGCATTTTGCCGGGCCTTGAGGACACCTATTATTCCGGCCGCAAACCGACGGGCTTTTACATCCCCCGTTTCACCAATATTGATGAACAAAGCAAAAGGCCAGATTACCTACGCGGTTTTGGTTATCAGGGTGAGGCGCGCCGGATTAACAATGCACCTGCTGGCGTTATTGGCAGTGCGCTCAAAGAGGTAATCTTCAAGCCTGGCGCTTATAGCGTGCGCATGACCTGCTTTGGCGAAATGTTGCCCTACCACGAAAACCGTATGTATCTCGATTTCAGCAAAACCGATCCCCAAGGTATGCCGCTCATCACCTTTGACGCCAAGCTGCGCGAAAATGAACACAAGCTGCGCGAAGACGGAGTTAAGTGCGCGATAGAAATGCTGGAAGCCGCCGGTTGTACCAATATTACTTCNNATACTTCCTACAATAACGCCACAGCACCAGGTGCGTGTATCCACGAGATGGGAACAGCGCGTATGGGGCACGATCCCAAGACCAGCGTGCTGAATAAATGGAATCAAATGCATGATGTGCCCAATGTGTTTGTTACCGACGGGGCCTGCATGACCAGTTCTGGAACGCAAAATCCGAGCATCACTTACATGGCATTGACCGCCCGCGCAGTAGACTATGCTCACCAACAAATTCTGGCCGGAGCGCTTTAAGCAGAATCAGGCAGGGACGCCTTTTGTAGCAAATTCACACACTCATAACCCCTTCACATAAAAAGCGTGGTGATGAATCCTCTCACCAGCTAAACTAGTCAATATTACAAAACAAGGATTAGCGCGCCAACAACAAGAAACGCGGGGCGCCAATCCTAGACCCTGATCCTGACGCAGCAAAAAACCTATGAGCATTTCTGAATCTGTTGTCGGCGTTATTTTGGCTGGAGGTTTGGCTCGCCGTATGGGCGGGGGCGATAAATGCCTGCTGCCATTGGCGGGCAAAACCCTGTTGCAACGGACTATTGAACGCGCCCAACCACAAGTTAGCTCACTGCTACTAAACGCCAATGGCAACAGCCTGCGCTTTGCGCGAACACGCCTGCCGGTTGTGCCCGATTTATACCCTGATAATCTAGGCCCCTTGGCGGGAGTTCATGCTGGTCTGCGCTGGATGCAAACCGATAATCCCGATGCGGAATGGCTGGCCAGTTTTGCGTCTGACACCCCCTTTTTCCCCACCGACCTGGTTGCAAGGTTGTTTGATGCAGTTACCAACCAACATGCACAACTTGCTGTTGCGACATCCAAAGACCGTGCGCATCCTATTTTTGCGCTTTGGCATGCATCACTTACCAGCAAGATTGAGCAGCAACTGCAAACCGGTAACATGCCCCGCCTGCAGGACTGGGTCAAACAACAAAAAATGGTTGAAGTGGATTTTGCAGCCGAAGCCTACGATCCCTTNNCCAAACTGATATGCTCTCCAAACTTTTCCTGGAGAGCTGCTTATGCTTTGGCGTTTATTGTGCGTTGCGCAGTTTTATAGTGTGTTGGCGATTTACACCTACCTCGGTTTAACACCCCACCCCGAAAACTCTGTTCCGGTTTTCAATGATTTGTTGATGCATTTTGCGGGCTACGCTGTTGCGGCTATTTCCATAAGTTTTGCACGCCCTGCTTGGCCGATTTGGCAACGCGCGGCATTTTTAATTGTCTATTCAATTGCAATCGAGATAGGCCAATACTTTAATCCGCCGCGCACGTTCAGTGGCATGGATGTTCTTGCGAATGGAGGCGGTATTTTATTGGGGCTCATGATTGTAGTACTGCTGGAAAAAACAATTTCGCCCTTCGCGAGATTGCTCTATTGGAAAACCAATATGCAGCACAAATCGCCTGGGACTGAAACTTAAACGCTTTGACCATAGAGAATTAAAGGATAGATGCAATGGGTAGATTGCTCGGAGTACTTTTCAGCGGGTTACTATTCTTTGTTGTGCAATACAGCAGCGCAGAAAATATTGTCACTCGTGAGGACAAGACTCAACAGCTTAACGCGGCTGCACTGGCGCAAACAAAGGAAAATGTGACATACAACGGAGCCTATTTCAAAATCGCCTACCCAATGGGTGATGTTCCTGCACAATACGGTGTATGCACCGATGTCATTATTCGCGCTTACCGCAAACTCGGCATCGATGGACAACAGTTAGTACACGAGGATATGCGCGGGAATTTTTCACTTTACCCGGCGAAAAAGAATTGGGGTCAAAACAAAACCGATACTAATATCGATCATCGCCGCGTCCCCAACTTGCAAACCTTTTTCACCCGTCATGGCAAAAAATTACTTGCATCTAACAAACCGCAAGATTATCAAGCAGGCGATCTTGTCACCTGGATGTTACCCGGTAACTTACCACACATAGGAATTGTAACGGACCAGCTTTCTGAAGATGGCCTGCGCCCGTTAATCGTCCACAATATTGGCGCAGGTCCGAAACTCGAAGATATGTTATTAGACTATGCGATTAGCGGGCATTATCGCTACGCATTGTTTTGAATTGCTGATCTAAAAATTTTGCCACAATTTCAACTGAGGGTTGCAGCCATGGCTCGAACAACCAAAAAGAATGCGGCGAATCCGGAATTTGTGTGGCCTGATGCGGAATCCCGAATGGCTTCATTTTTTCAATCATCTCTTTGTGCCCCACACTGAACCTCTCTTGCGCACTGATTAAAAATAAAATCGGCGGAGTGTTTTTATTTACATAAAATATTGGCGATGCCTCGTGCCATAAAGCTGTTTTTTCTGCATAGCGGCCACCAAACCAAAAGCCTGCCGCCGATGGTTTTTTGCGCGGATCATCCTCATGGAGACGTGCCGCTTCCGAAGTAAAATCCGATAAACCATCGATATTTACAATTGCCTGCACAGCACTGGAAACATCCGAGCTTTTCGTTTGCGGATCAAATTTCTCCAAACCATTGGTCACACCAACAAGATTAGCGATTTGCCCTCCCGCCGAACCACCACCCACCGCAATTTGTTCAGGATTGATTCCATATTTTTTGGCATGTTTACGAAGCCATCTAATTGCTGCTTTAGCATCGTGAATCGCTGCCGGATATTGTGCTTCGGGTGACAGCCGATAACTGATGGTTGCCGCCACGTAACCGCGCTTCGCAAGACCAATCGCCATAGGAGTGAAATTGGTGCGATAGCCTGCGCGCCAACCACCGCCATGAACAAATACAATCCCCGCTTTTTGCTGAGTCGATGTAGCTTTGGGTAGATACAAATCCAACTTTAATGCGCGCTCACCATAGCGTACATAAGTGATGTTTTTAATTTCTTGCACAGTTTCAGGAACAGCACGGCTGGCAATATCAATAAAAGGATATTCACCAATCAATTTTTGGTAAGTAGTTTCGGGGGTATAAGTATTGGTCGGGTCATTGAAATGGGTAATGCATTGGCAGCCAATTAAAGCCGCAAACATCACTACCATCGTAAAACGCAGAATATTGTTAACGTAGGTCATCGTCATATCACTCAGAAGAGAAATCAAATGACCGAATAGATGCCGATGTAATTTTTTATCTAGTGTAACTGGCAACAATTAAAAAGCAACACAGGTAAAAAAACAAAAGAGGCGCAGAAGATCTGAAACAAAAAGGGCCAGCAATTGCTGACCCTTTTTTAGCTACACAGATTCAAACTATCACAATAACAAGCGGCGCAAGTCACCAATTACTGACACTAGATAAGTCATAAAGCGACCTGCATCCGCACCATTCACCGCACGGTGATCGTAAGACAATGACAATGGCAGCATATTGCGCGGAATAAACTCTTTACCATTCCACACAGGCTTCATTTGTGCACGGGATACGCCCAGAATACCCACTTCAGTAGGTGCAGATACCATTGGCGTAAAACCATTACCGCCCATAGCACCCAAGCTGGAAATAGTGAAGCAGCCACCCTGCATCTCCGCCGGGGTAAGTTTGCCATCACGTGCTTTTTTAGCGAGCACATTAATTTCATCAGCCAGTTCAAACAGACCTTTTTTATCAACATTGCGCACAACCGGAACCAGCAATCCGTTGGGCGTATCTACCGCAATACCAATGTGGACAAACTTCTTGTGCACGATGCTTTCACCATCCTGATGTACAGATACATTGAATGAAGGTTCAGCAACCAACGCTGCCGCAACGGCTTTCACGATAAAAGGTAATGGAGTCAATTTGCTGCCACGTTTTTCTGCTTCGGCTTTCATGCTATTGCGGAAAGCTTCCAGATCAGTGATGTCAGCATCGTCAAACTGGGTAATGCGCGGAACATTCAACCAACTGCGGACCATAGCGTCAGCAGTCAGTTTCTTGATCTTGCTCATTTTAACAATTTCGATTTCACCAAATTTGGAGTAATCGACAACGGGTAAAGCTGGAATACCTGAACCGCCAAAAGATGCGCCGGATTGAGCTGCCTGCACGATAGGTTTAACGTAAGCACGCACGTCATCTTTCAACAAGCGACCACGTGGGCCAGTTCCAGAAACTTTGCCCATATCAACGCCGAGTTGACGAGCCAGTTTACGTACGGCGGGGCCAGCGTAAACATCACCAGTTTGTGCAACATCCGTTACTGGCGCTGACGCCGATTTGGGTGCTTCAGCTTTAGGAGCTGGTGCAGCCGCCGCTACGGGAGCAGCTTCTACTTTTGCAGGTGCTGCTACAGGAGCAGCCACGGCAGCGCCACCGCTGGTAGCGAGCAAACCAATTACTGAACCTTGAGAAAGTTTATCGCCCACTTTTACCGCTAGGCTAACAATTTTACCGGCTGCATCGGCTGGGATTTCCATTGATGCTTTATCGGTTTCCAGTACGATCAATGAATCGCCTGCGGCAACTTCATCGCCCACTTTTACCGAAATCTCAATAACTTCAACGCCTTCTGCGCCACCAATATCGGGAACAACCATTTGTATTTCAGCTGCGGCAGCCGGTGCTGCAGGACTCGCTGTTGCGGCGGCCGCAACAGGCGCCGGAGCTGCTGCAACAGGAGCAGCAGTTTGCGGGGCGGCAGCAGCGCTGCCTTCAGCTTCTACTTCGAGTAACACAGCATCTTGCGAGACTTTATCACCCAGATTCACTTTGATAGCGACAACTTTGCCTGCTTTATCGGCCGGAATTTCCATTGAAGCCTTGTCGGTTTCAAGCACGACAATCGAATCACCTTCGGCGACGACGTCGCCCACTTTTACGGAGATTTCGATAACTTCAACGCCTTCTGCGCCGCCAATATCAGGCACTTTAATAGTTTGAATTGCCACTGTAGTAGTTCCTCGCTAATCGGTTATTTCTACATTTGATAAATGTTTTGGACGGATACAAACAACATCGCCCTCTTTGTGAGAGGGCGATGGTCTTATACGCTCATCGGATCCGCTTTTTCCGGATCAATGCCAAATTTCTTAATGGCCTTGGCAACCACATCAGCTTTAATTTTGCCTTGGTCTGCCAAAGATTTGAGTGCTGCAATCACCACGAAGTAACGATTTACTTCGAAGAAATGACGCAACTGGGTACGAGTATCACTGCGACCAAAACCTTCTGTACCCAAAACTGTGTATGAGCCTGGAATATAGGCACGCAGCTGTTCAGAGTAAGTTTTCAGATTGTCAGTAGCGATAATAAACGGGCCTTCACTCGCTTCCAAAACCTGAGTGACATACGGCTTACGCGCTGCAGCAGTCGGATTCAGCATATTCCAGCGAGTGGCACGCTGACCGTCACGGGTCAGTTCGTTAACGCTGGTTACACTCCACACATCCGCTTCTACATCAAAGTCGCTACGCAGGATTTCAGCAGCAAAACGCACTTCACGCAAAATAGTACCGGCACCCATCAATTGCACACGGTTCTTGGCTTTGCCAGAACCTTTTTCCAATTGGTAAATACCTTTGATAATGCCTTCTTCGGCACCTTCGGGCATTTCAGGATGTTGGTAGTTTTCATTCATCAAAGAGATGTAATAGAACATGTTCTCTTTGTCGTGATACATGCGCTTGATACCGTCTTGAATGATCACCGCCAGCTNNTACGCTGGAAACCAAACATGGAGTAATAGATGTAGAAGGGAATCATGGGAACGTGATAATTGCTGTAGGCAGTTGCCGCCGCAATCCACGAGGCCATAGAGCCCGCTTCGTTAATACCTTCTTCCAGAATCT
>DQHS01000221.1:247-8216 GCA_003524365.1 Cellvibrio sp. | reverse complement strand
GGACGTTGCTGGCTTACAGGCAGGGCTTTTACACCTGCTTCCTGCTCCATTTTTTCGATCCAGAGTGCGGTAATTGCCGGGTCGGCCAAATCCGCTTTATTGAGCAATTTGATCAGCGGAGTATCGCCGCGCAAACTCGGCACCAGCGGATTTTCGCTGGAGAATGGGATGCGTGCATCGATTACTTCAATGACCACATCCACATGAGGCATAACTTCCGCAATTTCTTTGCGGGCCTTATGCATGTGGCCGGGGAACCAATTAATTGTTGACATGTTTTACTCGAAAGGGAAATTTTAAAGCGTATCCAGTTGCTCACTGGAATCGAAATGATGCAGTAGTAGGCACTCATCATCGGATTCACNNCACGCGCTGCAGAAACTCTTCGCGGTTAAACTCGCGGCTGTATTTGGGTTGGATTTGAATGCTGATGCATTGCATGGTGGGGTAGTTCCTCGGGCGCAATTCTGGCGATTATACAGAAAGCGGGCACCCATCACCTCGTAAAAGTCGGGTATCTCCAGACAAGCCGGTTGTTAAGAAGGATTAATCGGCTTCTTCGCCCATTTTGGCGGTAACCGGTTTCGGCTATGATGCGTGCCTGTCTTCTCCCTTCCGGTAACTAGCGTGTCCTCTCCCTTATTTCGCCCCATCGCCTTGGGTTTGTACCTGTTGTTTTTCACTGCCGGTGTGGTGGGCGCTCTGGTGCTGCCAACCTTTAGCCTCTTTCTTGCCAAAGAAATTGGCGTGCGGCCGCTGTTGGTGGGTTTGGCGTTTGCGGGCATCGCCCTTGCGAGTATTGCCTACAACCATTGGCTGGGGCATTGGTCTGATAAGCTGGCGGATCGCCGCCCCTTAGTTGTTTTTTGCTGTCTGCTTGGGACAGTCGCTTGCGTAATTTTTGCGTTATCGCGCAATTATTGGCTGGTGGCATTTACCGCGATTTTTTTGCTTAGTTTGTCGATGGTCTCTATCTCGCAAATNNGCAAATTATGGCCTACAGTTTGGATTACGCCGAGGCCGAAATTCCTCCCGACCGAATTCCCTTGTTTAACGCGATTATGCGTGCGCAAATTGCATTCGCTTGGGTGGCGGGCCCGCCTGCCGGGTTTTTATTGGCGACTTATTTCGGTTTTGATGTGAGCTATGGTATAGCCGCGATCTTGTATGTGTTAGTTGCTGCTGCAAGTCTTAAATTATTACCGCGCTTGCCCAAAAAAAATAAACCGGTCAATGCCGCTGGCGAACAACTTGCTTTGCCGCCTTTGTCGACAGCAATTAAACAATCCCTATGGTTGTGCGCGATTGCGTTCTCGTTGATGTGGGGCGTCAATAATGCTTACCTCATCAGTTTGCCAATCCACTTAAAAGATAATTTGCAAATCGATGCGCACTGGATGGGCTGGGTAATGGGCACCACGGCAGCGTTAGAAGTTCCTTTCATGTTATTGGCTGGTTACTACGCGAGCCGCTTCCACCTGATGAGTTTGATTCGTTGTGCGGGCATTGCTGCTTTGCTGCTGTATACCGGAGTTTATTTTGCGAGCGAGCTGTGGCATTTATTTGCGCTGCAAATTTTTAATGCAATATTTATTGGCGTTTTAGCGGGATTGGGTGTGTCGGTTATTCAGGATTTAATGCCGGGGCGCTCGGGCGGTGCTTCCGCGCTCTACACCAATACAACCCATATCGGCAATTTACTGAGTAGTTTAATGGTGGGCTTGGTGGCAGATTATTTTGGTTACCATCAGGTATTTTTGGTCAATATACTGCTGGTATGCATCGCTATTTGGGCGTTTGGTAGAGTTAAAACAGCCCGTGAATTGGCGAAGGTCGCACCTTAAGGCAGCGGTTAATCAGTTGCTGCCAGATCAATCTTCATCTTCATTTAATAATGTTTCCAAATCTTCCACGCTCATTGCAAATAGCCGGTGGCGCAATTCACGCTCAATTTGCGGCATCATGCTGAGCATCACTTCTTCCACTAAATATTGACGTGGCTTGTTAGTTTTGTGCGCAATATTTTTAGTGGAGCTGATAATTTTTTTTGCGGTTTCATATTCGAAAAGCGGTGGTGGATTGTTTCCATGCAGACGCTCGCGTATATGTTGCGGTAAAAAAGGATTCTCTCCGCTGGCCTTTGCCAGAGGGCGATTATCTGTATGTGTGGCCGAGTGAGTAGCGCTCAGATGTGAAGCAAAACCGCTTTTTTTGTGATCCTGTAGTGAGAGAGGCTCATGGGCTTTGGTCGCGGTATCGAGCTGTTCAGCAATTTTGGCTAGAGCCGATTTGGGTTCATCAAACAGCGAAGCCTGACCCGGTAAGACAGATTCATGGCGGTTGATCAGCACGGGTGGCTCCGGATGGAATTCCTCATCGAGAATTTCATCTTCACCCTCCATATCCTGCAGAATAGGAATGTCGTCCTCTTCCAGTAATAATCCTTTTATCGACTCCAGCTCCTGCAATATTTCGGCTTTGGTTTTATTCGTATTGGCCATGATGCTTACCTGTCAATCGCATTGTCTGTGTGGTCGTATCACAATTTCCGGGTTTCAATCGGATAGCCGCGGCTTTTATAAAAACTGAAACGCTCGCGGCTGGATTGCAAACTCTGTTGTTCCTGAATCACCACCTCGCTCAAGCGTTCAAAGCGGCTGAAGTAGGGTGGTGTGGTCTTGCTCAAGTTAAGCAATAAACCTTGATGGTCGCCAGCCTCCTGAGTGAAGGTGATCTCCACTGGCGCGGGTTTGCCACCGTTTATCAATTGATGCGGGATAAAACTTTCCGGCTTGAATGTCCAGAGTAGCTCATCAAACGCGCGTGCTTCGGTTTCGCTGTCCATTGCCACCAGAACGCGCATACCCATGCGTTGTACTTTGTCGATCAGGCGGCAGGCAAACAACCAGCGCGCTTCGCTGGTTGCTTCCGGCAGTATGTAAAAATCTACCTGGGTCACGATCAAGCCTGATTCAGCAGGTATTGCACTAGCATCGTCACCGGGCGACCGGTTGCACCTTTAGCACCGCCAGAGCGCCAGGCAGTACCGGCGATATCCAAATGTGCCCAGGCAAATTTCTTCGCAAAGCGCGATAGGAAGCAGGCAGCCGTAACCGCGCCACCTTCGCGACCGCCAATATTGGCGATATCGGCAAAGTTGCTGTCGAGTTGTTTTTGGTAGTCATCCCATAGCGGCATATGCCAGGCGCGGTCAGCAGATTCTTCGCCGGCTTTTAGCAGGGATTTGGCGAGTTCATCGTTGTTGCTGAATAAACCAGTGGCATGGTTGCCCAGCGCGATCACGCAAGCACCGGTGAGAGTGGCGATATCCACTACCGCTTTAGGCTTAAAGCGTTCGGTGTAGGTAAGGGCATCACAGAGAACCAAGCGGCCCTCGGCATCGGTATTGAGTATTTCGATGGTCTGTCCGGACATGCTGGTGACGACGTCGCCGGGCTTGACGGCGGTGCCCGAGGGCATGTTCTCCGTGCTCGGGATGATCCCGATCACGTGCGCCGCCGGCTTGAGCCTGCCCAGCGCCTCGAAGGTGCCGAGAACCGCGGCGGCGCCGGACATGTCGTACTTCATGTCTTCCATGTTCTGCGCCGGCTTGATCGAGATGCCGCCGGTGTCGAAGGTNNGCGATAGGTGCCTGCTTTTTGCTGCCGCCTTTGTATTCCAAGACGATGAGCTTGGCCGGTTGATCGCTACCCGCGGCAACTGACAGCAGTGAGCCCATGCCCAGATCTTTCATTTGCTTTTCTTCAAGGATATTCACGCTCAGTTTTGACTGTTTGTTGGCGAGACGCTTGGCTTCGCTGGCGAGATAAGTCGGGGTGCAAATATTGCCTGGTAAATCGCCCAATTCGCGCGCCAGATTGACGCCCTTGGCAATGGCTTGGCCAAGTAGCAGGCCTTTAGTCGCGCCAGCTATTTGTTCTTTAGTGGCGCCAAAAAACACCTTCTTCAATTGCAAACTGAGTTCGGGTGGTTTGCTCTTGAGTTTGTCGGCGCGGTAATCAAGCAGGCCTAAGCTCTCAGCGACTTGTCGCGCTTGCCATTCGGTATCTTGCTGGTGAACGCTGATCTCAGCCAATGCGAGGGTAATTTCACTGCAAGTCGTCGTGCGTAAGGCATCGCCGATTTTTTGTACGGCCTTGCGATAATTGTCGGCACTCACATGACCGTCTTTGGTGGCACCAACGCCCAACACCAGTAAGCGTTCAGCGGCTATGCCCTGCGGATTTAATAACAGCAGGCATTGCCCTGCTTTACCTTGAAAGCCTTCGCGTTTGAGCAGCGCTTCAAGTTGTTGTGCATCTGCAGCATTGATGGCGCTAGCGGAGGGGGACAGTTTTACACCTTCATAACTGGCGACAACCAAGCACTGGCTCACTTGTTTGATAGGCTCAATCGCTTTGGCAGAAAATTGGATAAGGCTGGTTTTGGGAGTAGAGGATTTGGCAGTCGCAGGTTTGGCAGATTTTGCAGAGGCTTTGGCAGCGGTCATAGAAAGTCCTTGGTAAAAAAAGCTGTGAAAAATTCGCTCAAGACAAATCGGGCGCGGTGCGTGATAATGCCACAATTTACGTGGGCTATGGCGGCAAAATTCGGTGAAAATCTGAACCTTGTCGCTTAACGCAAGTCACTAGACGCACCTGCTCAATTCATCTGTGGCAGTCGCTGACAGTGTTGGATGAATTGTAGTGCAGGTTTTGTACGTACCCGCAGCCAATGTCGAATGACAGGATTATCACTTTGATTATTTTTCGTTATCTCTCACGGGATTTATTGATCACCAGTTTGGCAGTGAGCGCGATTTTGCTGACCATCTTCCTCTCCGGAAAATTTAGCGATTACCTTGATGATGCGGCTCAAGGCAAACTTGCCGTAGACGTGCTCTTCACTATTATCGCCTACCGGATGCCTAATCTTTTGGAGTTGATTTTGCCGTTGGGATTTTATCTGGCAATTTTGCTCGCCTATGGGCGCATGTATATCGAAAGTGAAATGGTGGTGCTATCGGCGACCGGCATGAGTCAGTGGCAATTGGTGCGCATTACCATGGTGCCCGCCGCGCTAGTTGCGCTGGTGGTCGCGGCGTTTAGTTTTTGGTTAAGCCCTTTGGGTGCGCAGCTCACGCAGCAAGTCCTCGCAGAGCAGCGCAGCCGCAGTGAGTTTGAAAGCTTGCAGGAAGGGCGCTTTCAGGCGATTGGTCAAGGGCGCATCATGACTTACGTCGAGCAAGTAAGTGACGATAACAAACGTCTGGAACAAGTTTTTGTCGCTCAGCAGGACGGGGAGAGTAATTCCACTATCGTTATTGCTGAAACCGGTGAGCAAACCTACAAACCAGATTACGGTCAACGCTATTTGGTATTGCATAACGGATATCGTTATGAGGGCCGTCCAGGTACAGTCGAATTTAAAATTACCCAATTCAGCGAGTGGGGCAGATATTTACCGCCCACCACCAGTGAAGCAGCGTTTGAAAGTGAGGCCGATGCAAAAACAACAGCTGAGCTGATTACTGCAAATGATTTGGAAAGTAAGGCCGCATTGCAGTGGCGTATCTCCATGCCATTAATGGTAATAATCGCTACCCTGCTTGCGGTGCCACTGAGCAAAACCAATCCGCGGCAGGGGCGCTATCTGAAGATGTTACCCGCTATTTTAATTTATATTTTTTATCTCGCTTTTCTGATCAACGCGCGCGGAGCAGTTGCTGAAGGTGATCTGCCGGTATGGTTGGGAGTTTGGGTGGTGCATATACCATTTTTGGTGATTGCTTTGTTTATGTTGAATTGGCAGGCGTTACTGCAGTCACGCAATAAATCGGTGAGGGTAGCCCATGCATAAAATTACCGCTTATATATCGCGCACTGTTTTTTACGCGATTGCTATGACGCTGCTGGTGTTTGTTGCACTGGATTTTATTTTTGGATTGATTAGCCAATTGGAGCGAGTTACTGAGACTTATACCGCTATTGAAGCCTTTTATTACATGGCACTTACCGTGCCGCGCCGCCTCTACGATTTGATTCCTTATGCTTGTTTGATTGGTTGTCTCGCCGGTTTGGGGCTGCTGGCCAGTACCAGTGAGTTGGTTATTGTGCGTGCAGCGGGTGTGTCGGTAAAACGTATTGCGTGGATTGCGCTACGCCCCGCGTTGATCTTTATTGCTATCGCTTTAATGGTAGGTGAATTTGTTGCGCCCTACACTGAACAGATGGCCGAAAATCGTCGCCACTTTTTAAAATACAATGTGACCCAGCAGGCGCCGCAAAAAGTGTGGAACCGTGAAGGTAATGAGTTTATGTATGTGAATGCTGTGTTGCCTAGCGGGGTCATCTACGGTTTAACTCGCTACCGTTTTAATGACCAACATCATTTGGAATCGGCGAGTTTCACTAAAGAAGCGGTGTATCAAGACGGATATTGGCAAGAAAAAGATATTTCTATCACCTTCATGGAAGATGCCAGCGTACGCAATGAAACTCTGGCTGATCGTCGCTGGGAAACCCCATTAACGCCTAATTTGTTTAACATTTTGGTGCTATCGCCAGAAGATATTTCCATGCGCAACCTGCATTACTATATTAATTATCTTGAGGAACAAAACCTAACTGCCGGTAATTACAGTTTGGCCTTTTGGCAAAAAATATTACAGCCGATTGCCACGGCTAGCTTGGTGTTGATTGCAATTTCTTTTGTATTTGGCCCGCTGCGTAGCGTTACTATGGGGCAGCGGATTTTTACGGGGGTGATTTTTGGTATTGTGTTTGCGCTCTTACAAAGACTATTGGGACCATCCAGTTTGGTGTTTGGTTTCCCTCCTGTTATCGCCGTGATAATTCCTATCTCGTTGTGTATTGCATTGGGGATTTATTTGTTAAATAGGGCGCGCTGAGTTATTTATTTTCTTTGCTCAACAAGAGAGTGCGTGTTTTACTTATTTTATCGTGCAAAGTTTGGCGCTCGGCGTTGGTGTACATCAACCAATAACCGGCGCCTAGTAAGCAAAGTGAGAAGGGCGCGCAGAGGAAGCGGACAACACATTGTGAGTAACTTGGATGATTCAAATTGTCGTTATTCACAATTTTCATACGCCAGGTTTTCATGCCCAGTGTTTGGCCAGATTTGTGCCAGAAGTAACAAAAAAATAAACCTATAGTAAAAATCCAACCAATAAAAACCACTACGCCAAACATTCCCCAGGTTATACGTTCCCCCGTTACTGGTGCGCCTTTAATGGCCACATTGATGCCGGCCATAATTGCACCATACAAAATACTGATCGCTATAATTAATAGTGAGTCATACACCATAGCGGCAAATCGGCGCATCAGGCTGGGTGTTGAATATTCAATTGTTTTTTCGGTATTCATGGGGGAATTTCACACTTTAAAATGCAGCGCCCACGGCGTGGCCGCAGCAACAGTTTGACCAAGGCCGATATAACCCTGACCTTGTAGTGGTAATTCTTCGCGGCGTAAATAAATCGGCGCTTGTTCATCTACATATACATAAGTGCCATTCGTTGAATGATCAATTAAAACATACTTCCCGCGGCGAAATTCAATATGGCAGTGCTCTCGCGAGGCTAATTCATTTTCAATCAATAATTGTGCTTTGTGTGGGTCGCGTCCAATGTGAAGCGGCGTCTGCTCTGGTAGCAACGAAATAGCNNGTCTGCTCTGGTAGCAACGAAATTGCTTGGCCATTGACCACCAATTTCAATTCGAATTTATCGACAAAGCGGGTGACGTCGTGTATCGGCATGACCATGGTTGCGCGATTATCTTTGCCTGAATGCTCCCACTCCAAACGATATATCAGAGTCTTTTCAGTTTCGCCTTTAATGTTAATACGGTCGAACATCTGGCAATCACGCCGCAGAGAGTTTTCAAGTGCATCGACTATCGCTTGCGTGATTACAATTTGGTTGGCGCGTGCAATATGGGCGACA
>DQHS01000221.1:0-242 GCA_003524365.1 Cellvibrio sp. | reverse complement strand
TGTGCGTTGCCAAGGCGTTTATAAAGTGCGGAGCTGCCGGAGACATCGGCAAACATAATGGCTTGGTGTTGGCTGCGCTGGTTCATGCAATCCGTGACTTATGGTTTGGCGGAAAGGGCTGATGCCAATGATAAGCACTTTGGGAGGATATGCCTACATATAGATGCCGGAAGTTGATTGGGTTTCCAGGTTAGTTGCTTACTGTGTATATCTGTGTATACTGTGCATATAGTATATATACA